>CAYYJB010000026.1:0-30900 GCA_964472135.1 uncultured Gemmobacter sp.
AGCGCCTCGCGCACGGTCATGGTGCGCATCGGCGTGCCGGGGGGGATCTCGGGGGTGGCGGCGGGGGTGGCTGGGGCGGCGGCCGGGATCGGTGCCGGGGGTGCGGCCTTCGCGGGGCCCCCGGCGGGGGCCGCCTTGGCGGCCGCCTCGGCGCGGGGCGCCTCGGTCAGGGCCTCGCCCGCCTCGGTCAGGATCGCGATCGGGGTGTTGACCTTCACGCCTTGGGTGCCCTCGGGGACGAGGATCCGGGCGATCACGCCCTCATCCACCGCCTCGAATTCCATGGTGGCCTTGTCGGTCTCTATCTCGGCGATGATCTGGCCGGCCTTCACCGTCGCGCCGGGCGCGACCAGCCATTTGGCGAGCGTGCCCTCTTCCATCGTGGGCGAGAGGGCGGGCATCAGGATCTCGGTTGCCATCGGTCTTGCCCCCCTTCAGGCGTAGATGTCGGTCCAGAGCTCGGCGGTGCCGGGCTCGGGGCTTTCGCGGGCGAAATCGGCGGCTTCGTTCACGATCGCCTTGATGTCGCGGTCGATGGACTTGAGGTCGTCCTCGGTCGCATGCCCGCCGGTGAGCAGCATCTCGCGCACATGGTCGATCGGGTCGCGCTCATCGCGCATCTTCTGCACTTCCTCGCGGGTGCGGTACTTGGCGGGGTCGGACATGGAGTGGCCGCGATAGCGGTAGGTCATGACCTCGAGGATGTAGGGGCCCTCGCCCGCGCGGCAGACGGCGACGGCCTTTTCGCCCGCGGCCTTGACGGCGAGGACATCCATCCCGTCCACCGCCTCGCCCGCGATGCCGTAGGCCGCACCCCGTTCCCACAGGCTGGGCGACTTGGTCGCGCGGCGCACGCTTGTGCCCATCGCATACTGGTTGTTCTCGATCACGAAGACGACCGGCAGGTTCCACAGCTCGGCCATGTTGTAGGTCTCGTAGACCTGGCCCTGGTTCGCGGCACCGTCGCCGAAATAGGCGAAGGTCACGTTGTCGTTGCCCAGATAGCGGTCGGCGAAGGCGAGCCCCGCCCCGATCGGCACCTGCGCGCCCACGATCCCGTGCCCGCCGTAGAAGTGGCGCTCGGTCGAGAACATGTGCATCGAGCCGCCCTTGCCCTTCGAATAGCCCCCGATCCGGCCGGTAAGCTCGGCCATGACACCCTTGGGGTCCATGCCGCAGGCGAGCATGTGGCCGTGGTCGCGGTAGCTCGTGATGCGCTTGTCGCCGGGCTTGGCCGCGGCCTCGAGGCCGACGACGACCGCCTCCTGCCCGATGTAGAGGTGGCAGAAGCCCCCGATCAGCCCCATGCCGTAAAGCTGGCCCGCCTTCTCCTCGAAGCGGCGGATGAGCAGCATCTCGCGGTAGTAGCGGCGCAGATCCTCGGGCGAGGTGTTCGATTTCGCTGTGGCCTTGCGGGTCGCCATGGGTGAACCCCTCCCGTCGATGGAATAGTTTAACGTTGAACTAATCGAATAGGCGTTCGGGGGCAAGGCCCTGCGTCGCATTTCAGTTGAGGATAACCTCATCGAGACGCAACTGTCCCAGCACGTCGCGGGCGCGTTCATCGAGCAGATCGAGATCGAGCGCCCCGTCCGACAGCCGCCGGTTGAGGTTGCGCAACTCGGCGAGTTCGGCTCGCAAGCTGTCGCGTTCGGCGCGCAGGGCATCGGCCTCGGCATGGACCTGAACCCGCCGGAACAGGCCATGATCGCCCTGGACGGCGGCAAAGGTGAAATACCCGCCGATCACGAAGGCGACGGCGAACAGGATGAAGGTACCGAAGGCCGGCCGGAAAAGCTGCGTCATGCCTTGCACCCGTCCACCCGGCCCCTCGCCGAGCGAATCACTTGGGAAAATATGTCACGGGCGGGGGCGGCTGTGAATCCCCTGCCGGCGCGCATCGCCACGAAAGACGAAGGGCGCCCTAGGGGCGCCCTTCGCGGCAACCGATGCAGCGCCTGCGTCAGCAGGAGTAATACATCTGATACTCGATCGGGTGGGGCGTGTGCTCGTAGGCGTAGACCTCTTCCCACTTGAGCGCCATGTAGCCCTCGAGCTGGTCCTTGGTGAACACGTCGCCCGCGAGCAGGAAGTCGTGATCCTTCTCGAGCTCGTTCAGCGCTTCGCGCAGGCTGCCGCAGACGGTCGGGATGCCGGCGAGTTCCTCGGGCGGCAGATCATAGAGATCCTTGTCCGAGGCCGGGCCCGGGTCGATCTTGTTCTTGATCCCGTCGATGCCGGCCATCAGGAGGGCGGCGAAGGCCAGATAGGGGTTGGCCGAGGGATCGGGGAAGCGGGCCTCGACGCGCTTGGCCTTGGGGCTCTCGGTCCACGGGATCCGCACGCAGCCCGAGCGGTTGCGGGCCGAATAGGCGCGCAGCACGGGGGCCTCGAAGCCCGGGATCAGGCGCTTGTAGCTGTTGGTGCCGGGGTTGGTGATGGCGTTCAGCGCCTTGGCATGCTTGAGGATGCCGCCGATGAACCACAGCGCCTCCTGGCTGAGGTCGGCATACTTGTCGCCCGCGAACAGCGGCTTGCCGCCCTTCCAGATCGACATGTTCACATGCATGCCGGTGCCGTTGTCGCCCTTCATGGGCTTGGGCATGAAGGTCGCGGTGCGCCCGTAGGCGTGGGCGACGTTGTGGATGACGTACTTGTATTTCTGGATCGCATCGGCCTGGGTCGTGAGCGTGCCGAAGATCAGCCCGAGTTCGTGCTGGTTCGAGGCGACCTCGTGGTGGTGCTTGTCCACCTTCATGCCCATGCGCTTCATGGTCGAGAGCATCTCGGAGCGCAGGTCCTGCGCCGCGTCGGTCGGGTTCACGGGGAAATAGCCGCCCTTGACGCCGGGGCGGTGGCCCATGTTGCCCGACTCATATTCTGTGTCGGTGTTCCAGGCGCCGTCGATCGCATCGACCTCGAAGGAGACCTTGTTCATCTTCACCGAGAAGCGGACGTCGTCGAAGATGAAGAATTCGGCCTCGGGCCCGAAATAGGCGTTGTCGCCGATCCCGGTCGATTTCAGATAGGCCTCGGCCTTGAGCGCGGTCGAGCGCGGATCGCGCGAATAGGCCTCGCCCGTGTCGGGCTCGACGACGTTGCAATGGATGCAGAGCGTCTTTTCGGCATAGAACGGGTCGATATAGGCGGTCTCGGTGTCGGGCTTGAGCTTCATGTCGGACTGGTCGATCGACTTCCAGCCGGCGATCGAGGAGCCGTCGAACATGAAGCCCTCGTCGAGGAAATCCTCGTCGACGAGATCGGCCATCACGGTCACATGCTGGAGCCGGCCGCGCGGGTCGGTGAAGCGGATGTCGACGTATTCGACATCCTCGGCCTTCATCAGTTCCAGAACCTTCTTCTTGCTCATCTGTGCGTCATCCCTTGCTGACTGCGCGTTGCCATGGCCCCGAGGGGCCGATTTCAGATTGCGTCCTCGCCCGATTCGCCGGTGCGGATGCGGATCACCTGCTCCACCGGGCTGACGAAGATCTTGCCGTCGCCGATCTTGTCGGTGCGGGCGGCGGCGATGATCGCCTCGATCGCGGGCTCGACCATGTCATCCGAGAGGACAACCTCGATCTTCACCTTGGGCAGGAAATCGACGACGTATTCGGCGCCGCGATAAAGCTCGGTGTGGCCCTTCTGCCGGCCGAACCCCTTGACCTCGACCACCGAGAGGCCTTGGACGCCGACTTCCTGCAGCGCCTCCTTGACCTCGTCGAGCTTGAACGGCTTGATGATCGCCTCGAGCTTCTTCATCCGCTCCCCCACGCCATGCGCTTGACGCTCTCTCATCACTTTCGCCGCGGAGGGACAATCGGGTCAGGTGGAGCAGGGTGGAGATGGGGGCAAGATTGGGCCTCACTTGCCTAATTTTTGTGCGAAAAGGCTTAAAAGGCGGCGGAAAGCGAAAGGTTTGACGCGGAAATGACCGTTCTGCCCACCGCGAGACAGATGCGCGCGCTCGAGGCTGCGGCCTTTGCGGCGGGCGCGACCGACAGCCGGGCCACCATGGCCGCCGCCGGCGCGGCCGTCGCGGCCGCTATCGCGCGCGTGTGGCCGGGGCCACGGGGCCGGCGCGCGCTGGTGCTCTGCGGTCCGGGCGCGAACGGGGGCGACGGTTATGACGTCGCGCGCCGGTTGCGCGATGCGGGCTGGCAGGTCACGCTCGGTGCCCTGGCCCTGCCCGCCGACCCGACGGGCGATGCGGCGGCGATGCGCGCGGCATGGATCGCGGGCGGCGGGCCGGTCGCCCCGCTCGAGGACGTGGATCCGGCGGCGGCCGAGATCGTCGTCGACGCGCTGTTCGGGATCGGCCTCAGCCGCCCCCTGCCGCCGGAGGCGGTGCGGCTCGCCGATGCGCTGGCTGCAACGAAGGGCCGGCCGGGCGCGCCCGCCGTCATCGCGATCGACATCCCGAGCGGCCTATGCGCCGACAGCGGGCGCATCCTCGGCGCGGCGATCGTGGCGGATCTGACGGTCGCGATCGAACATGCCAAGCCCGGCCACCATCTGGCGGACGGCCCCGCCGTCTGCGGCCGGCTCTGCGTCGTCGCGGTCGGCATTCCCGGGGTGCCCGCGGGGGCCGCGCGCCTCGTGGGCCCGCCGCCGGCCGCACTGCTTGCCAAGGTCATTGCCGCCCCCGGCGCGGGCGAGGCGCACAAGTATCGCCACGGCGCCGCGCTCATCCTTGGTGGCGGGTCCGGCCAGGGCGGGGCCGCGCGGCTCGCGGCACGCGCGGCGCTCCGGATCGGCGCGGGGCTCGTGCGGATCCTCTGCCCGCGCGAGGCACTCGCCGAGAACGCGGCCCGCCTCGATGCGGTGATGCTCGATGTCGCCGATACCTTGCCCGAGATCGAGGAGGCGCTCGCCGAACGGCGGCTCGGCGCGCTGCTGGCCGGCCCGAACCTTGGCCTTGGGCGCGCGCGCACCGTCGTGCCCCGCGTCCTGGCGCTCGGCCTGCCTTGCGTGCTCGACGCGGACGCCATCAGCGCCTTCGCCGACGATCCGGCCGCGCTTCGGGCCCGGCTGCACCCCGGCGTGGTGCTGACGCCGCACGGGGGCGAGTTCGGGCGCCTTTTTCCCGATCTGGCCGCCCGCTGGCACGAGGGCACGATCTCGAAGATCGACGCGGCGCAGATGGCGGCCCGGCTGACGGGGGCCTGCATCGTGCTGAAAGGCCCCGACACCGTCATCGCCACCCCCGAGGGGCCGGCGGCGCTGCATTCTGCGGCCTACGGGCGGGCGGTGCCCTGGCTGGCCACGGCGGGGGCGGGGGATGTGCTGGCGGGTCTGATCTGCGGCCTGCTGGCCCGCGGCCGGGCGCCCGGACCGGCAGCCGAGGCGGCCGTCTGGATCCACGCCGAGGCCGCGCGCGGCTTCGGCCCCGGCCTGATCGCCGAGGATCTGCCCGACGCGCTGCCCGCCGTCCTCGCAGCCCTGCCCGACGGCGGGGCCGCGCCATGATCTCGGGCCATGTCTTCATCGCGACGAGCCTCGATGGCTTCATCGCGCGCCCCGACGGCCGCCTCGACTGGCTCGAGCAGTCGGGCGCCGAGGCGGAGGATCACGGCTATGGCGCCTTCGTCGCCTCGGTCGACGGCATCCTGATGGGCCGCGCGACCTTCGAGGTGGTGCTGGGCTTCGATCCCTGGCCCTACGACAAGCCGGTGATCGTGCTCGGCGCGCGCGCGCGGATCGACGATGTGCCCCCCGCCCTGCGCGACCGGGTGGGCGTGGCGCGCACCCTGCCCGAGGCGCGCGCAGAGGCCGCCCGCCGGGGATGGCGGCGCGTCTGGGTCGATGGCGGGGCGACGATCCGATCCTGCCTCGCCGAGGGGATGATCGAGGATCTGACCCTGACGCGGATCCCCGTCCTGATCGGGCAGGGGATCCCGCTTTTTGGCGCGCTGGGGGCCGACATCCGCTTGCGTCACGAGGGGACGCGCGCCTTTGCCTCGGGCCTCGTGCAGTCGCGCTATGCCGTCCTGCCCTGAGGGGGCGCGCGCGGCGCGAGCCGCCCGACCGAGGTGACCGGCCCGCCCCCCGCCGCCGCGATCCGCGCGAGCGCGGGCGCGAGCGGTTCCTCGAGCGTCGTCATGAAGGCCGCGGTCGCGTGCAGCAGCATCCCGGGCGCCGAGACGATCCCGACATGCCCCTTCCAGAAGATCAGATCGCCCGGGGCGGGGTCGTCCGCGCTGCCTTCGGGCGGGCCGGCGGCCGCGGCCTGGAGGTCGGAATCGCCGGGGCAGGGGATGCCGCAGGCCAGATGCGCGCCCTGCACGAGGCCCGAGCAGTCGATCCCCGCCCGGCTGTTGCCGCCCCACAGATAGGGCGTGCCGAGCATGAGGCGCGCGGCCGCCACCGGGTCGGGCAGCCAATCGCCGATCGCGCGCAGATGCGCCACCGGCACGAAGCCCGCGCAGGTCTCGGCAAAGCGCTCGCCCGTCGCGCGCACCGCAAGCTCGGCGCCGAAGGGCAGGGCGCAGATCTCGGGCGCCGCGATGCGCGCTTCGGGATAGGCATGGCTCGCGGGGGCGGCGACCCAGTGCGTCGCGGGACTGTCGGGGCCGAGGGCGACCTCGGCCACCCAGCCGCAATAGCCGTCGCGTGCCGCCTGGCCGAAGGCATGGCCCCGGTCGCGGTCGAGAACGAGAAAGCGCGCGCCGCGCAGCAATTGCCGCTCGCGCGCCCCCGCGGGCTCGCGCAGGAGGTCGGCGAGCGGGGCACTGACGCGCGCCCATGTGCCGGCCACATGGCGCGCGGCCGGCACGATGCCGCGCAGGCTCTCATGCGCGACGCGCCCGTTCGCGGGCGTCAGGCGGCGGTCGCTCACAGCCCGAGCACGGCGGGCAGCGCCTGGAAGAGCGCGCGCGCCCCCTGCCCGACGCCGCCCTTGGGCCGGGCCGGTTCGGCCTTGGGCTGGTGGGCGTAGATGTCGAAATGGGCATAGCGCCCGGCGCCGGCGAAGCGGCGCAGGAACAGCGCCGCCGTCACCGCCCCCGCCATGCCCCCCGCAGGCGCGTTGTCGAGGTCGGCGATCCCGGGTTCGATCTGGGCCTCGTAGGGCTCCCAGAACGGGAGCCGCCAGACCGGATCGCGCACCTTCGCCGCCGCGGCCTCGAGCGCCGCCGCCAGCCCCGCGTCATCGGTGAAATAGGGCGCGAGGTCGGGCCCCACCGCCACCCGCGCCGCCCCCGTCAGCGTCGCCATCGAGACGGTCAGCGCGCTCTCTTCCTCGGCCGCGAGCGCGAGCGCGTCTGCGAGCACGAGCCGCCCCTCGGCGTCGGTGTTGTTGATCTCGACCGTCAGCCCCTTGCGCGAGGTCAGGATGTCGCCGGGGCGGAAGGCGTTGCCGCCGACCGCGTTCTCGACCGCGGGCACCAGCAGGCGCAGCCGCACCGGCATCCCCGTCGCCATGATCATGCGCGCAAGCCCCATGACGGTCGCCGCCCCGCCCATGTCCTTTTTCATCAGCAGCATGTTCGCCGAGGGCTTGAGGTCGAGCCCGCCGGTATCAAAACACACCCCCTTGCCGATCAGCGTCACGACCGGCCCCGCCCCGCCCCAGCGCAGCGACAAGAGCCGTGGCGCCCGGGGCGATGCCCGCCCGACCGCGTGGATGAGGGGCAGGTTGCGTGCGATCAGATCCTCGCCCCGCACCGCCTCGGCCTCGGCCCCGAACTCGGCAGCGAGCGCCATGAAGGCACCCTCGAGCTCACCCGGCCCCATGTCGCTCGCGGGCGTGTTGACGAGGTCGCGCGTCAGCGCCTCGGCCTCGGCGATGGCGCGGATGCGCGCGCCGTCGACGCCCGCGGGCAGCACGAGGCGCGGCTCGGCCCGCCCCGCGCCCGGTTTGCGATAGCGATCAAACCGATAGCCCGCGAGCAGCCAGCCCAGCGCCGCCTCGGCCGCCGCGTCGGGGTCGAGCGCGGCCTCGATCCGCCAGACCCCGCCCGGCGGCAGTTTCGCGGCCGCAGCGGCCACCTGAAAGCGCGCCCGCCTGCGCGCCTGCGCATCGCCAAGCCCCAGCGCCGCCCCCGCGATGCCCCCCTTCGCATCCGGCAGCAAGATCAGATCGCCCGCCCCCGCCTGCCAGCCGCAGGCTGCGACCCAGCCGCGCGCCGGATCGGGCAGCGCCTGCGCCCACCCCTCGCGCCCCTCCTTGGCCACGAGGTGCAGCGGCAGGGCAGGCGTTCCGGGCGGGGCGAAATCGGGGAACGGCATGGGGGGCTCCGGGGCTGGGATGGACGCGCCCGACCCTATCCCGCCCGCATCGCCGCGCAAGGGGCCATGGAGATAACCTTCGCGTCCCGGATGGAGCGCTTGGGGATAGTCCTCGGTTCAGGTTGGTCATCACGACCCGACCATACCTAGAAACCCGACGGCCACCGCAATCTGTGCCGCGTCCGGGGACGTCACCTGAAAATGCGCTCGACCCGCGAGTTCATCGCAGCGCCAACCGCAACCGCCTCAGTCTCCGGTGAAACAGGGACAAGACCGGGATCAACCTCTTGGCTTTCGCGCGCGCGTGGCCGACAAATCGCGCCCACACCCACGGAAAATTTGCCGAATGCCTGCGCCTTGGGTCTAGGATTTCGCTGCGGCATGTTGTAGGACCCCGTCGGCGCCGCAGTAGCTCAGCTGGTAGAGCACGTCATTCGTAATGATGGGGTCGGGGGTTCGAGTCCCTTCTGCGGCACCATAAGTCTAGCACAATATCTTGATTTGATTTCTAAAAACTGCATTTCACGTTTTTCGTATCCCACCAATCCTACACCCCAGGCGCCGCGCTACCCCCTTCGAGCGGGTCAGTCGGGCGGGCGGATTGGCCGATCGCAGCCACCAGAGCCTCGATCCTGCCATGATCTGGGAGGCTGCGCCGACCGGGAAGCGAGGACGGCAGCCGGACTGAAGCGATGCCGCCATCCAGACCTGCCTGACCATGAAGGTGCCGTTCGGCATGGCGATGCGGCAAACGACCGGTGTCGTCGAGAGCCTGCTGCGCATGATCGGCCTGGACTGGGAGGTGCCGAACGTCAGTACGCTGTCAAGGCGGCAGAAGACGGTCAAGCTTGCCGATGCGGACTATGGGCGGGGCTAGGGGGATCGGGCCTCAGCCGCCGTGGCGGTCGAGGAAGGCCTCGGCGCCGAGCGTGCGGAAATCCTCGAGCGCCGCGCGCAGCCGGGCATGGTCCCAGTCCCACCAGGCGAGCGCGAGCATCCGCTCGGCCACCCCGGGGCCGAAGCGCGGCCGGATCGGGCGGGCGGGGTTGCCCGCGACGATGGTGTAGGGCGCCACGTCGCGCGTCACGATCGCGCCTGCCCCCACCACCGCGCCATGGCCCACCGTCACCTCGGGCCGGATGACGGCGCCGTGGCCGATCCAGGTGTCGTGGCCGATCTCGCAGCGCCGGGCGCGGCGGCGCGCGAAGAAGGCCGGATCGTCGGCCGCATCCTCCCAGTAGGAGGAGGAGCGGTAGAGGAAATGGTGCAGGCTCGCGCGATCCATCGGATGGTCGGTCGGCCCGATCCGCACGAAGGCGGCGATGTTGGCGAACTTGCCCACGCTGGCGTTGGCGATGTCGCACATCCGGTCGCAATAGCTGTAATCGCCAAGCGTGCTGTGCGCGATGCGCGACCCCGCGCCGATCTGGACATAGGCGCCGAAGCCGCTGTCGCCGATCTCGCAATCAGCGCCGATCACGGGTGCGTCGGGCAGAAGTCTCGGCATGCTGTCCCCTCAGCCGCCCCGGATCAGCCGCCGGCGCAGCCAGCCCGAGAGCGTGTCCATCACCATCACCATAAGGATGATGAGGATGATGTAATAGGCCACTTCCTCCCAATCCTTCTGGGTGATGATGGCCTGCGTCAGCAACAGCCCGATGCCGCCGCCCACGATCGCGCCGATGACGGTGGCGCTGCGGGTGTTCGATTCGAGGTAATAGAGAACCTGGCTCAGCAGCACCGGCGTCACCTGCGGGATCACGCCGAAGCGCGCGCGCAAGAGCGCATTGGCCCCGGTCGAGCGCACGCCCTCGACCTGTTTCTCGTCGATGTTCTCGAGCGCCTCCGAGAAGGTCTTGCCGAAGCTGCCCGCATCCGTGATCAGGATCGCGAAGGCCCCCGTCATCGGGCCCGGACCGAAGGCGCGCGAGAGGATGATCGTCCAGATCAGGCCGTCGACCCCGCGCACGAAGTCGAACACGCGCCTGAGCGCAAAGCGCAAGGGGCCGAGCGGGTTCATGTTCGCCGCCGCCAGAAACCCGAGCGGCAGCGCGATGATCGCGGCCCCCATCGTGCCGAGGAAGGCCATCAGCATCGTCTCGAAGATCGCCCAGACGACATCGCCGTGCCGCCACATGCGGTTCGTCCAGAACTCCGACACCATGAAGGCCGCGTTGGCGCGCGCCGGATCGATCCGCTCCTCCCAGAGCGCGAGCGCGAGCAACTCGCCCGCGCCCTTGCCGTGAAACGGGCTGTCGAGGGTGAAGAAGAAGAGCTCCCACCCGGCCTGATAGCGGAACACCTCGGCGCGGTTGCGCGTGAGGCTCGCGCGTCCCGCCTCGGTGGTGACGGAAACGCGCGTGTCCGAGGCGCTGATCCACTCGGGGATCTCGGCCGTGGGCAGATCGAGCGCGATGGCGCCGCCCTCGCGGCGGGCCTCGATCAGCCCGTAGCCCGGCACCTCGTAGCGCAGCCCGGCGGCATCCATCACCACCACATGGCCATCGCCCAGATCGACCTTGGCGGCATCGCCCGCGACCGTCACCCATGCGGGTTCGCTGCCCGGCGCATAGGTGCCCTTGGTCTCGCCCTCGATCGCGACCTCGATCTGGCCCGAGCGGTTGTCGCGGCTCACATGCGTCTTGTAGGACCAGAAGTCCGACAGGAGGATGCGCGCATTGTCGAGCCGCGCCCGCTCGGCCAGCCCCGCGACGTCGAAGGCCGCGAAGACATAGCCCATGTAGAGGACGAGCAGCACGGGCACCGACAGCGCCACCATCCGGCGGCGGCGAAAGGCGCCCAGCACATCGGCGCGCAGGTCGGCTGTGGCGTCCGTCATGCCGGCGCTCCCTTGACAAGGCGGGTGCGCGCGCGCCCCGAGATCTGGTCGACGATCACGATGGTGACGAACAGCAGCGCGAAGATCGCGACGACCTGGTCGTATTTTCCCTGCCCCCATTGCATCGCGAGCTTGAGGTCATGCCCGATCCCGCCCGAGCCGACGAAACCGAGGATCGCCGAGGCGCGGATGTTGATCTCGAACCGCAGGAGGCCATAGCTCAGCCAGTTCGGCGCGACCTGGGGGATGACGCCGATCCACATCCGCTGGATCCAGTTGGCGCCGACGGATTGCAACCCCTCGACGGGCCTGAGGTCGGCATTCTCGGCCACCTCGGAGAAAAGCTTGCCGAGCGCGCCCGCCGTGTGGATCGCGATCGCGATCATCGCCGGCACCGGTCCGCCGCCCAGGATGAAGATGAGGACGAGCGCGATCACGATCTCGGGCACCGCGCGCATGGCGTCCATGAGCCGCCGCAGCATCGGGATCAGGCGCGGCCAGCGCGCGAGCCCCCGCGTCGAGAGCAGCGCGAGCACGATGGCCGCCAGCGCGCCAAAGATGGTCGAGACGGCCGCGATGTTGACCGTCTCGACCAGCGAGGGAAAGAAGGCGAAGAGAAGCGCCGGGATCTCGGCCCGCTTGGCCCAGCCCTCGGCCACCACCTCGGCGGGAAAGTCGAGGATCTGCCCGATCCCCGCGATAAACCCGCCCGCGTTGCGATCCTCGGCGAGGCGGAACCCCGAGGCCATCAGCGCGATGAACACGACGAGCAGGATGCCGCCATACATCCGCTTGCGGCGGACATCGGCAAGATAGGTCTCGCGCAGGGCGCGGCCTTCGGGCAGCGATAGGTCGGTCATGCGCGATCCTTCAAGGCGACGGGCCGGGGGGCTTCATGCCCCCCGACCCGCGGGGTTTCGGCCGATCAGTTCGACTGCGCCTTGCGCACGGCGATGATCGACTCATAGGCCTCATGCGTGATCGGGGTGAAGCCCGAGGTCTCGCCGGCTGCCATGTTGTAGGCGCACTGCGGATCCTTGCCGTGCAGTTCCTTGAGGAAGGTCACGATCTTTTCCTTCGCCTCGGCCGGCAGCGCGCGGCGCAGCACGATCGGGCCCTCGGGGATCTCTTTCGACTTCCAGATCTCGACCAGGTTGTTCATGTCGACGAGGCCCGAGTCGACCGCCTTGCGCAGCGCGCCCGAGTTGTAGCCGTCCTCCCAGTTGCCCTGGCCGTCGGCCCAGGTCACGCCCGCGTCAACCTCGCCGTTGTTGACGGCGACGATGGTCTGCTCGTGCCCGCCGGTAAAGACGACCTCGCCGAAATAGTCGCCGCTCGCCATCGAGGCGCCGGTGGCCTGCGGGATCTCGATCGAGGGGATGAGATAGCCCGAGGTCGAGTTCGGATCGCCGAAGCCGAAGCGCTTGCCCTTCATGTCGGCAAGCGAGGCGATGCCCGAGTCCTTGCGGGCAAAGCCGATCGAGTAATAGCCGACCGAGCCGTCGAGGTTCGTCTTGACGAGGACGACATCGAGCGCCTCGGGATCGGTCAGATAGGCCTTGGCATAGGCCGATGCGCCAAGCCAGGCCATGTCGAGCGAGCCGCCGAGCAGGCCCTGAATCACCCCGTCATAATCGGCGGGGGTAAAGAGCTTCGTCTCGACCCCGAGCAGGTCCTGCACATAGGCGCGGACGCATTCGTTCGAGGTCAGGCGGTCCTGGGCGTTCTCGCCGCCGAGGATGCCGATGCGGAATTCGGTGATGCCTTCGGCCTGGGCGGCGCCGACGGTGGCGGCCGTGGCGAGAAGTGCGGCAAGGATCGTCTTCATCGTCTCTCTCCGGATATGGGCCCGGGATCCGGGCCGGGTGAAGGGGTCAGGCGAGCATCGCCCGGGCAAATGCCCGATCGCCGCGGTCGAGCGCGCCGATCTCGGTCGAGGTCGCATGTTCGGAAAAGCTCTCGTCCGCGCCGTAGATCTCGCGCGCGACGGCGGTGGTCAGCTGGCCGGGCGAGCCGTCGAAGACGATCCGACCGGCGCGCATCCCGATCACCCGGTCGCAATAGCGCCGCGCGGTGTCGAGCGTGTGCAGGTTGCAGATGACGGTGCGGCCGTCCTCGTCGTGGATGCGGCGCAGCGTGTCCATCACCACCTGCGCGTTCATCGGATCGAGGCTCGCGATGGGCTCGTCGGCGAGGATGAGCTTGGGATCCTGCATCAGCGCGCGCGCGATCGCGACGCGCTGCTGCTGCCCGCCCGAGAGCGCCTCGGCCCGTTTCGGCCCCTGCTCGGCGATGCCCAGACGCTCGAGGATGTCGATGGCGCGCAGGATGTCGGCGCGCGGCCAGAGGTTGAAGAGGGCTGCCACCGAAGAGCGGCGGTTGAGAGTGCCGTGCAGCACGTTCGAGACCACATCCATCCGCGGCACGAGGTTGAACTGCTGGAAGATCATCGCGCAATCGGCCTGCCAGGAGCGCATCTCGGCGCCCTTCAGCCCGAGGATGTCGCGCCCCATGAAGCGCATCGTGCCCTGCGTCGCGTCGGTCAGGCGGTTCATCATCCGCAAAAGGGTCGATTTCCCCGCCCCAGAGCGGCCGATGATGCCGATCATCGCGGGGCGCTCGACGCTGAAAGAGGCGCGATCGACGGCGGTGTTGGTGCCGAAGACTTTCGTCACCTGTTCGACGGACAAGAGCATGGCGATCCCGTTCTGTTGCCTGCACCGCGTAGGGCGGGGATGCGACAGTCGGGTGAAGCCCGTGTGACGGGGACGCGAAACTTTGGAATCCGTTGCGTTACGCTTGTGTAACGTAGAGGGGGCGCGCGCCCCTCAGCGCCCCGCGAGGCGCAGCCCGATCCGCGCCAGCGCGCCCGCCGTCCCGCCCGCGCGTTCGCGCGCATCCGCGGCATCGAGCAGCCGATACATCCCCCGCAGCGCGAGGAAGCGCAGCGGTTCGGGCTCCCACCGGCGGACGGGAAGGTTGACCCAAGGCAGGGCTGCCAGCGCGCTCTGCCGCCCGAGTGCCAGATCCGCGAGCGTCCGCCCCGCGAGGTTCGAGGTCGCGACCCCGATCCCGACATAGCCGCCCGCCCAGCCCATCTGGCTGCGCGGATCAAAGCCCACGCGCGCGCACCAGTCGCGCGGCACGCCCAGCACCCCGCACCAGGCATGCGCGATCGGCACCGCGCGCAGTTGCGGCAAGATGCGGTGCAGCCCCGCGATCAGGCGCGCGACCGTCACCCCGTCCGCCGCGCCGCCCGCGTCGATCCCCGAGGCGAAACGATAGGGCACGCCGCGCGCGCCGAAGGCGATGCGCCCGTCCTCGGTCCGCTGGGCATAGAAATAGCTGTTGGCGGCGTCGTGCAGCAGCTCGTATCCCTGCCAGCCGATCTCGGCCCAGAGGTCGGGCGGCAGCGGGTCGGTCACGATCTGCGCGGAGTTGAGCGGCAGCCAGTCGCGCCGATGCCCGGGCAGGCGCGCGGTGAAGCCCTCGGTCGCGCGCAGGACCACCCCGGCCGTCACCGTGCCGCGATCCGTCACCACCCGCCCGGGCGAGAGGGCAAGCGCGCGCGTTCCTTCCCAGATGGTGGCGCCCGCGGCCTCGACCGCGGCCGCGAGGCCGCGCACGAGTTTGGCGGGCTGGATGCGCGCCACGCCGCCGACCGCGATCCCGCCCAGCGCACCCGCCACCGCGACCCGCCCCGCCATCTCGGCGGCATCGAGCCTGCGCGCCGGCATCTCGGGCGCGCCCCATGCCGCGCGCCCCTCCATCTCGGCATCGAGGCGCCCGAGCTGGGCGGGGTTCGTCGCGACGCGCAATTCCTCGGTCTCGCGGATGTCGGCGTCGATGCCGAGCTCGCGCGCCCGCGCGATCACCTCGGGGACCGAGCGCGCCAGTTCGCCGATCAGCCGGCGCACATCCGCCGCGCTGCCGTTCTTCAGATAGCGCTCGGGCTTCCACGCGAAATCGCCGCTGAGCCACCCGCCATTGCGCCCCGAGGCGCCGAAACCCGCCCGTTCGGCCTCGATCAGCCCGACGCGCAGCCCCGGGCTCGCCCGCAGCAGGTAAAGCGCCGTCCAGAGCCCCGTATAACCCGCGCCGACGATCGCGACATCGACCCGCGCATCACCCCCGAGGGGCGCGCGCGGCGGTGCCATGCCGCCAAGCGCCGCGTGCCAGAAGGAAACCTCGCCATTGCGGCGCGGCAGGTCGGGGGCGTGGGCGGTCTCGGGCATGGCGGCACCTCGGCAGGTGCCCGACCCTAGGGGCAGGACACCCCCGCGGGCAAGCCCCCCTCAGCCCGCCGCCCGCAGCACCTGCGCGGGTCGCACCGACAGCGGGCGCAGCACGAAGCCGAGGCTTGCGAGCAGCACCCCCGCCACCCCGCCCGCGACGATGCCGATCGCCGAGAGGGGCTCGAAGGCATAGGGCGCCTCCATCACGAAGCGCATCACACCCCACCCCGCGAGGCCCCCGGCCGCGACCGCGACAGCCCCCGCCGCCGCCCCCATCAGCGCCGAGCGCAGCGCGAAGGACGTCAGGATCCGCCGCCGCGACGCGCCGATCGTGCGCAGGATCGCGGCCTCGTAGACGCGCGCCTGCTCGCCCGCCGCTGCCGCCCCGATCAGCACGACGAAGCCGGTGATGAGGGTGACGCCCGCGGCCCAGGCCGTCGCCGTCGCGATGGTGCCGAGCGCCGCCGTCACCTGATCGATGGCATCGCGCACCCGGATGGCGGTGACGTTGGGATAGGCCCCCGCCAGCTCGCGCAGGAGCCGCCCCTCGGCCTCGGGCGGGGCGTAGATCGTGGCGATGTGGGTGTGTGGCGCACCGGCGAGTGCCGAGGGCGACATCGTCATCACGAAGCCGATGCCGCCGGTCGAGAAATCGACCTCGCGCAGGCTCGTGATCGTGGCCTCGATGTCGCTGCCAAGCACGTTGACCGTGATCCTGTCGCCCAGCCCGAGGCCGATCTCGGCCGCCTCCTCGGCGGCGAAGCTGACCTCGGCGGGGCCGCTGTGGTCGGGCGCCCACCATTCGCCCGCGACGACCTTGGTGCCCTCGGGCGGGGTCGCGGCATAGGTCAGGCCGCGGTCGCCCCGCACCACCCAATGCTCGCCCGCCACCTCGCGCGCCGGGCGGCCGTTGATCTCGGTCAGGACGCCGCGCAGCATCGGCGCGGTCTCGACCTTCTCGACCTCCGGGTCGGTCCGCAGGCGGCCGAGGAAGCCCTCGATCTGGTCCGGCTGGATGTCGACGAAGAAATAGGCGGGCGCGCGTTCGGGCAGGTCGCGGTCGATCGCGGCGCGCAGGTTGGCATCGATCTGCCCCACCGCCGCCAGAACCGACAGCCCGAGCCCGAGCGAGAGGATGACCGAGGTCGCCTCTTCGCGTGGGCTCGCGATGGCGGCAAGGGCGAGGCGCAGCGCCGGCCGGCCGCGCACCGCGCCCAGATGGGAGGCGCGCCGCGCCAGCCTGCGCACCGCCCCCGCCACGAGGACGAGAAGCCCGAGCGCCGCCGAGATCCCCGCCGCCGACCAGAGCGCGATCGCCGCCACGCCGGACAGCACCGCCGCCCCGCCCACGAGCAGAACCGCAAGCGCCGCCGTCGCCAGCAGGATCCCCCGTCGCGGCAGGGCGCGCGGGCGCCCTGCGGCCGACCGATAGAGCGCGGCCGCGCGCACCTCGCTTGCCGCCGCCAGCGGCCAGAGCGTGAAGAGAAGCGCCGTCAGCACGCCATAAAATGCCGCCTCGGCCAGCGCCGCGGGATAGGCCGCAAAGACCGCCGGCATGGGCAGGATCGGCGCCAGCAGCGGCCCCGCCCCATAGGGCACCGCCAGCGACAGCAGAAGCCCCGCCGCCACCCCCACCGCAGTCAGCGCGCCTACCTGCGCCAGATAGACCCACAGGATCAACCGACCGCTGGCGCCAAGGGTGCGCAGCGTCGCGATGGTCTCGGTCTTGCGGTCGAGATAGGCGCGCACCGCCGCCGACACCCCCACGCCGCCGACCGCCAGCCCCGCGAGCCCCATGAGCACGAGAAAGCTGCCCATGCGGTCGACGAAGGTCTCGACCCCCGGCGCGGCGCGGCGGCGGTCGGTCCAGCGCATGCCGCTGTCGCGAAAGAGCGCCTGCGCCTCGGCCTTCAGCGCCTCGAGGTCCGCGCCCGCCGGCAGGCGCAGCCGGTATTCGGTATCATAGAGCGTGCCGGGCCCGATCAGCCCCGATTGCGCCAGATCCGCCGTCCGCACGATGGTCCGCGGCCCGAAGCCGAAGCCCCCCGCCGCGCTGTCGGGTTCGCGCACGAGGAGTGCCGAGAGGTGGAATTGCTGTAGACCGAGCGCAAAGCGCGCGCCCACCCCGATCCCGAGCCGCGCCGCGAGGATCGGGTCCATCACCGCGCCGGGCAGCCCGTCCCGGGCCGCGAGCGCCACGTCGAGGGCCATCGGCGGGTCGAGCGTCACGCTGCCAAGGAGCGGATAGGCGTCATCCACGGCCTTGACCTGCGTCAGCCCGCGTTCGACCGCGGCACCGTCGCCGACCACGGCCATCGAGCGGAAATCGACGACCTCCGACACCGCCTCGGCCGCGCGCGCCATGAAGGCGCGCTCTTCTTCGGTCGCGAAGCGATAGGTGAACTCAAGCTGCGCGTCGCCGCCGAGGATGACGGCCCCCTCGCGCGCGAGCCCCGCCTCGATCGCGCCGCGCACATGGCCCACGGCCGCGATCGCCGCGACCCCGAGCGCGAGGCAGGCCAGAAAGACGCGAAACCCGCGCACGCCCCCGCGCAACTCGCGCCGCGCGATGCGCAGCGCGAGCGTCATCTCGGCCCCGGTCATTCCGCCGCCTCGCGCCGGGTCCGGCCGCTGTCGGCAACGACCTTGCCATCGCCAAGCTGCACCACGCGGTCGCAGCGCGCGGCAAGCTCGGGCGCGTGCGTGACAAGGACAAGCGTCGCGCCCTGCCGGTCGCGCAGCGCGAACAGCAGATCCATGATCGCGGCGCCATTCGCCTGATCGAGGTTGCCGGTCGGCTCGTCGGCAAGCAGGATGGCGGGGGCGGGCGCTGTCGCGCGCGCCAGCGCCACGCGCTGCTGCTCGCCCCCCGAGAGCTGTGCGGGATAGTGATCGGCCCGGTGCCCGAGGCCCACGGCCGCCAGCGCGGCCCCTGCGGCCTCGAACGCGTCGGCCCGGCCCGCGAGTTCGAGCGGGGTCGCGACATTTTCAAGCGCCGTCATGGTGGGAATGAGGTGGAAGGACTGGAATACGATCCCCATATTGCCCATGCGGAACCGCGCGAGCGCGTCCTCGTCCATCGCCGTCAGGTCCTGGCCGAGGGCGCGCACCTCGCCCCCGGTTGCGCGTTCGAGACCGCCCATGAGCATGAGGAGCGACGACTTGCCCGACCCCGATGGCCCCACGAGCCCCACCGTCTCGCCCCGCCCGATGCCGAGCGTGATGCCCCGCAGGATCTCCACGGGGCCGGCGTTGCCCGCAAGCGTCAGGCGCGCATCGACAAGGGTCAGGGCATCGGGCGTCATTTCGGCCATCCTCTCTGGTCTCTGGGTGCGATATGGGGCGTGGGCGGGAAATCGCAACCCGTGGGCGGTGCTGGCCCTGACGGCCGCGCTCGCGCTCGGGCCGGTCGCGGCGCGCGCCGGGCAGACGCTGGTGGCGCTCGGCGACAGCCTGACGCAAGGCTACGGCCTGCCGCAGGAAGAGGGCTTCGTGCCGCAACTCGAAGCATGGCTGCGCGCGAGGGGGGCGGATGTGCGCCTCGTCAATGCGGGCGTCTCGGGCGACACCACGGCAGGCGGGCTGTCGCGGCTCGACTGGACGCTCTCCGAGGGGGCGGACGCGATGATCGTGGCGCTTGGCGGCAACGACCTGCTGCGGGGGATCGACCCCGACGTGTCGCGCGCCAATCTCGATGCGATCCTTGCCGGCGCGACCGGGCGGGGGGTCGACGTGCTGCTCGTTCCGATGGAGGCGCCGGGGAACTACGGCCCCGACTATCAGACCCGCT
Source organism: uncultured Gemmobacter sp. (assembly GCA_964472135.1). Classification (GTDB taxonomy): domain Bacteria; phylum Pseudomonadota; class Alphaproteobacteria; order Rhodobacterales; family Rhodobacteraceae; genus JAUREX01. Next base: position 19,094 of record CAYYJB010000026.1, read on the forward strand.
TCGATGCGATCTTCCCCGACCTCTCGGCCCGCTACGGGGTCGCATTGGGGCCGAGCTTCCTCGCGCCCATCGTCAAGGACATCGAGGATCCGGCTGCGGTGCGCGCGCTGATGCAATCCGACGGCCTCCACCCCTCGGCCGAGGGGGTCGCACGCATCGTCGAGGCGCTGGGGCCCCATGTGCTCGACCTGCTCGCCCGTGCCGGCGCGCGCGCGGGCGGCTAGCGGTCAGTCCTCGGCGAACCAGTCCTCGTCGATCGTGCAGACCGCGTGGCGGACTCGTTCGCGCACCCCGACCCGGTGGCGGATGAGCAGCCCCGCGAGGTGCTGGCCGTCGATCAGCACGACGCGCTGCTGCACCTTGCCGAGGAAATCGCGCGCCTCGCGCGAGAAGCCCGAGGTGGTGACGAAGACGCCCTTGGCGGCGCCTTCGCCCGTCAGCGTGCCGATGAATTGCTGGATGGCGGGGCGGCCCACGGTGTTGCCGGGGGCGTAGCGCTTGGCCTGGATGTAGACGGCATCGAGGCCGAGCGCGTCCTCGTGGATGATGCCGTCGATGCCGCCATCGCCCGAGCCGGGCGTCATCATCGCCTTCGAGAGGTCGCCCCCGCCATAGCCCATGGCCGAGAGGAGATCGAGGATCAGCCGTTCGAACCGCTGGGGCGACAGCGCCGCGAGGCGGGTGAGGAGATCGTCGCGCAGCGCGGCGTCGAGGGCGGCGACGGCGGCGGCGATGGTTTCCTCGGGGGTAGTGCGTGCGGGTTCGGGTGTGCTTTCGGGGCGCGGGGCGCGGCGCGCGCGGCGGTGCGCCAGTCCTCGAACCCGTCGAATCGGGCGAGGAAGGCGCTGTCGAGCCGGGCGGGCGGGTTCGCGAGCACCGCGCGGCCCGCCTCGGTGATGGCGTGGCGATTGCGGCCGGGGGAATGCAGCAGCCCCGCCTTCGAGAGGTAGGTGCGCGCCCAATGGGCGCGGCTTTGCAGGATGGTGACGCGACCGCTCGGCAAGAACTCGCCCGCCTCGGCCTCGGTCAGGGCGAATTCGGCGCGCAGCCGGGGCAGGCAGGCGGCGACATTGGGCAGGCCCTCGCCGAAGAGGCGCAGGACCGGCAGCATGAGGAATTCGTAATCGGGAACGGGCATGGCCGAAATCCCTGCGTCGAATGCGGGCAGGCTAACGGCGGGGGCGGGGCCGGTCAACCGCGCGGCGGGAGGCCATGCGGGCGCTGGCACCCGGTGGCGGCGCGGCCTCAGGCGCGCCGGTCGAGCCGGGCGACGCCGAGTGTCGCGAGGGTCTTGGCCGCGATCTGCGCCGCGTCGAGGCCCGCGACGCGATACATGGCCTCGGGGCTCGCCTGATCGATGAAGATGTCGGGCAGCACCATCGCGCGCAGCCTGAGCCGCCCGGCATCGAGCGCGCCGCGTTCGAGCAGGTGCTGCGCCACATGCGCGCCGAACCCGCCGGTCGCGCCCTCCTCGATGGTGATGAGGGCCTCGTGCTCGCGCGCGAGGCGTTCGATCAGCTCGGTGTCGAGCGGCTTGGCGAAGCGGGCATCGGCGACGGTGGGCGAGAGGCCGGATTGGGCAAGCTGATCGGCGGCCTTCAGCACCTCGGCCAGCCGCGTGCCGTAGGAGAGGAGCGCGACCCGCCCACCTTCGCGCAGGATGCGGCCCTTGCCGATCTCGAGCGGGGCGGGGCGGTCGGGGATCTCGACCCCCACCCCCTCGCCGCGCGGATAGCGCAGCGCGATCGGCCCCTCGTCATGGGCGGCGGCGGTCGCGACCATGCGGGCAAGCTCGGCCTCATCCCCCGCGGCCATGACGACGAAACCGGGCAGGTTCGCGAGAAAGGCGATGTCGAAGGCGCCCGCATGGGTCGCGCCGTCCGCGCCCACGAGGCCCGCGCGGTCAATGGCGAAGCGCACCGGCAGGCGCTGGATCGCGACGTCATGCACGATCTGGTCGTAGCCGCGCTGCAGGAAGGTGGAATAGAGCGCGCAGAAGGGGCGCAGGCCGCCCGCCGCCATGCCGGCGGCGAAGGTGACGGCGTGCTGCTCGGCGATGCCGACATCGAAGAGCCGCGCGGGGAAGCGTTCGGCCATCAGGTTCAGCCCCGTGCCCTCGGGCATGGCGGCGGTGACGGCGACGATGCGCGGATCCTCCTCGGCCGCGCGCAGGAGCGTGCGGGCGAATACGCTCGTATAGCTCGGCGCGTTCGACTTCGCGCGCACCTGCTCGCCCGTCAGCACATCGAAGCGGCCGGTGGCGTGGCCGCGGTCGCGCGCGGCCTCGGCCGGGGCATAGCCCTTGCCCTTGCGCGTCAGCACATGCAGCAAGACCGGCCCCGTCGCGCGCGCCTTGAGCGTGCGCAGCACCGGCAGGAGCTGGTCGAGATCGTGCCCGTCGATCGGGCCGACATAGGAAAGGCCCAGCGCCTCGAACATCGTGCCGCCCATGGTCAGGCCCTTCAGCGCGTCATGGGCGCGCCGGGCGCCCTCCTGAAAGGGTTCGGGCAGGAATTGCAGCGCCCCCTTGGCCATCGCGCGCAGGTCCTGAAAGGGCGCGCCGGCATAGAGGCGCGAGAGATAGGCCGAGAGCGCGCCGACGGGCGGGGCGATCGACATCTCGTTGTCGTTGAGGACGATGAAGAGGCGCTTTTTCAGATGGCCCGCGTTGTTCATCGCCTCGAAGGCCATGCCGGCCGACATCGCGCCATCGCCGATGACCGCGACCGCGTCGCCCGCCTCGCCGCCGAGGTCGCGGGCGGCGGCAAAGCCCAGCGCCGCCGAGATCGAGGTCGAGGAATGCGCCGCGCCGAAGGGGTCATAGGGGCTCTCGGAGCGCTTGGTGAAGCCCGACAGCCCCCCCTCCTGCCGCAGCGTGCGGATACGGTCGCGCCGGCCGGTCAGGATCTTGTGCGGATAGCACTGGTGGCCGACGTCCCAGATGATCTTGTCGCGCGGCGCCTCGAAGACGGCATGCAGCGCGACGGTCAGCTCCACGACGCCGAGCCCCGCGCCGAGGTGGCCGCCGGTTTCCGAGACGGCCGAGATCGTCTCGGCGCGCAGCTCGTCGGCAAGCTGGCGCAGTGCCGCGGGCGAGAGGCCGCGCAGGTCCGAGGGCAGGCGGACGCGATCGAGCAGCGGGGTGGCGGGGCGGTCGGGCATCGGGGCCTCAGGTCTTGCGGGCGACGACGAAGCGCGCCGTCTCGATCAGATCGGCCGCACGGGGGCCGTAGGGGGCGAGCGCGGCCTCGGCCTCGGCCACGAGCGCGCGGGCGCGGGCACGCGCGCCTTCAAGCCCCAGATGCGAGACGAAGGTCGCCTTGCCGGCGGCATCGTCCTTGCGCAGCCGCTTGCCGGCGAGGGCCGCGTCGCCCTCGACATCGAGGATGTCGTCGGCGATCTGGAAGGCAAGCCCGATCGCGCGCGCATAGGCCGCGAGCGGGGCGGGGTCGGCCCCCGCGAGGATCGCCCCCGCCGTCGCCGACCAGCCGATCAGCGCGCCCGTCTTGCCCGCCTGCAGCGCGGTGATCTGTTCGAGCGTGAGCGGCGCGGCGGCCGTCTCGGCCGCGATGTCCTGCGCCTGCCCGCCCACCATGCCGTCGATCCCCGCTGCCGCCGCAAGGCCCGCGACCAGCGCGATGCGCCGCTCGGCGGGCCCGAGTGCGGGGCGCGCGATGAGTTCGAAGGCCAGCGCCTGCAGCGCGTCGCCCGCGAGGATCGCGGTTGCCTCGTCCCATTTCACATGCACCGTGGGCTCACCCCGGCGCAGGTCGTCGTCATCCATCGCCGGCAGGTCGTCGTGGACGAGCGAATAGGCGTGCATCGCCTCGATCGCGGCGGCGGCGTCGATGGCGCCCGCCTGCGGGATGCCGTGCAGCGCGGCCCCCGCCAGCACCAGAAAGCCGCGCAACCGCTTGCCGCCCCTGAGGGCGTGGCGCATCGCCTGCGCGACGGGCGCATCGCCGCGCGGCGCGAGTGCGGCATCGAGATGCGCGCCGATCAGCGCGGCGGCGCGGGCGCGGGCCTCGGCGCTCATGCGGGTCAGAACCCCTCGGCCGGGGTGGTGCCGATGGCGCGGCCCTCGGCGGCGCGGATCATCTCGATGCGCTCTTCGGCGGCGCGCAGGCGGGCGTCGCAATGGGCCCGCAGCGCCGCGCCCCGTTCATAGAGCGCGATCGATTCCTCGAGCGCGACCTGCCCGCTCTCGAGCTTACGCACTACGGCCTCAAGCTCGGCCATCGCGGCCTCGAAGCTCAGCCCCTCGATTGCCTCGGTCATCACGCGCCCCCCGCCATCAGTTCCGCCACATGCGCCGCGACCGAAGCCCCGAGCGAAGGCAGATCATAGCCCCCTTCGAGCACCGAGACCACCCGCCCCGCGCAGACATCGCGCGCGACCGCGCAGATCTCGCGCGTGAGCCAGGCGAAATCCTGAACCTGCCAGCACAGCCCCGCCAGCGGATCGGCCTGATGGGCATCGAAGCCCGCCGAGATCACGATCAGATCGGGCGCGAAGGCGCGCAGGCGCGGCAGCACCTGCGCGGCATAGAGCGCGCGCATCGCCGCCCCGTCGGAACCGGGCGCAAGCGGCAGGTTCACGATCTGGCCGTGCGCGCCCCGTTCCGAGGGCTCGCCCGTCCCCGGCCAGAGCGGCATCTGGTGCGACGAAAAGAAGAGCGCGCGCGGCTCGTGCCACAGCACGTCCTGCGTGCCGTTGCCGTGGTGGACATCGAAATCGACCACCGCCACCCGCGCCGCACCGTGGGAGTCGAGCGCGTGCAGCGCCCCGATCGCGGCATTGGCATAGAGGCAAAAGCCCATCGCCCTGTCGCGCTCGGCGTGATGCCCTGGCGGGCGGACGGCGCAAAAGGCGTTCGCCGCGCCCCCGCCCATCACCAGATCGACGGCCGCCGTCACCGCCCCCGCCGCCCGCCGCGCCGCGACCAGCGATCCGGGCCCCACATGGGTGTCGGCATCGAGCGCGCGCAGGCCGTGAGCCGGGATCGCGGCCGCAAGGCGCGCGAGATAGGCCGCATCATGGGCGCGCGCCAGCGCCGCATCGGCCACCTCGGGCGCCTCAAGGCGCAGGAGCGCATCGAAGTCCGGGCCGGCAAGCGCCGCCTCGACCGCGCGCAGACGATCGGGGCGTTCGGGGTGGCCGGCGGGCACCTCGTGGCCGAGGCAGTCGGGATGAGAATAAAGCGCGGTCGTCATCGCCGCGCGGTGCCCGTGCGGGGCAGGGGGCGCGCGCGCACCCCTAGCCCTTCATCCCGTCCCAGAAGCCGCGCACCTTGGAAAAGAAGCTCTGGCTTTCGGGGTTGTTGTGCTCGCTCTCGCGCTCGAACTCGCGCAGGAGATCCTTCTGGCGAGGGCTGAGGTTCACGGGCGTCTCGACCGCGAACTCGATCAGCATGTCGCCAGTGGCGCCGCCGCGCAGCGCGGGCATCCCCTTGCCGCGCAGGCGCATCTGCTTGCCGCTCTGGCTCCCCTGCGGCACCTTAACGCGCGAGCGCCCGCCGTCGATCGTCGGCACCTCGACCTCGCCGCCGAGCGCCGCCGTCGTCATGCTCACGGGCACGCGGCAGAAAAGCGTCGTGCCGTCGCGCTGAAAGATCGCGTGCTCGCGCACCTCCATGAAGATGTAGAGATCCCCCGCCGGTCCGCCGCGCAGGCCCGCCTCGCCCTCGCCGGCCAGCCGGATGCGGGTGCCCGTCTCGACGCCCGCGGGGATGTTGACCGAGAGCGCGCGCTCCTTCTCGACCCGGCCCGCGCCGCCGCAGGCGCGGCAGGGGTTCTTGACGATGCGCCCCGAACCCGCGCAGGTCGGGCAGGTCCGCTCGATCGTGAAGAAGCCCTGCTGGGCGCGCACCTTGCCCATGCCCGAACAGGTCGGGCAGGTGACGGGTTCCGCCCCGCCCTCGGCGCCCGAGCCCGAGCAGACCTCGCAGGTCTGGGCGGTAGGCAGGTTGATCGTCTTCTGCGCGCCGCGGAACGCCTCTTCGAGGGTGATGCGCATGTTGTAGCGCAGGTCCGATCCGCGCTGCGCGCGTTGTGGCCCGCCGCCGCCCCTTCCGCCGCGTCCGCCCATGAAATCGCCGAAGATGTCCTCGAAGACATCCGAGAAACTCGAGGCGAAATCGGGCCCGCCCGGCCGGCCGCCCTGCCGCCCGCCCCCCATGCTGCCATCGAAGGCCGCATGGCCGAAACGGTCATAGGCGGCCTTGCGGTCGCCGTCCTTCAGCACGTCGTAGGCCTCGTTCACTTCCTTGAAGCGGGCCTCGGCGTCGGGGTTGTCGGCGTTGCGGTCGGGGTGGAACTCCTTGGCCTTCTGCCGATAGGCCTTCTTGATGTCGTCGGCCGAGGCCCCGCGGGCCACGCCCAGAACCTCGTAATAGTCGCGTTTCGCCATCGCGGGCCCCCCGGCACGCCGGACCGCGCATCACGCGCGGCCCGGCCCTGTTGCGACGCCTCAGCGGCGGCCCTTGCGGTCGAGATCCTCGAAATCGGCATCGACGATGTCGTCGTCGACCGAACGCGGATCATCGCCATCCTGACCGCGGCCTGCGGCTTCGGCCTCGGCCGTCTGCGCCTTGTAGATCGCCTCGCCGAGTTTCATCGAGGCCTCGGTCAGGTTCTGCACCGCGCCGCGGATCTTGCCCGCATCCTCGCCCTTGGCGGCCTCCTCGAGCGCGCCGATCGCGAACTCGATCGCCTCGACCGTCGCGGGGTCCACCTTGTCGCCATGCTCGGCAATCGACTTGCGGGTCGAATGCAGCAGGCTTTCGGCGTGGTTGCGCGCCTCCACGAGGTCGCGCCGCTTGCGGTCCGCCTCGGCGTTGGCCTCGGCGTCGCGGACCATCTTCTCGATCTCGTCGTCGCTGAGCCCGCCCGAGGCCTGGATGGTGATCTTCTGCTCCTTCCCGGTGCCCTTGTCCTTGGCCGAGACCGAGACGATGCCGTTCGCGTCGATGTCGAACGTCACCTCGATCTGCGGCACGCCGCGGGGCGCGGGGGGGATGTTCTCGAGGTTGAACATGCCGAGGATCTTGTTGTCGGCCGCCATCTCGCGCTCACCCTGAAAGACGCGGATGGTGACGGCGTTCTGGTTGTCCTCGGCGGTCGAGAAGATCTGGCTCTTCTTCGTCGGGATCGTGGTGTTGCGGTCGATCAGGCGCGTGAACACGCCCCCCAGCGTCTCGATCCCGAGCGAGAGCGGCGTGACATCGAGCAGCACGACATCCTTGACGTCGCCCTGCAAGACGCCCGCCTGGATCGCGGCGCCCATCGCCACCACCTCATCGGGGTTGACGCCCCGGTGGGGTTCCTTGCCGAAGAAGGCGGTGACCTCCTCGATGACCTTGGGCATCCGCGTCATGCCGCCGACGAGCACGACCTCGTCGATCTCGGCCTTCGAGACGCCCGCATCCTTCAGCGCCGCCGCGCAAGGCTTGAGCGAGGCCTTGATGAGGTCGCCCACGAGGCTTTCGAGCTTGGCGCGGGTGAGCTTGACCACCATGTGCAGCGGTTGGCCCGTGTTGCGGTCCATGCTGATGAAGGGCTGGTTGATCTCGGTCTGCTGGCTCGAGGACAGCTCGATCTTGGCCTTCTCGGCGGCTTCCTTGAGGCGCTGGAGCGCCATCTTGTCGAGCGTGAGATCGACGCCATGCTCCTTCTTGAACTCCTCGGCGAGGAAGTTCACGATCCGCATGTCGAAGTCCTCGCCCCCGAGGAAAGTGTCGCCATTCGTCGATTTCACCTCGAACAGGCCGTCGTCGATCTCGAGGATGGTGATGTCGAAGGTGCCGCCGCCGAGGTCGTAGACCGCGATCGTCTTCGTTTCCTTCTTGTCGAGACCATAGGCGAGCGCCGCCGCGGTGGGCTCGTTGATGATGCGCAGGACCTCGAGCCCCGCGATCTTGCCCGCGTCCTTGGTGGCCTGACGCTGGGCGTCGTTGAAATAGGCGGGCACCGTGATGACGGCCTGCGTCACCGTCTCGCCAAGATAGGCCTCGGCGGTCTCCTTCATCTTCTGGAGGATGACGGCGGAAATCTGGGCGGGGCTGTATTTCTGCCCGCGGGCCTCGACCCAGGCGTCGCCGTTGCCGCCGTCGACCACCGCATAGGGCAGGTTCTTGCGGTCCTTGGCGATCATCGGGTCGTTCGTGCGCCGGCCGATCAGGCGCTTGACCGCAAAGATCGTGTTGGTCGCGTTCGTGACCGCCTGCCGCTTGGCCGGCTGGCCCACGAGGCGCTCGCTGTCGGTGAAGGCGACGATCGAGGGCGTCGTGCGCGCCCCTTCGGAGTTCTCGATCACGCGCGGCTTGGCGCCATCCATGATGGCAACGCAGCTGTTCGTGGTTCCAAGGTCGATACCGATGACTTTGGCCATAATCTTCGATCCTCTAGGTTGCGGCGACCGCGGGGGGCCCGGTTCCGGCACCCGCCCAGGTCCCTCGGGCGTTTCTGGACAAGCCATGCGCGCGACGGTGCGCGCCGTGGCGACAGTCGCTATATAGGAAGGCGGTTTTGCCGCCGCAAGGCACCGCCCTCCTACTGTCCGAGGCCGCGCGCGTTCCAGCTGAGCGAGACGCGCTTGCGCGTGTAGAACTCTCCCAGCAGCCCGATCGCGAGGCACACGAGCGCAATGCGCAGCGGATAGCCCACTTGCGTGAAGTGCGGGCTGTAGTTGATGAAGGCAAAGCCGCGCGTCTGGTCGACGATGTGAAAGAGCGGGTGCCAGTCGAACAGCGCCCGCATCTGCGCGGGCAGCATGTTCGCCACGAACATCTTGCCCGAGGCGAACATGCTGATGCGCACATATGACTTGTTCACCAGCCCGACGAGCGCGGGTGCCCATGGGTTGAACGCCATGAACACCATCCCGATTGCCGCGCCCGTGAACCATGCGAGCAGGAGCATCGCGAAGGTCGCGACCGGCTGATCGATCCGCAGCGGATGGATGACCGCATGATAAACAAAGAGCATCACCGCCACAGCCAGCACCTGCTGATAGAGCGCCGAGAGCGCGGCCGCGCAGATCGAGATCGTGGTGTTCATCGGCGAATGCTTCATGATCGGCGAGACCGCCCCCTCGGCTCCCGCCACCGCGCCGACCGTCTTGACATGCGTCATGAAGACGAAAATGCCCGACAGGATGTAGATGATATAGTCGCCCCGGATCTTGAGGCCCCGCATCCCCATCACCTCGAACACGACATAGAAGATCACCACGAGGCCGACCGACTGCGCGATGGTCGTGAGCATGCCGACGATGGCGTTGCCCTGACCCTTGCGGACGTTGTGGACGGTCGCATGAAAGATCAGCTCGAGGATGACGAAGGCATCGCGGGCGGGCGTCTTGCGCGAGGGGGCCGAGAACTTCATCGGGCGATGCCTTGTTGCCGGGTGGCGGAAATGCTAGCGCGAAAGGGATTTGAGGCAGGTTAACGCCGACCTTAGCATGGCCGCGCCACGCGGCAAGACCGGAGGCAGCATGGATCCCGCGCACCTTGAGCGGACGCTGCGCGATCTCGCCCTCGCGGCCGGGGCCGAGATCATGGCCCACCGCGCCGCCGGCGTCTCGGTCGAGAGGAAATCCGACCGCAGCCCGGTGACCGAGGCCGACCGCGCCGCCGACGCGCTGATCTCGGCCGGGCTCGCGCGCGCATTCCCCGACATCCCCTGCGTCACCGAAGAGGCCGCCGAGAGCCACGCGGTGCGGGCGCCCCGCTTCTTCATCGTCGACCCCCTCGACGGCACGCGCGAGTTCATCCGCGGGGATGGCGATTTCACCGTCAACATCGCGCTCGTTGACGGCGGCGTGCCGGTGGCGGGGGTGATCTTCGCGCCGGTGCGCCGGCGGCTGTTCTATACCACCGCCACCGGTGGCGCGGTCGAGGAGGCGCCGGGCCCCGGCGGCGGCTGGCCGGGCACGCGCCGGCCGATGCGCGTCGCGCGCCCCGATCCCGCGGGGGTGCGCGTGGTCGCCTCGCGCTCGCACCGCGACCCCGAGACGGAGGCCTTCATCGCCCGCTTCGATGTGGCCGCTGTCGCGAGCGCGGGCTCCTCGCTCAAGTTCTGCCTCGTCGCGGCGGGCGAGGCCGACCTCTATCCGCGCTTCGGCCCGACGATGGAGTGGGACATCGCCGCGGGCGATGCGATCCTGCGCGCCGCTGGCGGGCAGCTCATCGATCTGCGCACGCGCGTGCCGATGGCCTATGGCAAGCCGGGCTGGCTGAACGGCCCCTTCGCGGCGCTGGCCCCCGGCGTGCCCGACTGGGACTGACGCCCGTGGCGGACCTGCCCGCGCTGTCGGTCCTGATCGCCAGCCACGGGCGCCCGGCCCATCTGATCCGCGCGCTGCGTTTCATCGCCCAATCCGACCACCCCGCGCTCGAGGTCGTGGTGGCGGCCGATGCCCTGGGCCTCGCGGCGCTGGCGGGGGCGGGGTTCGCGGGGCGAATCAAGTCCTGCGCGGTGGCGGAACCCAACATCTCGGTGGCGCGCAACGCGGCCCTCGCGCTGGCGGGGGCGGAGGTCGTGGCCTTCATCGACGATGACGCGGTGCCCGAACCGGGCTGGGCGTGCGCGCTGGCCGCGGCACTCGCCGATCCGCGCCATGTCGCGGCGGGCGGGCGCGTGCGCCGCCGCGGCGGGTGGGAGGCCGAGGCGCCGCCGGTCGCGGTCGATCCGCTCGGCGCCGACCACCCCCTCGGCCGGTGGGAGGATGTCGCGGCCGGCACCCTGCCAGCCCCCGCCCCCGGCCTGATCCCGAAGGTGCAGGGCACGAATTGCGCCTTTCGCGCCGATGCGCTGCGCGCGGCGGGCGGGTTCGATCCGGCGTTTGCCTATTTCCTCGACGATGCCGACATCTGCCGCAGGCTTGCCGCGCGCGGTGCCGTCGTGTTCGTCCCCGGCGCCGAGGTCCAGCACGACCGCGCCGCGGGGCTCCATCGCGGGCCCGACCGCGCGCCGAGCGACCTCTTCGAGGTCGGCGCCTCGCAGGCGGTGTTCCTGCGTCGTCACGCGCCTGCGGGCGACCATCCCGGAGCGCTCGCGGCCTTTGCGGCCGAGCAGCGGCGGCGCCTTTTGCGCCACATGCTCGCCGGGCGCCTCGGCCCCGAGGAGGTCGCGCGCCTGATGCGCCGCCTCGGGCAGGGGATCGCGGCGGGGCAGGGGCGCGCGCTCGGCCCCCTTCAGCCCCGTGCGGATGCGCCGCCCCCCTTCCTCCCGCTCGGCGGCACGGGGCCGCGAACCGGCCTGATCCTGCGCGCCCCCCTGCCGGGCGGCGCCGCCACGCGGGCCGACGCCGCGCGGGCGCGCGCCGCGGGGCAGGTCGTGACGGTGCTGGGCCGGCGCATGGGGCTCGGCGGCGCGCGGATCGGCTGCGATGCGGACGGGGTGTGGCACCACGGCCTCGCGCTCTGGTCGGGCCCGGGCGCCTTCGCGGCCGAGGTTGCGCGGATCGCGGCGCTGCGCCCCGCCGGCCCGCCCGACCGGCCCTGAGGCGCCCAAGCGCAGGCTTTACCTCGGGCGGTTTTGTGTTATGCGAGCATCATTGAGCCGCAAACGCCTTGTTAAGGTCGTTCACGCATCGTCGCGCAGGCAGCCGGGCCCGGGGGCCCCGCGTTGCCTCTGGAAAGGAACGGATCATGCCCAAGCGATCCCTGATGCGCGCCCCGAGGGTGACGAAGGCGGTCTTTCCGGTCGCGGGGCTCGGGACGCGCTTCCTGCCCGCGACGAAGTCGATCCCCAAGGAGATCCTCACCCTCGTCGACCGCCCGCTGATCCAGTATGCGATCGACGAGG
>CAYYJB010000027.1:0-30155 GCA_964472135.1 uncultured Gemmobacter sp.
CCCGCGGCTTGCCATGGCTCTTTGGAAAGAACGGCTTCAACCGCTCCATCTGCTCGTCGGTCAGCCAGAAAAGGTTGCTCATCTTCACCCCCGTCAGTGCTGGAGCTTGAATAACGAAGACAGGGCAGCCTCAAGCCGCCTAATGGGACCTGACCCTAAAGCAACATATCTTCAAGTTGACCGCTCTCAAGCATGACAAAGACGCCATAGTTCAATTGTTTGATTTGAAGCTTGGGATTCCTAGAACGATAAATGTCATACAGTTTTTCTCCGCGCTGCAGGCGCAGGAACAAAGGACCTATTCGTCGATCAAAATCAGCGTCAAATTTTTTAAATTTTTCATATATGTCATCTCGCTCTTCCCGCAAAACCTTTATCGCGAGAGCTCTTATATTGTCTCCGTCTGCCAAGCATGAATACAATAAGGTTTCCGTTAGCAGGAAACTCCCTCCGCTCTCGTTATCGATATCTGAAATCTTTACTCCGTTAGAAAATTTGTGCCTAGCACGAATCCTTGAGAAATATGTTGAAGAAAGGCGCATGTGAGCATCATCTTGTGGAGAGAATTTTGTTGTTTCTGCATACATGTCATGCATAACTCTAATTATCTCTTCTCCCATAGTTTCGCTATCTACTAGTGACTTAAAAAACCGCCCGATCGCCATTGCATGCTCCATTTGGTCAAATATGTATAAGTGTGCAGCTAATCTATGAACTTGTCAACTAGATTTGACGATTAGAAGCTTAGGCTCCAGAGACATTGATCTTCAAAGCCAGAACATGACGGTTGCGGCGAGTGCGATTGCGGACAGGAATGTCTTGGCGCACCTGGCATGGCGGGTGGCGACCCTGCGCCAGTCTTTCAGGCGACCGAACATGATCTGGATGCGGTTGCGTCGGCGATAGAGGCGCTTGTCGAAGCGGACCGCCTTGCCGCGAGACTTCCGACCGGGGATGCATGGGCGTATCCCCTTGTCTTTCAACGCTTCCCTGAACCAGTCTGCCCCCCTCGGCGGCCAATCCCTCCATCATCCGAGCAAAGACCCCCATGTCACCCCACCGCTTCCAGCGGTTGTAGAGGGTCTTGGGCGGACCATACTCCCGAGGCGCGTCACACCAACGCAACCCATTGCGATTGATGAAGATCATGCCGCTCAACACGCGCCGATCATCGACCCGCGGCTTGCCATGGCTCTTTGGAAAGAACGGCTTCAACCGCTCCATCTGCTCTTCGGTCAGCCAGAAAAGGTTGCTCATCGTCACCCCCGTCAGTTCGGGAGCTTGAATCACGCAGGAAGGGCAGCCTCAAGCCGCTTAATGGGTCCTGATCCTAAGGCCCTCAGTGCATGCTCGAAATAGCATAGCAAGTGGCAGCAGCGGGCCCATGCCCCGGAGTGGCCAGGTTTTGCCCTGCCACATGGCGGGATTTTTCGTCGTCGTGGATAGAACACGTCGAGAGGGCGATCTTCTCGCCATCCATGGACGATTGTCTGCATCCGTCCCCGCCTCGGGCGGCGTGCTGTTGAGATGATCGGCCCCGGATCGGATGATCCGGGGCCGTCCTCGTCTCTGGCTTGGCCCGGGTCTGATGGCGGATCAGCCGAACATGTCGGCGGTGATGCCCGCATACCAGCCGAGCGATTCCTCGTAGGTTGCCTTGCGAAGGGCCGCATCCTCGCCGGTCTGGCTGATGAAGTTCGAGACCGAGGCGATCTTTTCGGGCGTCGGCTCATAGGCCGCGCCGACCTTCACCCCGTCATCGGGCGCGATGAGCGACCAGCAGGTGTTCGAGTACTTGGCGGGGAACACCTTGGCGCCCGTCAGCTCGCCCCGGATCGAGAGCGCGGCGACCTTGGCCTGGCTGTTGGCCGAATAGCCCGACTTCGGCATGTCGCCCTGCGCGCTCGAATCGCCCAGCACATAGACGTTCTCGTCCATCTTCGACTTCATGTTGGCCGGATCGACGGGCGCCCAGCCCTTGTCGTCGGTGACGCCCGCGATCTGGGCGATCTTGCCGGCCATCTGGGCGGGGATGACGTTGCAGACATCGACCTTCTGCGCCGTGCCGTCGATGACGACCTCCATCGTCGCGGGCCGGACCTCGACCGCGGCGCCGCCGAAATCGGGGCCCACCACCTCGATCATGCCGTCGTAGTGGCGCAGCCAGCCCTCTTCGAACAGGGTCTGCTTGGAGAACTTGTCCTTGGGGTCGAGCACGAGGATCTTGGCCGTCGGGTTCGACTGCTTGAGGACATGGGCCACCATCGAGATCCGCTCATAGGGGCCGGGCGGGCAGCGATAGGGGTTCGGCGGCGCGACCATGGCATAGAGGCCGCCCTGCGGCATCGCCTCGATCTGGGCGCGCAGGAGGCGGGTCTGCGGCCCGGCCTTGTAGGCGTGGGGCATGATCTCGGCCGCATCGAGGCTCCAGCCCGGCACGGCATCGTCGCGAAAGTCGATGCCGGGCGAGAGCACGAGCCGGTCATAGGCCACGACCTGCCCGCCCGCGAGCGTGACGGTGCGCGCGGCGCGGTCGACCCCGGTCGCGAGATCGTGGATCACGTTGACGCCCGCCGCGGCGATGCCGCCATAGCCGTGCTCGAGGCTCTCGAGGGTGCGGAAGCCGCCGAGGTAGAGGTTCGAGAAGAAGCAGGTGGTGTAGGTCGGGTTGGCCTCGATCAGCGTGACGTCGAGCGCCCCGGCCGCATCCTTGGCCAGATAGCGCGCGGCCGTCGCCCCGCCGGCGCCGCCGCCGATGACGACCACACGGGGCTTGGCCTGACCCATGAGCGCGGGCGCGGCAAGCACCCCGCCCGCCGCGATCGTGGTTCCGAGAAATGTCCGTCTGTTCAGCATCTTTTCCTCCCATGTGTCGGGCGTACCCCTCGCGGGCGTGCCCTGGTCTCAGTCGATCGTTGCGAAATAGGCCGCAAGTGCCGCGATTTCCTCGTCCGAAAGCCGCGAGGCCATCATCTGCATCACCGGATGCGGCCGCAATCCCTGCTTGTAGGCGTGCATCGCGATCACGAAATCCTCCTCGGGCCACTGGACGATCCCGGGGATCCCCTCATCGGCGCCGTCGCGCTTGTGGCAGGTCAGGCATTCCGCAGAGAGGTATTCCCCCCAGTCGCGATCACCCTTGAGCGCGAGCACCTCGGGCGAGAGCGCGGGCATGCTGGGCCGCGCCGTGGGTTCCGCTTCGGGGATGTTCTGGGGCTTGTCCGAATACTCGCGCAGATAGGCCAGCAGATCGCCGCGCGCGGCCGCGTCGCGCAGCCCGCGATAGTTCATCCGGGTGCCCGAGACGAGCGCCTTGGGGTTCTCTACATAGGCGTCGAGCGTCTCGAGCGTCCATGTCAGCCCGTCGTTGCCCATCCGCGTGATCGACTTGGAATAGGCGAACCCTTCGGATGCCGCCGCCCGACGGCCGAAGACGCCGTTGAGCGCGGGGCCGATGCGGTCCTTCGCCTCTGGGCCGACCATGTGGCAGCGCGCGCATTCCCTGTCGTAGATCTTCCCGCCGTTCACGGGGTCGCCGATCGCGTCGGCGCGCGCGGCCGATGCGCCCGCAAGGCACGACAGGGCGGCCAGGGCAGAGATCACGGCTGCGCGCATCTCAGGGCCCCAGGCTCTGGAGATAGGCGATGATCGCGGCGCGTTCCTCGGGCTTCTTGAGGCCAGCGAAGGCCATCTTGGTGCCCTTCATGAAGCCCTTGGGGTTTTCGAGGAAGGCATCGAGGCTCGCCTCGTCCCAGACAAGCCCCGCGGCGGCCGCCTCGAGCAGGGGCTTCGAATAGCGGAACCCCTCGACCGCGCCCGCCGGCGCGCCGACCATGGCGTTGAGGGCGGGGCCCGTGCCGTTCTTCGCCCCCTCGCCGACCTTGTGGCAGGCGGCGCATTTCTTGAACGCCGCCTCGCCCGCGGCCACGAGCGCGGGGTCCGGCCCCGCCGGCGCCGCGGGTTCGGCCGCGGCCGCCTCGGGCGCCGCCGCCCCGCCCGCGGCCGCGAGGGTGATCGCGGGGATGGTGCCGGCGGGGCGGCCGTCCGGATCCTCGGGCGTCACGTTCAGATCGACCGCCCGCTTCGTCACCGTCGCGGGGCCGCGGCAATCGCTCATGCAGGGCTCGGCGCGAAAGAGGGGATATTCCGTCGCCTCGCGGTCGTCGACGACGAAGCCCGCGTGGTTGGGCAGCACGACCTCGAGGAAGTTCGCATCGCTCAGCACGAAGTCGTCCTCGACGAGGCCGTTGGAATAGAGGATGTAGGCCGTGATCGCATAGGTATCGTCGACGCTGAGCGTCTGCGCCCCCCCGAAGGGCATCGAGCGGTGGACGTAATCCCACACGGTCGACAGGTGCGGCCAATAGCTGCCGACCGTCTTGACCGGGCGCGGATCGGTCAGGCTGTCGATCCCCCCCGCGAGCGCGGGCCAGCTGTCGATCCCTTCCGCGAATTCGCCGTGGCAGGCGGCGCATTGCTCGGCAAAGACCTCTTCGCCCGTCGCGACATCGCCCGACCCGGGGCGCAGCCCGGTGCCGTCGGGCAGCACGGCCACATCCCAGGCCGCGATCTCTTCGGGAAGCGCCGCGCGCCCGAGGCCGAGCGGCTCGGCCACCCCGCCCCCGGCCGAGATCATCAGGGCCAGCGCGCCCGCGAGAAGGGTTTCAGGCGATCTCGACATTCTCGACCTCCCCGTCGGGCTTGACCCACCATGTCTGGATGGCGTTGTTGTGATAGACGTTGTTGACGCCGCGGATCGCGCGCAGCGCGTCCTTGGTCGGCTGGACATAGCCGGTCTCGTCGATGGCGCGCGATTGCAGCAGCATCTCCGAGCCGTCCCAGTCGATGTCGAGGTGGAACCGCGTCAGCGCCTTGGGCAGCGCCTCGCCCGAGATGCGCGCGCTCTCCCAGCTTACGCCCCCATCGCGCGAGACATCGACCCGCACGATCCGGCCGAGCCCCGACCACGCCAGCCCCGAGATCACGAGCGGCCCGCGCCCGTGCCGGATCGGCACCTGCGGCGAGGGCGAGGTGATGACCGATTTGGCATCCATCACCCAGGTCCACTTGCGCGCCGTCCCGTCGGCCATGAGGTCGGTGTATTTCGATGTCTCCTCGCGGCTCTCGACGGCCTGGTCATAGACGGCGACGCGGCGCAGCCACTTGACCCACATGTTGCCCTCCCAGCCCGGCACCACGAGCCGGACGGGATAGCCGTGTTCCTTGCGCAGCGCCTCGCCATTGGCGAAAAGCGCGACCATCACGTCGTCGAGCGCCTTCTCGAGCGGGATCGACCGGCCGTTCGAGGAGGCGTCCGCCCCCTCGGCATAGACCCATTTCCCCGCCGCCTGCACGCCCGCCTCGGCGAGGATGTCGCGCAGCCGGACGCCCGTGTATTCCATGTTGTGGATCATGCCTTGCGTGAACTGGCAGCCCTCGAGCTGCGCCCCGCCCCATTCCATCCCGCCATTCGCGGCGCATTCGCAGAAGGCCGTGGTGATGTGGCGCGGAAAGCGCAGCAGATCCTCGAAGGTGAAGACGAGCGGCCGGTCGACGAGGCCGTTGACCATCAGCCGGTAATCCGGCTTCGCAAGCTCGATCGCGCCCGAATGGTGGCGCTCGAAGGCGCAGCCCTGCGGGGTGATCGTGCCCTCGAGCGCGTGGATCGGGGTGAAGTTGATGGATGAGACGGGGCTTTCGGTCAGCCACTCGACATTGCGGCGCACGACATGGGATTCGAACTCGATCGGCATGCCGTAGGGTGTGGCGTCGACCGGATCGCCAAAGCCCGAGGCCCAGTCCTGCACCTCGGTGATGAGGGGGTCGGGCGTGCCGGCGCGCGCCGCCGTCCCTGCCGCCGTGCCCGCCGCCGCGAGCGCGCCGCCCGCGGCGATGCCCGCACGGATGAATCCCCGGCGCGTGGTTGTGGGTGTGTCGGTCATCGCGAACGCTCCCTTGCGTCAGGCCCCGGTCACGACGACCGAGGTGTTGGGTTCGATCCGGACGGTGCCGAGCCGCCGGACGTGGTTTTCGAGGATGTCCCAGATCTGCGGCCCCTCGGTTCCCTCGTTGACCGAGGCCCAGCCGCCGACGCTGTAGCTGCGGCCGGGTTCGACCGCGGCGCCCGTGTCGGTCAGGACCATGTCCGAGATCCGCGCGCCGATCGGGCGCGAGACGTCGATGCGATAGCCGAGCCCGCCGACGCGGACCATGTCGCCGCCCTGCTGGTAATAGGGATCGGGGTTGAAGATGTTGTCGGCCACATCCTCGAGGATGGCGCGCAGCATCTCGCCCGTCATCTCGGTGCGATAGCACGCGCCATAGGTCATCGAGGTGGCGTTGTGGATATCCTCGCGCGTGATCGGGTCGCCGGGCAGCAGCGACGGCCCCCAGCGCACGCCGGGCGAGAGCGCGATCTCCACGTCGCGCTCGGCCCGGATCGCGGCGCAGATGAGGTCGTCCCAGGTGCCGTTGAAATTGCCCCGGCGATAGAGCAGGCTCTCGGTCTGCCCGACCACCTCGGCCAGCTCGGCCTCGAACGGGGCCCGCTCGGCCGCGATCAGCGCGCCCATCTCGGGGTCGGGCGCGATCACGTCGGAAAAGACCGGGATCAGCCGGTGGCGATAGCCCAGAAGCTGCCCCGCCCCGACATCGAGATCGACGCGCGAGACGAACTTGCCGTTCGAGCCGCTCGCGATGATGAGGGTCTGCCCGACCAGCACGGGTTCGGGGATGGCGTCATGCGTGTGTCCCGAGAGGATGACATCGATCCCCCGCACCGCGCCCGCCATCTTGTGATCGACGTCAAAGCCGTTGTGCGACAGGCAGACGACCAGATCGACCCCGTCGGCGCGCAATTCGTCCACGACCTGCTGCATCCGCTCCTGCCTGACGCCGAAGCTGAGGCCGGGGAACATCCAGGCGGGGTTTGCGATCGGCAGATAGGGGAACGCCTGCCCGATCACCCCGATCCGCCGCCCGCCGCGCTCGAACACCGCATAGGGGTCGAAGGCGGGTTCGTCCCATTCGGCATCGAAGATGTTCGCGCCCAGAAAGGCGAAGGGCAGACCCTCGACGATCTCGGCCACCCGCTCGGCGCCGAAGGTCCATTCCCAGTGGCTCGTCATCGCATCGACGCCGAGGGCGTTCATGACATTGACCATGTCCTGCCCGCCCGTGCGCAGCGAGGTCATTGACCCGTGCCAGGTATCGCCGCCATCGAGCACGATCGCCTCGGGCCGGGCGGCGCGGATCGCCTTCACCACCGTCGCGACGCGGTCCATCCCGCCCATGCGGCCATAGGCGCGGGCGAGAGCCTCGAAATCCTCGTGGCTCAGCGCGTAGGCGGCGGGCGTGCCGGTCTCGATCCCGAAGGCGCGCAGGAAATCGCGGCCGGTGATGTGGGGCGGACGGCCGCGCGCGTCACCGACGCCGATGTTGGTGTCGGGTTCGCGGAACCAGACGGGGCGCAGCTGGGCGTGGATGTCGGTGACATGCACGAGGGTGACGTTGCCGAAATCGGCGAAGCCGAGCAGATCATCCTGCGTCAGCCGCTGCTGGGCGGCGAGGCGCGACCACCCGCCAATGCCCGAGGCCCCGACGATGGCCGATGCGGCAAGGCCAGCCTGCACGAACGCGCGGCGCGTGATCATTCCATCCATCCCCATTGCGGCCGCACCTTCTGGCGGGGCGTGCCCATCTTGCCGCGCCGCCACATCCCCTGGCGGTGGGCGTCGTCAATCCGGCTGCGGGTTCAGGCGATCGTGATCGCCTTGACATCCTCGTAGACCGAGCCGTCGTCGTCATACCAGGTGAAGCGGAACTCGCCCGCCGCATCGACCCGGGCCTCGAACTCGAAGTAGGGGTTGCTCGAGACCGAGGGCAGGATCTCGACATCGACGACGTTCACGCCGTTGAAGTCGCAGGTGAAGCGGTTGATGATCGAGCGCGGGATCACCGCCCCGGCCTCATCCTTGCGCTGTCCCGATTCCATCTTGTGGGTGATGAGAGTCTTGATGACGACGACCTCGCCCGCCGAGGCGGTCTTGGGCACCTTCACCCGGGGTTTTGCATCGGCTGCCATGCTGTCCTCCTGAACCTGCCGTCAGCCGCCGCAGCCGCCGATCGTGACCTTGACCGCGGCGCGCGCCTCGATCACCGACCCGTCCGCCAGCCGCGCGAGCGCCACCACATCCTGCGTGCGCGCCAGACGCACCCGCGTCGCGAAGGTCTGCGCGCCCGCCGCCGGCCCGAAGGCCACCCGCGCGATCACCGGTTCGGGGTTGCCCGCCCCGAGCAGCATGATCGCGACCGCGCCCGGCGCGCTCACGGAAACCGGGACCGCGTTGCCGTTCTCGGCGATCTCGGGCGCATCGATGGTGATGTCCCCGGCGCCAACGGCCGCGCCGCCCGCGAATGCCGCGATCGCATCCTCGAGCGCCGCGCTGGCCGGAAAGGGCAGCGCCGCCGCCACGAGGCCGCCGAGCCCGAGCCCGAGCGCCTGCCGTCTGGAATGCCGCATCGTCACCTCCTCGACGCTGTCCGGAAGGCCCGCGGGGGCCGGAGTCCGGTTCCGACTCGGAGCATAGCGCCGGAATGCCGTGGCATGCAATAGGCATATATCTATTCTTGAATATTCCCCCTCAGCGCAGCGTCGCCGACCAGTCGAAGGCTGCGAGCATCGCCTCGGAGACGCGCGCCACCGTCCCGGTCGCGACCATCGCGCCAAAGACGACCAGCAGCACGCCGGTCGCGATCTCGACATGCCGGAGCGCGCGGGCGCTTCGCGCGAGCAGGCCGAGGACGGCGGGCGCGAAGGCGGCCGCGAGCACGAAGGGAAGCGTCATCGCCGCGCCATAGACCGCGAGCAGCCCGACCCCCTCGGCCAGCCCCGCGCTGCCCGCCGCGAGGAACAGGATCGCGGCAAGCGTCGGCCCGACGCAGGGCACCCAGCCGAAACCGAACGCAAGCCCGAGCGCGAAGGCCCCCCCGACCGAGGCGGCGGAACCGCCGCCGCCGAAGCGGACATCGCGCATCAAGAGGCCGATGCGCAGCACCCCCGCCATGTGGAGCCCCAGGAGCACCAGCGCCCCGCCCGCGACCGCCGACAGCACCCCGTGCCATTCGGCCAGCACCCGCCCCGCCGCCGTCGCGCCGAGGCCGAGCAGCATGAAGATGGCCGTGACACCCGCCGCGAAGGCCACCGCCCGGCGCACCAGCCTGCCGCGCAGCGCGCGCGCCCCGGCGCCGGGGGCGCGCAACTCGGCCACCGAACTTCCCGCCATGTAGGAGAGGTAGAAGGGCACCATCGGCAGCACGCAGGGCGAAAGAAACGACAAGAGCCCCGCCACCGCCGCGCCGAAGATCGTGATCTCGGGCATCGATCCGCCCTCTTGTCCGCCGCCCCGAAGGCGGGCACCATCCGACCCCATCGCCCTGCCGAGGTCAACGCCCGATGTCATCGCTCGCCACCACCCGCCGCGCGGCCCTGCTGGGCCCGGCCGCCTGCCTTGTCGCGGCGGGCCTCGGCCCGGGGGCGGTGGCGGAGGCCGGCGGGGGGCAGATCCTGCTGATGATCGACCAGCCCGGCTGCGCCTATTGCATGGCCTGGGACCGCGAGATCGCGCCCGCCTATCCCAACACCGACGAGGGGCGCGCGGCACCGCTCCGGCGCGCGCGCCTCGGGGCGGCGCTGCCCGAGGGCGTGACGCTCGACCGGCCGGCGCGGCTGACCCCGACCTTCATCCTGCTGCGCGACGGGCGCGAGGTCGCGCGCCTCGAGGGCTATCCCGGACCCGACTTCTTCTGGCCGCTTCTGGGCGAGATGCTTGCAATCGCCGACTGAACCTCTAGGCTTGCCTCGGGCTCGGCGCCCGCAAGTCAGGGACGGGACAGCGCGGGAATGATCGCCACGGATGATCTCGGTCTGCTCGGCATGCTGGCGCCACCGGACGATACCGCGGCCGATGACGCGCGCGGCGCCGCGGGCGATCCGGCCGCGATGGTCGGGCTGATCGCGGCGGCGAACGATGCCTCGGCCTTCCTCAAGGCGCTCGGCCACGACGGGCGGCTGACCATCCTTTGCCATCTCGCCGCCGGGCCGCGCAGCGTCACCGAGCTTGAAAACCTGCTCGCCTCGCGGCAGGCTGTCGTCAGCCAGCAACTCGCGCGCCTGCGGTTCGAGGGGCTGGTCCGGGCGCAGCGCGAGGGGCAGATGATCTATTACTCGATCCTCGATCCGCGCGTTCACGAGGCGCTCGCGCTGCTCGCGCGCCTCTTTGCCGCGCCGGGCGCCGGGGATGGGCGGCCGGGCGGCTGAGGGCCGCCGACCACCCGGGGGGAGGGGGCGATGGAGGATCTTCCGTTCGGCGCGATCGCGGCCCTCGCGGGGTTGATCGGGGGTCTGGTGCTCGGGCTCGCCGCGCGGCTGGGGGATTTCTGCACCCTCGGCGCGATCGAGACCGCCGTCTATGGCCGGGACGAGATGCGGCTGCGGCTCTGGGGCGTCGTGCTGGCGGTGGCAATCATGGGCACCCAGACGGGGGCGGCGCTGGGGGTGATCGACCTCGGCGCGACGCTCTATCACGCGATCGCGTGGAACCCGCTCGCCTCGGTCGCGGGGGGGCTCGCCTTCGGCTACGGCATGGCGATGGCGGGCAATTGCGGCTTCGGCGCGCTCGTGCGGTTCGGGGGCGGCGATCTGCGCTCGCTCGTGGTGGTGGTGGTGATGGGGATCTTTGCCTTCGTCGCGCTGTCGGGGCCGCTCGCGCCGCTCCGGGTCGCGCTCTTCGACCAGCCCGCCGCCATCGGGCCGCAGGGCATGGCGCAGGATCTTGGCCTTGGCGGCGGGGCGGGGGCGCTGGCGCTCGGGGCGCTGATCGCGGCGGGGCTGCTCGGCTGGGCGCTGGCGCTGCCGGCCCTGCGCAGCGCGCGCCGCCAGACCGCCTGGGCGGTCGCGGCGGGGCTCGCGGTGGTGTGGTGCCTTGCCGCCACGAGCTGGCTCGCCGATGCGAGCCTCGGCGAGATCGCGGTCGAGGGGCCGTCCTTCACCGCCCCGGTCGGGCGCACGCTTGTCTTCCTCATGACCTCGACGGCGGGCGGGATCACCTTTTCGGTGGGCGCGGTCGCGGGGGTGATGGTCGGCGCCTTCGCCGGATCGCTCTGGCGCGGCCGCTTCCGCTGGGAGGCCTGCGAGGACCCGCGCGAGCTTGGCCGCCAGGTCGGGGGCGCGGCGCTGATGGGGGTGGGCGGGGTCGTGGCGCTCGGCTGCTCGGTCGGGCAGGGGGTGACGGGCTTCGCGACGCTGGCCTGGTCGGGGCCGGTGACGCTCGCCGCGATCGTGGCGGGCGCCATCATCGGGTTGCGACAACTCATCGCCGGCTATCCGGCGCCCTGAAGGCGCCGGCTTCAAGCCACTGATTTTCCCCATTGCTGACGCGTGGCGCGCCTGCGATCCCTGAGGCGGCAAACCAGGGCGGGCAACGGCCTGCGCGTGCACCTTGATGAGTGCTGGCACGAAGCGCGGGAAGCGTTGGGATTGATGCCGCCAAAGGCAGACTGGAACCCCGCTGCGGTTGCGCCCCCTCCCTGACGGGTGTTCTCCCGCTTCGGGCCAAGCCGTTTACGGCTCATCGACCCATGGGGGGTGACACCACTCAAGCCGGCTGACGGATAACGGTTGACGCGCGTGGCGCTCGAGGCAGGCTGGAAGGCGTCCATTGCTGGCCGCAACGGCGCTGCCAAGCTGGGAAAATGCGTCATACTGCAATCCGAGGGTGCATCATGCAAAAACGACCTGGTCTCGCATTCGTCACCGCACTGGGCCTTCTGGCCTGTTCATCTGTCCCCGCTGCTGCCGACCCTGCGGCGTTTCTAGGCCTGACCTACAGTTTCGGCGGCGCAAACAGTGGCAAGTTCGGCGTGACGGCCAGGGTCTTTTCCTCCGACAAGAAGGAAGAATGGGTCGCCGCAGCCGGTGTTACCTACTACCTCAGTGGCGGGAGCGACTTCGGCCTGGACGTCGGCGCCGGTTACTCCTTCGATAACGTCGGCGTCGTTATCGGCTTTGACCTGCTCCAAGCCACCCCTGTAGGGAGCGTGGGTTGGTCCGACACGAAATAGAGCGCCCCGAACAAAGCGGCCGCGCTGCACCAATGACCGATGCCGTCAGCGGTCTGGATGGTCTTCATACCTGCCCCTTGGCGGCATCGCGGATCAAGGCGACGGTCTCGGTCGTCTCGGCGGGCGTCGGCAGCGCGGTGGTGTTGTCGGGGCCGTGACCGATCGGGATGTCGGCCAGGATCCGGGCCGGCCGCCCCGCGAGGAGGACAGCCCGGTCAGCGAGTCTCGCGGCATCCGTCGGATCGTGCGAGACTAGGATCACGGTCGGACGGTGCGCGACAAAGACGGCGCGGAACATCGCCTGGAGCGCCTCGACATTCTCGCGGTCGAGCGACACGAAGGGCTCATCGAGCAGCAAAAGCCCCGACCGGACCGAGAGCGCGCGCGCAAGGCCCAGCCTGCGCTGCATTCCCCCCGACAACTCGCGCGGATAGGCGCGCGCCCAGCCCCCAAGCCCCACCTGCTCCAGCAGCGCCTCGACGTCCTCGGACCCGAGCGATGGGCTGACGGCTCGCAGGTTCCCCTCGGCCGTGAGCCAGGGCAGCAGGCGCGCATCCTGAAATACGAAGCCCGGGGTCGGCGCCTCGGCCGCGGGGATGCCACCCACCCGCACACTGCCGCGAAAGCGCCGCTCGGTTCCCGCGAGGATGCGCAGCAGCGTCGTCTTGCCGACGCCCGAGGGGCCGATCAGTGCCACGACCTGACCGGGCGCGACCGAAAGGCGGATGTCGCGATGCACGAGCGCGGCATCGTCCCCGGCAAATCCCATCCGTTCGATGTCGATCTCTACCGCTGGTCCGGGCGCCACCGCAGGATGCTCCGTTCCAGGGGGCGCAGGACGCCGTGTTCGATCGCCATGACGAAAAGGATGAAGACCGAGGTATAGGCGAGGATCCCCTTCATGTCGAAGAACTGATAGAAGATGCCGATGCGGAAGCCCACACCGCCGTCCGAGCCCAGCACCTCGAACACCAGCACGATCTTCCAGATGAGCGACAGCCCCGTGCGCGCCGCCGCCATCAGGAAGGGCAGAAGTTGCGGCAGCAGCACAAGCCGCAGCCGGCGCAGGAGCGGCATGCGGAATGCCTCGGCAAGCTCGTCATACTCGGCAAGGAAGTTGCGCACGCCTTCCCGCACGGTGGTGGTGACGAGCGGGGTCTTGTTGATGACGACCGCGAGCACGAGGGCGAATTCCGACAGGCCGAGCCAGATGTAGCAGATGATCGCAACGACGATCGCAGGCAGGTTCATGCCGACGACGATCCACCCCCCGAACAGCCGATCGGCAATGCGCGAGCGGCCGAGGAGGAAGCCCAGCAGTGTCCCGAGGATCATGGCCGCGACGAATGCCATGGCGGCGCGCCCCAGCGTGCGCCCGAAATCCGCCGCCAGATGCTGGTTGTTCGCAAGGTGGACGACATGGGCCGCGACATCGAACGGGCCGGGCAGGAAACGCGAGGCCAGAAGGGTCGCGGCAAGCTGCCAGATGGCCAGAAGGAAGGGCAGCGAGAGCCAGCCGACAAGGCGCGACCCGCCCCCCGCCGGGGACGGGCGCCGATACCCGACAGGCGCGCCATTCCCGATCGCGGGCAACGGCCGCTCCATCCCGTTCGTCTCGCGATCGGCCACTACTTCCGGTAACCCGCCCAGAACGTGCCGTCGGCAAGCGCGGGATTGTCGCCGATGAGGTCGCTTCCCCCGAACTTCGCCATCAGCTCATAGGCCTGCGTTGCCGCCGCGATGTCTTCGTCGCTGTAGCCCCCGACGATGCCCGCACGATAGGCATCACGAAGTGCCGCGAAGAGGGCGTCATTTTCGCCCACGTTCATCACCGGGCGGATACGCTCCCAGACGGAGTCATCCGTCAGCAGCGCCTGCTTGGTCTCGAATGAGGCGTCGAGGAAGCGCTCGATTTCCTCGGCCTTCTCTCCTGCCGTCTTTTCGCTGAATACCCAGCCGAGCAGCGGCGGGGTGCGCGCCACCCCGAGTTCGGCCAGCATGTCCTTGACCGTCACAAGTTCTGTCGCGCCCGCGACCTTGGCGCGCGCGTTGAAGTGCCAGAAGTTCAGCGCAGCCTGCGCCTCGCCCTTGCCCAGCACCTCGTTGACAAGCGGCGGCGCCCCGAAGACCGCGTCGATGTCATCGGGAAGCGACGTGCCCGTCTTCATGTTGTAATAGGCCTGCAGGATCAGATAGCTCTTGTCGACAGGCCCGCCGGCCACCGCGAGTTTCCTGCCCTTCAGATCCTCGACCGACTTCACCGGCCCGTCAGGCATGACCATGAGCGCACCGACCGTCAGCGAGTGCGGCACGATCACGAAGTCCGCGCCCTGGTGGCGCTGGATCGAGGTCCAGATGAAATCCGACAGGATGGTATCGACCTCACCGGCCTGAAGCGCGACCTGGCCTGCCTTGCTGTCGGCCACGGGCCGGATCTCAAGCTTGATGCCGTTCGCGACGTCGATCTGAAGGTCCTGCATCGCAGCGGCCTCCCATGCTGCCGTCCCGCCCTCCTGCAGGGCGACTGCGATCGAATTGGCCGACGAACTGGACGCCGAAACTACACTCCACGCCCCGAGGGCCGCAGCGACGGCGATGATCCTTCTGAAATTCGAGCCCATGCGTGGTTCCCCCATTTTTTTTGACGTTGCAGCGATCGCGCGCCGATCATGAACTGCTAGCATGCGCCATCATTTGCATCGCCAATATTGAGCATCGGCGAAAGCAAATTGTTGCTTCGCGAGGTCGCGCCTTCCCTTCAAGCGCGATGATAACACGAACAACGCGATCCAGCCGCCCAGCGGCCGAAGAAGATTGAACTGAAAGAGGAGCCTGCAACGCCTGCTAGCCAGTGGGCGCAAGCGGGCTGGAACGGCCCGTCTGCATCGCGCTGACCTACGGAAACGTCGGCCTGGGCTTGCCCTCCGCCCTTGGCATGGCAATCGAGGCCATGACGCCGACCGCATGACCGACCGACGACGCCGCAAGCGCGAGGCAGCCGCTTGAATGCAGAGCAGTGACCTGCAACGAGCATGCCCTCGACCAGAACGCATCGCCAAGCTGAAGTGAGGTGTGCGGGGGCGTCGCCGTGATGTCGTCCGGAATGCGAAACTTGCAGCGATTTCGTCTGCGGCGCCTAACCGCCCCTTAACCGCGCCCGCCGATCCTGCGACCGGGGATCGAGGGGAGGCGGGAATGATCGACACCCGAAGGCTCGACATGCTTCGCGGCGACCTTGGCGCCGACGGGGTGCAGGAGGTCATGGCAATCTTCATCGAGGAGGCCGAGCAGCATCTTGCCCGGCTCGCCGCGGCCGAGGATGCGGCGGAGCAGGAACGGCCGCTCCACAGCCTGCGGGGCGGGGCGCTGAACCTCGGCTTTGCCGATCTCGCGCTTGCAGCCCGGGCGGCCGAGACGGCGGCGCGCGCGGGTCGCCCCCTCGGGCCGGCCGACATCGCCGATCTGCGGGCCCTCTGGCAGGCATCGCGCGCGGCATTCGCGCGCCTCGCGCCCGATTGCCTGCCCGCCTGACGGGCCGCGTCAGATCAGGAACTCGGCCAGCGCCTCGTCGCCGGTGATGTCGCGCCAGCCCATGCCCGCAGCATCGAGCCGCGCGGCCAGCGCCGCGAAATTCGCCTGGTCCGAGGTCTCGATCCCGATCAGCACCGAGCCGAAGTTGCGCGCCGATTTCTTGAGGTATTCGAAGCGCGCGATGTCGTCGTCGGGCCCGAGCATCGAGAGGAACTCGCGCAGCGCGCCGGGGCGCTGGGGCATGCGCAGGATGAAGTATTTCTTGCGCCCCGCATGGCGCATGGCGCGTTCCTTGACCTCGGGCAGCCGCTCGAAGTCGAAATTGCCGCCCGAGGTCACGCACACCACCGTCCGCCCCGCGATCTCGGCCTGCAGCCCGGGCAGCACGTCGAGCGCGAGCGCGCCCGCGGGTTCGAGCACGATCCCCTCGCCGTTCAGCATCTCGAGCATGGTGATGCAGATGCGGTCCTCGGGCGCGATCAGGACATGGGCGGGGTCGGTGCGCGCCAGCGCCGCGAAGGTGCGCGCCCCGATCCGCGCGACCGCCGCGCCATCGACAAAGCTGTTGACGCGCGGCAGCGTCACCGGCGCGCCGGCGGCAAGCGCCGCGGCAAGGCTCGCCCCGCCCGCGGGTTCGACGAAGCGAAACCCCGTGGCGGGTGCCGCCTCGGCCAGAAAGCGCGTGACACCGGCCGAGAGCCCCCCGCCCCCCACGGGCAGGATCACGAGGTCGGGCGCGCGGCCGAGCTGCTCGAGGATCTCGACCCCGACGCTCGCCTGCCCCTCGATCACGTCGTCATCGTCGAAGGGCGAGAGGAACGCCGCGCCATGCGCCGCGCAATGGGCCTCGGCCGCCGCGAGGGTCTGGTCGAAATAGTCCCCCGTCAGCACGATCTCGACCGCCTCGCCCCCGAAGCTGCGCGTCTTGCCGATCTTCTGCTGGGGGGTGGTGACGGGCATGAAGATGGTGCCGCGCACCCCGAAATGGCGGCAGGCAAAGGCCATCCCCTGGGCGTGGTTGCCGGCCGAGGCGCAGACGAAATGGCGCTGGGCCGGCACGCGCTTGCGCATCGCGTTGAAGGCCCCGCGCAGCTTGTAGCTGCGCACCGGCGAGAGGTCCTCGCGCTTGAGCCAGACATCGGCGCCGAACCGGGCCGAGAGGTGCTCGTTGCGCTGGAGGGGCGTCGGCTCGAACAGCGCGCGCAGCGCCTGCGCGGCGGCGCGGGCCGAGGTGGCGAAGGAGGGTGCGCTGTCCATGACGCCCCATAGCGCCCCCCGCCCGTCGCGTAAACCCGGGGGCCTCCGGACCCTTGCCGCCCCCGCGCGAAGCCGCTAGACCCCGCGCGAAACCCCAGGACGGAGCGCAACATGTCCGCGCCGAAGAAAGTGGTGCTCGCCTATTCGGGCGGCCTCGATACCTCGATCATCCTCAAGTGGCTGCAGACCGAATACGGCTGCGAGGTCGTGACCTTCACCGCCGATCTCGGCCAGGGCGAGGAGCTTGAGCCCGCCCGGCAGAAGGCGCTCCTGCTCGGCATCCGGCCCGAGAACATCCACATCGAGGATCTGCGCGAGGAGTTCGTGCGCGACTTCGTCTTTCCGATGTTCCGCGCGAACGCGCTCTACGAGGGGCTCTATCTGCTCGGCACCTCGATCGCGCGCCCGCTCATCTCAAAGCGGCTGGTCGAGATCGCCGAGGCGACGGGCGCCGATGCGGTCGCCCATGGCGCGACCGGCAAGGGGAACGACCAGGTCCGCTTCGAACTCTCGGCCTATGCGCTCAATCCCCACATCCGCGTCATCGCGCCGTGGCGGGAATGGTCGCTGACGAGCCGCACCAAGCTCATCGAATTCGCCGAGGCCCACCAGATCCCGATCGCCAAGAACAAGCGCGGCGAGGCGCCGTTTTCGGTCGATGCGAACCTGCTGCACGCCTCCTCCGAGGGGCGCGTGCTCGAGGATCCGGGGCAGGAGGCGCCCGATTACGTCTATCAGCGCACCGGCCACCCCGAGGACGCCCCCGACACCCCCGAGATGGTCGAGATCACCTTCGAGCGGGGTGATGCGGTCGCGATCGACGGGGTCGCGATGTCGCCCGCGACGCTCCTCACGCGCCTGAACGAGCTTGGCGCCCGCCACGGCGTCGGACGGCTCGACATGGTCGAGAACCGCTTTGTCGGCATGAAGTCGCGCGGGGTCTACGAGACGCCGGGCGGCACGATCCTGATCGAGGCCCATCGCGGGATCGAGCAGATCACGCTCGATTCGGGCTCGGGCCACCTCAAGGACAGCCTGATGCCGCGCTATGCCGAACTCATCTACAACGGCTTCTGGTTCAGCCCCGAGCGCGAGATGCTCCAGGCCCTGATCGACAAGAGCCAGGAGCATGTCTCGGGCACGGTGCGGGTGAAGCTCTACAAGGGGATGGCGCGCACCGTGGCGCGGTGGTCCGACCACAGCCTCTATTCCGAGGCGCATGTGACCTTCGAGGAGGACGCGGGCGCCTATGACCAGAAGGACGCCGCCGGCTTCATCCGCCTCAATGCGCTCCGGCTCAAGCTGATCGCGACCCGGCGCGCCCGCCTCAAGGGCTAGATTCGGGGGCTAGACCCGGGGGTTAGATTCGGGGGCTAGAGCAGCGCGCCGAGCGCCAGCGCCCCCGCCACGATCAGCCCCGCGTCGCGGTTCGACCGGAAGAGGGCAAGGCAGCGCGCCGGATCGTCGATGTCAAGCGCGCGCATCTGCCAGACCAGATGCGCGACAAACCCCGCCACGCCAGCGAGCGCCACGATCCGCCCCGCCCCGGCGGGGGCCGCGAGCAGCACGGAGGCCAGCATCAGCCCCCCCGCCGCCAGCGCGAACGCCCACAGCCACCGCCCCGTCCGCGCCCCGAACAGCCGCGCGGTAGATTTCACCCCGATCAGCGCGTCATCCTCGCGGTCCTGATGGGCATAGATCGTGTCGTAGAAAAGCGTCCAGGCGATCCCGGCACCATAGAGCAGCACGGGCGCGACCCCGAGCGTGCCGTCATGCGCGGCATGGGCCAGGATCGCCCCCCAGTTGAAGGCAAGCCCCAGAAAGAGCTGCGGCCACCAGGTGAAGCGCTTGGCGAAGGGATAGATCGCGACGAGGGCGAGCGAGGCCACCCCGAGCCAGATCGCGAGCGGCGCGAAGCTGAGCAGGATCGCGAATGCCACCAGCGACTGCGCGACCATCCACGCCACCGCCCCCCGCACCCCCACCTGCCCCGAGGGGATCGGGCGCGAGCGCGTGCGCGCCACCGCCGCATCGATGTGGCGGTCGGTGATGTCGTTCCAGGTGCAGCCCGCCCCGCGCATGAGCCACGCCCCCCCCGCGCAGGCGACCGCGACCCAGAGATCCACGGGCGCGGGGCCCGACGCCAGCGCCGCCAGCGCCACCCCCCACCAGCAGGGCAGCAGCAGAAGCCACGTCCCGATCGGCCGGTCGGCGCGCGACAGCCGCAGCCAGGGCCGCGCCCAGACGGGCGCGCGGGTATCGACCCAGTTGCCGCGCGGGGCGTCGGCGACGCTTCCCCCTGCCTCTGGCGCGGCGCCCGTCTCGCGCATAGTCTTGCCCCATGGATGCGAAAGTCAGGCTTCATCTAGACCAGCCGCTCGTGCCGGGGCAACCGCTGTCGCTCGCCCCCGAGCAGGCGCATTACCTCCTCAACGTCATGCGCCTCGGGCCCGGGGCGCGGATCGCCGTCTTCAACGGCCGCGACGGCGAATGGCTGGCCGCGGTCGAACCCGACGGGCGGCGGGGCGCGCGCGCGACCCCGCTCCACCCCACGCGCCCGCCCGGCACCCCGCCCGACCTCTGGCTCCTCTTCGCCCCGATCAAGAAGGCGCGGACCGATTTCATCGTCGAGAAGGCGGCCGAGATGGGCGTGCGGCGCATCCTGCCCGTGCAGACCGATTTCACCAACGCCGAGCGCATCCGCCGCGACCGCCTCCAGGCCCATGTGGTCGAGGCGGTCGAGCAATGCGGCGGCGTCTTCGTTCCCGAGGTGGCCGAGCTCGCGCCTCTCGCCCGCGTGCTCGACGGCTGGGACGGGGCGCGGCGCATCATGCTCTGCGACGAGGGCGCGGCAGGCCAGGGGCGCGGCCTGCCCGAGCCCCCGCCGGGCGCCGCGCCCGGGCCTTGGGCGGTGCTGATCGGCCCCGAGGGCGGCTTTTCACCCACCGAGCGCGCGCGCCTCCACGCGCTGCCCTTCGTCCATGTGGCAAGCCTCGGCCCCCGCATCCTGCGCGCCGACACGGCGGCCGTCGCCGCCCTCGCCCTCTGGCAGGCCCGCCTCGGGGATTGGGGATCTGTCGCGCTCCCTTGACAGTGGCGTGGCAAAGCGCCACCTGTCGCCCCGTCCCAGCCAGAAGGCCCACGCCCATGTCCATTCCCCAAGAGGGCGGCGGCCCGATCGAGGACCCCCGGCAACTGGTCGATTTCCTCGCCGCCGGCTGCAAGCCGCGCGAGCGCTGGCGCATCGGGACCGAGCACGAGAAGTTCGGCTTCCTGACCGACAGCCATGCGCCGCTGCCCTATGACGGTCCGCGCTCGATCCGGGCGATCTTCGAGGGGCTCGCAGCGCGCTTCGGCTGGACGCCCGTGCGCGAGGGCGCGGCGATGATCGGCCTGACACGGGCGGGCGCCAACATCAGCCTCGAGCCGGGCGGGCAGTTCGAGCTGTCGGGCGCGCCGCTGACCGACATCCACGCGACGCGGGCAGAGCTCGAGACCCACCTTTCCGAGGTGCGCGCCATCGCCGATCCGATGGGCGTGGGCTTCATGGGGATCGGGGCCGCGCCCGAATGGCGCCACGCCGAGATGCCGATGATGCCCAAGGGGCGCTATCGGCTGATGACCGACTACATGGGCCGCGTCGGCACGCACGGCACGCAGATGATGTATCGCACCTGCACCGTACAGGTGAACCTCGATTTCGCCTCCGAGGCCGACATGGTGCTGAAGATGCGCGTGGCCCTCGCGCTCCAGCCCGTCGCGACCGCGCTCTTTGCTAGCTCGCCCTTCTTCGAGGGGCGCCCGAACGGCCACCGCTCGTGGCGCTCGCGCATCTGGCGCAGCCTCGATGACGCGCGCACCGGCATGCTGCCCTTCGCCTTCGAGCCGGGCTTCGGGTTCGAGCGCTATGTGGACTGGGTGCTCGATGTGCCGATGTATTTCGTCTATCGCGAGGGGCGCTACATCAACGCGCTCGGGCAATCCTTCCGCGATTTCCTGAAGGGCCGCCTGCCCGCCCTGCCGGGCGAGGTGCCGACGCTGTCGGACTGGGCCGACCACCTCACCACCGTCTTTCCCGAGGCGCGCCTCAAGCGCTACATCGAGATGCGGGGCGCCGATGCCGGGCCCATGGGCAACCTCGTGGCGCTGCCCGCCTTCTGGACGGGGATCATGTATGACGACGCCGCGCTCGGTGCGGCATGGGACCTCGTGCGCGGCTGGGACGGCACCACGCGCGAGGGGCTCAGGGTTGCCGCCTCCGAGGCGGGGCTCGCGGGCGAGGCGGGCGGCGTGCGCCTGCGCGAGGTCGCGCTGCGCGCGGTTGCCCTTGCGCGCGCGGGGCTCGAGGCGCGCGGGCTGGGCGAAGAGGCGCATCTCGCCCCGATCGAGGCCATCGCCGCCTCGGGCCGCACGCGGGCCGATGATCTGCTCGCCGCCCATGCGGGCGAGTGGGGCGGCGATCTCGGGCGCGTCTACGAGGCCTGCCGCCTCTGACGCGCCCGCGATGGCGTCAGGAGAAGAACTGCCCGCCGTTGGCCGAGATGGTCGAGCCGGTGATGAAGCCCGCATCGTCCGAGGCGAGGAAGACGACGCAGCGCGCGATCTCCTCGGGCTCGCCCAGCCGGCCGACCGGGATCTGGGGGATGATGCGCTCGGCCAGCACCTTCTCGTCGATGGCGCGGACCATGTCGGTGCCGATGTAGCCCGGGCAGATCGCGTTCACGGTGATGCCCGCGCGCGCCCCTTCCTGCGCGAGCGCGCGGGTGATGCCGATGTCGCCGGCCTTGGCGGCGGAATAGTTCGCCTGCCCCGCCTGCCCCTTCTGGCCGTTGACCGAGCTGATGTTGATGACGCGGCCGAATTTGCGCTCGCGCATCCCGTTCCAGACCTGATGGGTCATGTTGAACACACCGGTCAGGTTGGTGTCGATGACCTCGCGCCACTGGGCGGGCGTCATCTTGTGGAACATCGCGTCGCGCGTGATGCCGGCGTTGTTGACCAGCACATCGACGGGGCCGAGCGCGGCCTCGACCTGCGCGACCCCGGCCTTGCAGGCGTCGTAATCCGCGACCGACCACTTGAAGGTGGGGATGCCCGTCTCGCGGGTGAAGGCGGCGGCCGCCTCGTCATTGCCCGCGTAATTCGCGGCCACACTGTAGCCCGCGGCCTTGAGCGCGAGCGAAATCGCCGCCCCGATCCCGCGCGAGCCACCCGTCACCAGCGCCACCTTGCCCATGTCGTCCCCCGTCAAAAAGTTGTTCCGGCAACACCGTTACCGATAAAGGCTCCGCTGCGCAAGATTGTTGCGCAGTGGATCTGCCTCATGCCCCCTCGAGGCACATCGCGACACCCATGCCGCCCCCGATGCAGAGCGTGGCGAGGCCCTTCTTCGCGCCGCGGCGCTTCATCTCGAACAGAAGCGTGTTGAGGATGCGCGCCCCCGAGGCGCCGATCGGGTGGCCGATCGCGATCGCGCCGCCGTTGACGTTCACGACCTCGGGGTTCCAGCCCATGTCCTTGTTGACGGCGCAGGCCTGTGCCGCGAAGGCCTCGTTCGCCTCGACGAGGTCGAGATCCTCGGCCTTCCAGCCGGCTTTCGCGAGCGCCTTGCGGCTCGCGTGGATCGGGCCCACGCCCATGATCGCGGGGTCGAGCCCCGCTGTGGCGTAGGAGGCGATGCGCGCGATGGGCTTCAGCCCGCGCCGCGCCGCCTCGGCCTCGGACATCACCAGCACGGCCGCCGCGCCGTCGTTGATGCCGCTCGCGTTGCCGGCCGTCACGCTGCCGTCCTTGGTGAAGGCGGGCTTGAGCTTCGTCATCGCGTCCATCGTCGCGCCGTGGCGGATGTATTCGTCCTGATCGACCGTCACGTCGCCCTTGCGGGTGCGGATGGTGAAGGCCACGATCTCGTCGGCAAAGCGCCCCGCCTTCTGCGCGGCCTCGGCCTTGTTCTGGCTCGCGAGCGCGAAGGCATCCTGCACCTCGCGCGAGATCTGCCATTTCTGCGCGACGTTCTCGGCCGTCTGGCCCATGTGATAGCCGTTGAAGGCATCCCACAGCCCGTCGCGGATCATCGAATCGATGAAGCTGAGATCGCCCATCTTCTGGCCCGCGCGCAGATGCGCGACATGGGGGCTCAGGCTCATGTTCTCCTGCCCGCCGGCGGCGACGATGGCGGCATCGCCGAGCTGGACGTGCTGGGCCGCGATCGCGACCGACCGCAGGCCCGACCCGCAGACCTGGTTGATCGACCACGCTGCGCTTTCCTGCGGCAGGCCCGCCTTGATGTGGGCCTGACGGGCGGGGTTCTGGCCCTGGCCGGCGGTCAGCACCTGGCCGAGGATCGTCTCGGACACCTCGCCCTTCTCGATACCCGCGCGCGCGACCACGGCCTCGAGCACGGCCGCGCCCAGATCATGCGCGGGCGTCGCCGCGAAGGCGCCGTTGAAGTTGCCGACGGCAGTCCGCGCTGCCGAAACGATGACGACACCGGTCATTTCCGCACTTCCTTTGCTGCATTGGGGCATTCAAGCTGCCCCTAAGCAGAGCGGCCGCGAATCGCAAGGATATTGCGCACGCGCCGTGAGGTTTTTCGTGCGCCTCAGGCGCGCCGCCGCCCCCCCGCCGGGCCTGGCGCGCTGCCCGCGGTCGCGGCCGCGGCGGGCCCCAGCCAGTGCGGATGCACCGTCGGCATGCCATAGAGATAGCCCTGCAGGCAGTCGACCCCGGCGGCGGCCAGCCAGGCCGCATCGGCCGGCGTCTCGACCTGCTCGGCCACGGTGAACATCTCGAAATGCGCGGCGATGTCGATCAGCGTGCGCGTCAGGATCTGGTTGTCGGCGTTTGCGTGGACATCGGTGATGAACTGCCCGTCGATCTTGACGATGTCGAAATAGAAGTCGCGCAGATAGCGAAAGGCCGTGTAGCCCGCCCCGAAATCATCGAGCGCGAACGCCACGCCCTTGCCCTGCAACCCCTCCATGAAGACGGCGACAAGATCGGGGATCAGCATCGCCGAGCTTTCGGTGATCTCGAGGATCAGCCGCTCGCCCGCCGTGGGGTCGGCGGCGAGGCCGCGCTCGAGCGTCTCGATCCAGCGCGGATAGCCGATCGAACGCGCGGACATGTTGATCGAGATGCGCAGCGTCGGGTTCCGCGCGAGCGTCTGAAGCCCGAGTTCCAGCGCCGCGCAATCGATCAGCCGCCCCGCCTCGCGCGTTTCGGCCGCCCACATGAAATCGCGCGCCGGGATCACGCGGCCGGTGTCGTCGGTGATCCGCACAAGCCCTTCGTGGAACGAAACCTTGCGGGCGTCGCGCGCACTGACGACCGGCTGGAAGGCAAGCGCGATCTGCCCGCGGCGGACCGCGCGCTCGACCTGCTCCATCACGCGCCGGTCGCGTTCGGCGATGGCGAGCGAAAGCGGATCTGGCAAACCCGCGCCGAATGGTCCGGGGCCGGGGGGCACCTTGTCAAATCCGATCATCGACCCGCCTCTCTGGAAATGGTGACACCATGACTTCGACGTGACAGCAGATACTAAACATAACTTTAAAATATAAAAGGTATACAAAAATTAATCATTTCTACATCCCCCCTTGCCGGTGCCCCAAAGCCGGCGCGCATGCCTTCAGACTTGCCCGACGGAAGTTGACAAACACCTTTCGGAACACCGCAAATGCGGCGCATTTTCGGCAAATCCGCGGCACGGGTCAGGCGGTGCTGGGCGGGCGGCGCGGTTCAGCGCGCGCGCAGGGCGCCGATCAGGGCGTGCGCCTCGGGGGCGTTCCAGTCGGCCTCGCCGATGACGCGCGCCACCTCGCGCCCCTCGGGATCGATCAGGATCGTCGCCGGCAGACCCATGACCCCCATCGCACGCGCGAGCGCCGACCCCCGGTCGGTCAGCACCGGCAGGGCTTCGATGCCCGCCTCGGCGTAGAAGCGCGCGATGGCTTCGGGCGGGTTGCGCCCTGTCGCCACCGCGAGCACCGTGACGCCCCGCCCCGCCATCGCGCCGGCCAGCGCATCGAGCGAGGGCATCTCGACCCGGCAGGGCACGCACCAGGTGGCCCAGAAGTTCAGTACCACCACATCGCCCCGCCAGTCGGCAAGGCGCCGCTCCGACCCGTCGGGCGACGCCACCGCGATGTCGGGCACCACGAGCGGCGCATCGAGCACGGCGAGCCCCGCCATCTCGCCCACGGCCAGCCCGCGCAGGGCCGGATCGGCGGCGGCGGCATTTGCACCGATGCCCAAGGCCGTGTAGACGGCAAGCGCGCGCGCCCCGCGCCGAAGCGTCCCCAGTTGCAGGCCCATGCGATGACCCCTCCCGATACCAAATCCGCCAATGCGATGTGGGGCGGGCGCTTTGCCGACGGTCCCGACGCGATCATGCAGGCGATCAACGCATCGATCGGGTTCGACAGGCGCCTCGCCGCCGAGGACATCGCCGGCAGTCGCGCCCACGCCGCGATGCTCGCCGCGCGGGGCATCATTGCTGATAGCGACGCCGAGGCGATCGGGAAAGGGCTGGTCACGGTCTTGTCAGAGATAACGGCCGGCACCTTCCCCTTCCGGGTGGAGTTCGAGGACATCCACATGAACGTCGAGGCGCGGCTGGCCGAGCTGATCGGCCCCGCGGCCGGGCGGCTGCACACCGCGCGCTCGCGCAACGATCAGGTCGCGGTCGATTTCCGCCTCTGGGTGCGCGGCCAGTGCGACGCGGCCGTTGAGGGGATCGGCGCGCTGATGGCGGCCTTCCTCGATCAGGCCGAGGCCGGGGCGGATTGGGTCATGCCGGGCTTCACCCACCTGCAGACGGCGCAGCCGGTGACATGGGGCCACCACATGATGGCCTATGTCGAGATGCTCGCGCGCGACCGCGGCCGGTTTGCCGATGCGCGCGCGCGGATGAACGAATGCCCCCTCGGGGCGGCGGCGCTCGCCGGCACCTCGTTTCCGATCGATCGCCACGCCACGGCGGCGGCGCTCGGCTTCGACCGTCCCACCGCCAACAGCCTCGATTCGGTCTCGGACCGCGATTTCGCGCTCGAATTCCTCGGCGCGGCCTCGATCTGCGCGATGCACCTGTCGCGCTTCGCCGAGGAGCTCGTGATCTGGTCCTCGGCGCAGTTCCGCTTCGTACGGCTCTCGGACCGCTTCACCACCGGCTCCTCGATCATGCCGCAAAAGAAGAACCCCGACGCGGCCGAGCTGATCCGCGCCAAGATCGGGCGGATCCTCGGCGCCTCGGTCGGGCTGATGACGGTGATGAAGGGCCTCGCGCTCACCTATTCCAAGGACATGCAGGAGGACAAGGAACAGGTCTTCGACGCCGCCGACAGCCTGATGCTCGCACTCGCGGCGATGACGGGGATGGTGCGCGACATGCAGGCCAACCGCGACGCGCTGGCGGCGGCGGCGGGGTCGGGGTTCTCGACCGCGACCGATCTGGCCGACTGGCTCGTGCGCCGGCTGGGCCTGCCCTTCCGCGAGGCGCACCACGTCACCGGCAGCCTCGTGCGCGCAGCCGAGGCGCGCGGCTGCGACCTGCCCGACCTGCCGCTCGAGGCGATGCAGGCGGTGCATGGCGGCATCACGGCCGAGGTTTTTTCGGTGCTGGGGGTCGAAAACTCGGTCCGCTCGCGCATTTCCTACGGCGGGACGGCGCCCGAGAGGGTGCGCGAACAGATCGCCCGCTGGAGAAAGGCGCTGGAATGAGACCGCTCGCCCTTGGCATCATCATGCTTCTCGCCGCCTGCGGTGCCGAGGGGCCGCCGATCGCACCCGAGCGCACGCCCGGCGGGCTG
Organism: uncultured Gemmobacter sp.; assembly: GCA_964472135.1. Lineage (GTDB taxonomy): Bacteria > Pseudomonadota > Alphaproteobacteria > Rhodobacterales > Rhodobacteraceae > JAUREX01. The sequence continues at coordinate 26,718 of CAYYJB010000027.1, forward strand.
CGCATCTCGGGCACGGCGCAGATCGGCTTTGCGGTGAACGAATGACCCCGCTCAGGATCGTCTGGCTCGCGCTCGCGCTCTGGGGCGCGGTGCATCCGATGTACTGGTTCCTGCGCCACATGTCCGAGACGGGCACGGGCCTCGGCGGGCTGATCGACGCGTGGTATGTGAACGCCTCGACCACGGGGCTGACCTGGGATCTGACCATCGCGGCCATCGCGCTCACGGTCTGGATCGTGGCCGAGACGGCCGTGCGCCGCAACTGGGAGGCGCTCATCGCCATCCCCGCGACCTTCTGCATCGGGGTCAGCTGCGGCCTGCCGCTTTACCTGTTCCTGCGCGCGCGCCCGGTGCGCTGAAAGGGCCGGCATGGACCATTTCCTCTATCGCGACGGCGTCCTCCATGCCGAGGGCGTCCCCCTGCCCGAGATCGCGGCGGCGGTGGGCACGCCCGTCTATGTCTATTCGACCGCGACGCTCGCGCGCCACTACCGCCTCTTCACCGAGGCGCTGGCGCCGCTGCCGCACCTCGTGTGCTTTGCGGTCAAGGCCAATTCCAACGTCGCGGTGCTGAAGACGCTGGGCGATCTGGGCGCGGGGATGGATGTCGTGTCGGGCGGGGAATACCTGCGCGCGCGCGCCGCCGGCGTGCCGGGCTCGCGCATCGTCTATTCGGGCGTCGGCAAGACGGTGGCCGAGATGCGCCTCGCGCTCGGGCAGGGCGTGCGGCAGGTCAACGTCGAATCCGAGGCCGAGTTGCGCCAGCTCTCGGCCGTGGCCGCCGGGATGGGATTGCGCGCCCCGGTCGCGCTGCGCGTCAACCCCGATGTCGATGCGGGCAGCCACGACAAGATCTCGACCGGGCGCAAGACCGACAAGTTCGGCGTCCCCCTCTCGCGCGCCCGCGCCATCTATGCCGAGGCCGCGACGCTGCCCGGCATCGAGGTCGTGGGCATCGACATGCACATCGGCAGCCAGTTGGTCGACCTCGCGCCGTTCGAGGCCGCCTATCGCAAGCTCGCCGATCTGACCCACGCGCTGCGGCAGGACGGGCACCATATCGCCCGGCTCGACCTCGGCGGCGGGCTCGGCATCCCCTACACGCAATCGAACGAACCGCCGCCGCTGCCGTCGGATTACGGCGCGATGGTGCAGCGCGTGCTGGGCGGCCTCGGCTGCGAGATCGAGATCGAGCCCGGGCGCCTCATCTGCGGCAACGCGGGCGTTCTCCTCGCCTCGGTCATCTATGAAAAACACGGCGAGGATCGCGACTTCCTCATCCTCGATGCCGCGATGAACGACCTCGTGCGGCCGGCGATGTATGGCGCGCACCACGACATCGTGCCGGTGATCGAACCCGCGCCGGGCGCGGCGCGCGCGCCCGTCGATGTGGTGGGGCCCGTCTGCGAATCGGGCGACACCTTCGCCCGCCAGCGCCCGCTGCCGCGGCTCGGCTCGGGCGCGCTCGTCGCCTTCCGCTCGGCCGGGGCCTACGGCGCGGTGATGGCGTCGGAATACAATTCCCGCCCCCTCGTGCCCGAGGTGCTGGTCAGCGGCGGCGATTTTGCCGTGATCCGCGCGCGTCCGTCATTTGACGAAATGCTCGCGCGCGATACTCTCCCCCCATGGATGAGCGACAGGGCGGGCTGAGGCCCGCGGGAACACGACCCGAGGCGGTGCTGTGGCACCTGCGCTGGCGGCTGCGCGCCGCGTGGCTCGCCGTGCTGGCCGAACGCGCGGGGCGGGCGCTCTGGCCCGCGCTGACGATCGGCGCCGCGGTCGCGGGGGCGGTGCTGCTCGGGCTCGCGCGCGGACTGTCGCAGGGGGCGCTGTGGCTCGCGGCGGGGGTCGCGGCGCTCGCCTTCGGGTTGGCGGTCGCGCGGGGCCTGATGCGGCTGCGGCTTCCCGGCATGGCCGAGGCGCGCGCGCGCCTCGATGCGGCGGTGCCCGGCCGGCCCTTCGCGGCGCTCTCGGACCGGCAGGCGATCGGGGCCGAGGACGGGGTCGGCGATGCGCTCTGGCGCGCGCATCTGGCGCGGATGGCGCGGGCTGCCGAAGCGGCGCGCGTGCCGCCCCCCGATCTGCGCCTCGCCCCGCTCGATCCGTTCGCGCTGCGGCTCGCGGCGCTCACGCTGCTGGCGCTCGGCGTCGTCTTCGGCTCCACGCGCGAGATCGCGGACGCCCTGCCCGGCCCCGCCGCCCCCGCCGCCAGCATCGCGGGCGGCCCGGCGTGGGAGGGGTGGGTCCAGCCCCCCGACTATACCGGGCGACCCGCGCTCTATCTCAACACCGCGCCGGCGGGGCTGCTCGAACTGCCCGCGGGCAGTACCGTCACCCTGCGGCTCTATGGCGAGGCGGGCGCGCTCGCGATCCGCGAAACCGTCAGCGCCGCGCCCCCCGCGGGCAGCGACGCGGTGCCCGGCGCCGAGTTCACCGTCGCGCGCAGCGGCGAGATCGCGATCGAGGGCGAAGGCGGGCGCGGCTGGCAGGTCGCGATCCTGCCCGACGCCCCGCCCGTGATCGCGGCAACCGGCACGATGCGCCGGGGCGATGGCGGCCAGCTGCGCCAGCCCTTCGAGGCGCGCGACGATTACGGCGTCGTCGCCGGCCGCGCCGAGATCACGCTCGACCTCGCCGCCGTCGATCGGCGGTTCGGCCTCGTGCCCGAGCCCGAAGCCCGCGCGGCGCTGACGATCGACCTGCCCATGCCCTTCACCCGCGACCGGCGCGAGGTGAACGAGACGCTGATCGACGATCAGTCGAAGCACCCGTGGGCGAACCTGCCCGTCGAGGTCCGCCTCAGCGCCACCGATGCGCCCGGCCAGACGGGCGCGGCCGAGCCGCTGCGCACCGAACTGGTCGGGCGGCGCTTTTTCGATCCGCTCGCGGCGGCGGTGATCGAGGCGCGGCGCGATCTCTTGTGGTCGCGCGACAACGCGGCGCGCACGGTGCAGGTGATGCGCGCCGTCCTCCACCGCCCCGAGGGGTTCGTGCGCAGCGAGCGCGCCTTCCTGCGCCTGCGCGTCGCCCTCGCCGAGCTTGAGCGCGAGGCCGCCCCGACCCTTGCCCCCGAGGCGCGCGACGCGATCGCCGAGGCGCTGTGGGAGATCGCGCTCCTCCTCGAGGAAGGCGATCTCGCCTCGGCGCTCGAACGGCTGCGCCGCGCGCAGGACCGTCTCGACGAGGCGATCCGCGAAGGTGCGGACCAGAGCGAGATCGACGAGCTGATGCAGGAGATGCGCGAGGCGCTGCAGGATTACATGCGCGAACTGGCCGAACAGGCCGAGCGCGAGGGCGAGCGGCAGCGCGCCGAGACCCAAGGCATGCGGATGGAGGCCGACCAGCTGCAGGAGATGCTCGACCGGCTCGAGGAACTCATGCGCGAGGGGCGCATGGCCGAGGCGGCCGAGCTCATGGAAATGCTGCGCCGCCTGATGG
>CAYYJB010000028.1:0-29422 GCA_964472135.1 uncultured Gemmobacter sp.
GCCGATGTGGTCGAGATGATGTGCATCGAGACGGCGGTCGAACTGACGCGCAACAACCGCGTCGCGGCGGCCGAGATGCTCGGCCTGTCGCGCCAGTCGCTTTATGTGAAGCTGCGCAAATACGGGATCATGGGGCGCGAGGCCGACTGAGGCGCCAGGTACGCGCCCGGTGATGGCGGGTCAGGGCCGCTAGTCTGCCGAGAGCAGGCGGCGCCGGACCTCGGCCGGGGTGTCGATGCTGACGCCGGAAAACAGGCGAAAGGCATCGAGCCCCTGATGCAGGAACAGCTCCCACCCCGGCAGGAAGGCCGCGCGGGCGGCAAGAGCGCGCGCGCGGAACGGCGTCTCGGCCGGGGTGTAGACCGCATCGAAGGCCCAGGCACCGCGCGGAAAGGGCACCCCTTCGGGCAGCGGTGATCCGGGATGGCCCGTCATCCCGAGTGGCGTCGCGTTCACCACCCCGTCGGCGCCGCCGAGCGCGCCGGGCGGGGCGGCCAGGGCCGTCGGGGGGTAGCCCGCCTCGGCGGCCGCGGCGTTCAGCGCGGCGACGAGCGCGCGGACCTTGGTGGCGTCGGGGTCGATGATGCGGATCTCGGCCGCGCCGAGGCCGAGCAGGGCAAAGCCGATGGCCTTGCCTACCCCGCCCGCCCCGAACAGCGCGACGCGCCCCGCCGCCCCCGCCCCGAAGGCCGCACGCCAGGCCGCGACGAAGCCCGTGTGGTCGGTGTTGTGCCCCTCGGGCCGTTCCCCCGTCCCGGCATGGGTGCAGACGGTGTTGACCGCGCCGATGCGCGCCACCGCCCGGTCGGGCAGCGCCAGATGGGGCAGCACCCTTTCCTTGTAGGGCAGCGTCACGTTGAAGCCGTCGCGCGTGCGAAGCGCCTCGGCCAGCACATCCTCGAAAGACCGGCCGAGTGCGGGCGGCATCAGGAGGTCATAGCGCACCTCGATCCCGGCCAGCGTGCCGCAGATGCGGTGCAGCGCCGGCGAGCGCGAGGGCGCGATGCTGTCGCCGATGAGGCCGAGCCGCAGGCGCCGCATCGCTAACCCTCGTAACCGAACTGGCGCGGCAGCATGAGGACGATCCCGGGAAAGAGGATCATCGCCCCGAGTGCGAGCAGGAGGGCGAGGATGAACGGCCAGATCTCGCGGATGATCTCGATCAGGGGAATGCGCGTCACGCCGTTGATGACGAACAGCAAGATCCCATAAGGCGGGGTAATCAGGCCGATCATGCAGTTGACGATCGCCACCACCCCGAAATGCACGAGGTCGATCCCAAGCGCGTGCGCTGCCGGCAGGAACAGCGGGATGATGACGAGGATGAGTGTCGTTGCATCGAGCACGCAGCCGAGCACGAGCAGAAGCAGGTTGACCCCGAGCAGGAACACGAGCGGATGCATCTCGAGATCCTCGAGCGCGCGCGCCACCACGCCCGGAATGTTCTCGGAGGCGACGACGTAATTGAGCAGGAGCGCCCCCCCGATCACGAGGCCGACCGCCGCCGAGGAGCGCGCGCTCTCGACCAGGATATCGAAGAGGCCGCGCAGGCTCAGCGCGCGATAGAACCCGGCCGCGAGCACGAGCGCATAGGCCGCCGCCACCGCCGCCGCCTCGGTCGGCGTCGTGACACCGCCATAGATGCCATAAAGCAGGATCGCGGGCATCAGCAGCGCGGGCGTCGCATCGCGCGTGCGCGCCGGCAACTCGCGCAGCGGCACGGGCGCCTCGATCGCAAAGCCGCGCCGGTGCGAGATGATCGCGTTCATCGCCATGAGCACCGCCGCCATGATGAGGCCGGGCAGGATGCCGCCGAGGAACAGATAGCCGATCGAGCTGTTCGAGACGAGCGCATAGAGAACCATCGGGATCGACGGCGGGATGATGGGCCCGATCGTCGCCGAGGCGGCCGTGATCGCCGCCGCATAGCCGCGGGCATACTGGCCCGAGCGCGTCATCATCCCGATGATGATCTTGCCCAGGCCCGCGGCATCGGCCACCGCCGAGCCCGACATCCCCGAAAAGATGAGCGAGGCGATGATGTTGACATGCCCGAGCCCGCCGCGGAACCGCCCGACCAGCGCGACGCAGAAACCGAGCAGCCGGTCGCTGATCGTGCCAGCGTTCATCACGTTCGCCGCCACGATGAAGAGCGGCACCGCGAGCAGGATGAAACCGTTGTAGAGCCCGTCGAGCATCACCTTGCCCGCGATGCCCACGCTCTGCCCCGAGGCCGCGAGATAGACGAGCGCCGCGACGAGGATCGCGTGCGCGATCGGTGCCCCGATCGCGGCGAGGGCAAAAAGGGTGGCGAGGCACCAGAGGAACTCGATGCTCATCGCCCGTCGCCACCGGCGCCCCGCAAGAGGCGCACCACCTGCCAGCCCGACCGCCCCGCCACCGCGAGCAGGAAGACGATGTAGATCGCATAGATCTCGCGCATCCGGATCCAGTCACCAAAGAGCGCGCCGAGCGTCGCGGTCCGCTTGAGGCGCAGGATCGCGAAACGCTCCCACGTCGGGCCGACCGACCACAGGAGCGCCGCGCAGATCGCGACCGCCGCGACCAGCCCGAAGATCCGCCGCATCCCCGGCGAGACGTGATCGCGCAGGATGTCGAAGGTCACATGGTCGCGCGGCCGCACCACGAAGGCCCCGCCCCAGAAGACGAGCCAGACCCAGAGCGCGAGGCAGAGCTCGAGCGTCCAGCCGTATCGGGCGGGATCGAGGATCGGCAGCGCCTCGGCGATCCAGCCGAGCCGCCCGCTGTAGCGGATCGCGATCTGCAGCACGAAGGTTGCGAAGATGGCGGCCATCAGCGCGGCCGCCACCCCCTCGGCCGCGCGCGTGGCCCATCCTTGCAACCACGCCCGCATCGGGCGCCGTCGGCCGACCGGCGCCACTCGCCCTAGTTGCCGAGCGCGTTGATCCGCTCGAGCACCCCCGCCGGCCACTGCGCGGCATAATCCGAGCCGAGGTATTGCGCCTGGACATGGGCGCGGAAGGCCGCGACGTCGGGCTCATAGACCTCAAGCCCCTGCTCGCGCAGGAAGGCCACGAGGTCGCCCTCCTTCTTCAGCTGCGCCTGACGCCCGGCCTCGGCCGCATCCTCGGCCGCCTTCTGCACGATGGCCTGCTGTTCCGCCGTCATCCCGTTCCAGACCTTGGCCGAGAAGGCGAGATAGTTGAGGTCGACCAGATGCGAGGTCAGCGCGATCTGCTTCGTCACCTCGTAGAATTTTGAATCGACGACCGTCGGCAGCGGGTTGTCCTGCCCGTCCACGGCGCCGGTCTGAAGGGCGGTGTAGATCTCGGTGAAGGCAAGCGGCGTCGGGTTGGCCCCGAGCGCCCGGCCGAGGAACTGCCAGGCGTCCGAGCCGGGCATGCGCAGGTTCACCCCCGCCAGATCGGCAGGCGTCATGATGCGCCGCTCGGTCGCGGGCATGCGCAGGTTCACATGCCGCCGCCCCAGATACATGACCGCGAGCAGCTTGACCCCGAGCTCATCCTCGACCTTCTGCTTGAAGGGATCCATCAGCGCGTCGTTGAACACGCGCAGCTGATGGGCGGCGTCCTGATGCACATAGCCCGTCGCGAAGATCGAGAATTCGGGCATGAAGGTCGCGAGTTCCTGCGCCGAGGTGATCGACATCTCGAGATCGCCCGCCGCGATCGCCTCGAGCTCGCTGCCCTGCGCCACGAGCGAGGCGTTGTAGTGGGGCTGATAGTCGGCGAATGCCGCTACAGCCGGACCGAAGATGGTGGCAAGCCCGACCGAGCGCTGGTCGGTCTCGGTCGCAGGGGTCGAGAGGCGCAGCGTGACGCGGTTCTGGGCAAGCGACGGCCATGCCGTTGCCGCGAGCAGCGCAACGCCGGCGGTTGCGATCAATCCACGACGGTCGAATGTGTATTGCATCTTTCCGATCTCCCGTTCCTGAAATTGCGTCCCACGATGGCGCAAATGGAACCCTAATCCCTTCGCGCCCGGCGGATCAACCGCCGATGCGCATCGCAGCGCCCTTGCAAGCGCGTCTGGCTTGGGGCAATCGACCCTTTGGATGCCCGAAACCCGGAGGGATCGCGATGGACATGCCGAAGAACCGCTTCAAGGCCGCGCTCAAGGAAGGCCGTCAGCAGATCGGGATCTGGAACTCGATCCCCGGCATGCTGGTGCCCGAGTTGCTGGCGGTGACGGGCTTCGACTGGGTCCTCGTCGATACCGAGCACACGCCGATCGAGCTGTCGGAGGTGCAGGCCGCGCTTCAGGCGATCGCGGGCTTTCCCGATGTCTCGGCGGTGGTGCGGCCCTATGCCAACGACACGGTGCAGATCAAGCGGGTCCTCGACATGGGGGCGCAGACGCTGCTGCTGCCCTGCATCGAATCGCGCGCCGAGGCCGAGGCGGCCGTCCGGGCCGTGCGCTATGGCCCACGCGGGGTGCGTGGCGTCGCGGGGCTGACGCGCGCCAGCCGCTATGGCCATGTCGAGAACTATATCCCCCGCGCCTCCGAAGAAATCTGCCTGCTCCTGCAGGTCGAGACGAAGGCGGGCCTCGAGGCGCTCGATGCGATCGCGGGGGTCGAGGGGGTCGACGGGGTGTTCATCGGCCCGGCCGACCTCAGCGCGAGCCTCGGGTATCCGGGCGATCTGAACCACCCCGAGGTCGCGCGCGCGATCGAGGGGGCGATCCGCCGCCTGCGCGCGCTTGGCGTGCCCTCGGGGATCCTCTATCTCGACGACGCCTCGAACCGCCGCGCCATCGAATGGGGCACGACCTTCACGGCCGTCGGCGTGGATGTCGGGCTGCTGGTCGCCGGTGCGCGCGCCCTGCGCGCCCGCTATGCCTGACCCCTGGGGCGCGCTGGCAGCAGCGCCATCGCCCCGAGCGCCACGACCGACACAGCGACCGCAAGGATCAGCGCCGCGTCATAGCTGCCTGCCCGCTCGGCCGACAGCCCGCCCGCCCAGATGCCCGCCGCCCCCCCGATCTGGTTGAGGACATAGGCCATCCCGAGGATCGCGCCGAAGGACTTCTGCCCGAACACCTCGGCCACGAGCCCCCCCACGACCACGAGCGCGCCGTAGCCGAGCAGTCCGAACACCACCACGAACAGCACGAGCGGCCCCGGCCCCGGCAGCATCACGACCGCGGCAAGGGCCGCGATCCGCGCCGCGAACACGAGCGACAGCACGCCCCGCCGGCTCAGCCGGTCCGACATCGATCCGATCAGGATGTTGCCCGCGATCCCGACCGCGCCGACGATCGACAGCCCCGCCGCCGCCGCCGCCGTGCCATGCCCGCGTTCGAGGATGAACGAGGGCAGGTGCACGAAGACGAGGTTCATCACGAAGCCATTGGCAAAGAGCGCCGCCGAGATCAGCCAGAACGCCCGCATCCCGAGCGCGCCGCGCAGGCTTGCCGCGGGCTGCGGCGCGGCATCGGGCGCGGCATCGGGGGGCGGCGGCTCGGCGCGCATCCGCAGCACCACGACGGGCAGCAGCGACCAGATCACGACGCCGAGCGCGACCACCGTCGCCTGCCAGCCCGCAAGCGCGATCCCGACCGAGATCGCGGGGACAAGCGTCAGCATCGCGACCTTCGTCCCGGCGGTGACGAAGCCCAGCGCGCGCCCCCGCTGCCGGTCGAACCAGCGCACCATCAGCGCGGTCGCCAAGACCGGGCTGACGGCCGCGAAGGCAAACCCGCCGAAGACGAACATGATCGCGCCCAGCGCCCATACCGACCCCGTCGCCGGCATCGCGCAATAGAGCGCGCCCGCGCTTCCCAGCCCCGCGATCAGGACCCGCCGCGGCCCGATCGCGTCCGAGAGCGCACCGATCATCGGCTGCATGACGCCCGCGCCCAGCAACGACATCGCGATGGCGGCCGAGACATCGGCCGGCGAGGCCCCGAGCGCCTCGGGCAGGAAGGGCAGGAACAGCCCCATCGAGAAGCGCGCCCCGAACACGAGCAGAAGCGCAAGGAACATCACCCCCGCGACGAACCACCCGTGCCGGAGCCGCGCCGCGTCGGTCATCGCCGCAAGGGGCGGCGCGGCGTCGGTCATGGCTGGGGGGCCGGATCGGGGCGCAGGCGTGCCGCTTCGGCCGGCGCGATGGGCCTGAGCGCGCGCCCGCCCAGCATGAGGAAGAGCTTGGCCGTCTCTTCGAGTTCCTCGATCGCATATTGCGCCGCGCGCAGGTCGCGCCCCGATACCACCGGCCCGTGATTTGCAAGCAGCACCGCATGATGCCGCCCCGCGACCCGCTGCACCGCAAGCGCGAGCGCGGCATCGCCCGGCGCGTGATAGGGCACGAGCGGCAGCCGCCCGACCCGCATCAGGTAATAGGCCGTCAGCGGCGGCAGCACGTCCTCGGGGTCGATGTCGCGCAGGATGCTGACCCCGACGGCATGGGTCGAATGCAGATGCACGACCGCCCCGTCGCCCGCACGCTCGCAATACATGCAGCGGTGCAGGAATGCCTCCTTGGTCGGGGCGTCGCCCCCCAGATGGCGCCCGTCGCGATCGAGCCGCGAGAGCGCCGCCGGATCGAGATCGCCGAGCGAGGCGTTGGTCGGCGTCATGAGAAATCCGCCATCCTCGAGGCGGACGCTGATGTTGCCGGTCGATCCCGGGGTCAGGCCGCGCTCAAAGAGCGATGCGCCGACGCGCACGATCAGGTCGCGCGTCCGTGTCTCGGCCGAGAGTGTGCCGGTCATGCCAGATGCCCCCAGGCCGACAGGAAGATGTCCGGCGCGCCGAAGTTGCCGGACTTGAGCAGCAGCGCGAGCCCATCGCGCCCCCCCCGCGCGCGCATCCACGGCACGCCCGGCGCGACCTTCGGCCCGACATCGAGCACGCCCACCCCGAGGGCCGCGATCACCGCGCCCGAGGTCTCGCCTCCCGCGACGAGCAGGCGGGTAAAGCCGCGCCCGGCAAGGGCGACGGCAAGGCCGGCGAAGAATGCCTCGACCACCTCGCCCGCCGCGCCCGGCCCGAGCGCGCCGCGCGCGCGCGCCACATCCTGCGGATCGGCCGAGGAATAGACGATCGGCGCCTGCGCCCCGGACTGCGCCTCGGACTGCGCCTCGGACTGCGCGAGCACGAAGTCGAGCGCGTCGGCCGGGCGCATCCGGCCGGCCGCGATCTCGGCCGGATCGACCCGCAGCGCCGGCGCCCCCGCCTCGCGCGCGCGCGCCACCTGCGCCCGCGTCGCCCCCGAGCACGACCCCGCCAGCACCACCGCCCGCCCCGGCGCGATCGCCCCGCGCGGCCAGGCGCCCCCGCCCGGACGCGCGGGAATGCCGAAATTCGCGGGCAGCCCCAGCGCGATGCCCGATCCGCCCGTCACAAGCGGCAGCGACGCCGCCGCGCGCCCGATCGCGCGCAGATCCGCGTCGCAGAGCGCATCGACGATCCGTATGCCGGGCCCCGCCGCGATCGCGCCGCCGATCGCCTCCGCCCCGCGCCCGACCGTCGGATGAGGGATGAGCGCGACGGGCCGCCCCGTCTGGCGGCCGAGCACCCGCACGAGGTCGGGATCGCGCATCGGCGTCAGCGGATGATCCTGCATCCCGCTTTCGCTCAGGAGCCGGTCGCCGACAAAGAGGTGCCCCTGATAGACGGTGCGCCCGTTGGCAGGAAAGGCGGGGCAGGCGATGGTGCGGTCGGTCCCCAGAAGCGCCATCAGCGCCTCCGTCACGGGTCCGATGTTGCCCTCGTCGGTCGAATCGAAGGTCGAGCAATACTTGAAGAGGATCTGCCGCGCGCCTGCCGCGCCGAGGACGCGCGCCGCCGCGACCGATTGGGCCACCGCCTCGGCCGGGGCGATCGTGCGCGACTTCAGCGCGACCACGACCGCATCGGCACCGCCAAGCCCGGCCGCATCCTGCGGCACGCCGACCGCCACGCGCACCGACATCCCCCCCTCGGCAAGGATCAGCGCCAGATCGGTCGCGCCCGTCAGATCGTCCGCGACCGCGCCGAGCTTCAATCCCCCATCCACCGCGACCTCCCTCAAGCGACCTCGGAAATGAGCGGTCTGCCCGCGAAATGTGCAACCAGATTGTCGACGACCAACTGCTCCATCGCGCGGCGCGTCTCGTGGGTGTGGCTGCCGCGATGGGAGGAGAGCACGACATTCGAGAGCGCCCGCAGCGCGGGTGCGACCTCGGGTTCGCCCTCGAACACATCGAGCGCCGCCCCGGCAAGTCCGCCCGAGCCGAGGAGTTCGATCAGCGCGCCCTCATCGACGAGCGATCCGCGCGCGACATTGACGAGCCGCCCCGAAGGCCCGAGCGCCTCGAGAACCTCGCGGCTCACGATGCCTCTGGTGTCGGGGGCGTTGGGGGCGATGACCACGAGCCAGTCCGAGGCCGCAGCCATGGCACGCAGATCGGTGAAGAAGCGGTATCCGACCCCCTCCTGCGCGCGCCGGCCATGATAGACGATCTCCATCCCGAAGGCGTCCGCGCGGCGCGCGATCTCCTTGCCGATCCGTCCGAGGCCGAGGATGCCGAGCGTCTTGCCCGCAAGCTCGCTGCAATTGGGGAAGGTGCCGCCCGACCACGCGCCCGAGCGCACGAAGTGGTCGGCCTCGGGGATGCGCCGCGCGAGCGCGAGCATCAGCCCGAGCGTCAGCTCGGCCACCGCCCCGTTCAGCACGCCCGGCGTGTTGGTGACGCGGATGCCGCGGGCGCGGGCGGCCGGCATGTCGATCGTGTCGACGCCGACGCCCGCATTCGCGATGATCTCGAGCGCGGGCAGGCGCGCCATCAGGGCGGCCTGGACCTTGCCGCCCGCGATGGCACGGATGCGCGGACCGACCGCGCCGAGGAGCGCCTCGGGATCGGCCGCGCGCGGCAGGTCATGGAGCGTGAAGTGCCGGTCGAGCGCGGCGACGCACTCCGCCCCGAGCGGCTTCGAGATCAGGACATCGGGTTTCATGGCGACCCCGCTGCGACAAGTTGGCCGACCCTATCCGCATTTCGCCCGGCAGGTCCAATATGGATCGTGCAATCAGTCATTTGCCTGCCCCGTAGATGCGCGCCGCGCGGCGCCGTTATCCGCGCACGCGAATGACTGGCAGGGCGATTGATATTGGACACAGGCAGTCGGCTTGGCTATCCCCGGCCAAGGCGTGCGGGCCTTCAGGCCACGGGCAGGGTGCCCGCCGACGCGCGAGGGACATGAGGGATCAAGGGACGGCAAGATGTTGCAATCAGGCAGCTACGACTATCGCGATGAGGTTGCCGAACGGCTGGCCCGCTTCACCGTCAGCGCCGACACCCGGCTTGACGAGGCGACGACGCGCGCGGCCAAGCGCGCGCTGAGCGACTCGGTCGCGGTCGCGCTCGGCGCGCTCGACCACCCGGCCTCGCACGCCGCGCGCCGCTTCGCGGCCCCGCTCGCGCATGGGTCGGGCTGCGTCATCTGGGGCACCGGCATGCGCGCCAACCCCGATCTGGCGACGCTGGTCAACGGCTCGCTCCTGCGCTGCTTCGATTACAACGATTTCTATGTCGGCGCGCGCAACAGCGGCCATCCGAGCGACATGACCTCGGGCGTGGTCGCCGTGGCCGAGTGGGTGGGCGCGAGCGGCGCCGAGCTGCTCGGGGCGCTGGCGGTCGGCTACGAGGTGGTGGGCGCGGTCTTCGATGCCTTCACCACCGCGCCGGGCGGCTGGGATTACACCAACCTGACGGGGATCGGCGCGGTCGCCGCCGTGGCGCGGCTGCTCGGGCTGAACGAGGATCAGGCGCGCGAGGCGTTCGGGATCGCCGTCGTGCCCCATTTCGCGAGCGACGAGGTCGAATCCTGCGAGCTGAACCGCCGCGGCGATCTGACGATGTGGAAGCGCTTCAACGGCAGCGACGCGGTGCGCAACGCCGTCATGGCCGGGATGCTCGCCAAGGCCGGGGTCGAGGGGGCGATCCGGCCCTTCGTCGGCGCGAACGGCTTTGTCGCCAAGCTCAAGAACCCGGTCGATCCCCTGCCCATCCTGTCGGAACGGCTCGCCGACGGCATCATGCCCCGGCGCATCGCCGAGACCTACATGAAGCTCTGGCCCGTCGGCTCGGTCGGGCAGAGCGCGATCCGCGCCGCCCTCGAGGCGCGCGCGCAGGTGGCCGATCTCGGCCGCATCCGCGAGGTGCGCGTCTATTCCGAGGAAGGGGCGTTCGACCATCTGGTGGCGATCCGCCAGGATCCCTATCGCCCGATCTCGCGCGAGACGGCGGACCATTCGATGCCCTACATCGTGGGCGCGGCCGTTCTTGACGGCTATGTACATGTGGACAGCTTCGATCTCGACCGCGTGCTCGATCCTGCCCGGCAGGATTTCGTCGCCAACCGCGTCAAGGTCTTTCCCGAGCCTGCGCTCGGCACGATCAAGAGCGGCAAGCTCGCGCGCGCCAAGGCGGGATATCTATCGCGGGTCGAGATCGAGCTTGCCGACGGCACGGTGGCGCATGGCGCGGCCAAGCCCTTCCCGGGCCACCCCGATGCGCCCTTCAGCGATGCCGACATCATGGAGAAACTCGGCGCCAACGCCGAGCGCTTTGCCGGCCGCGCGGCCGTCGAGGAGATCGGCGCCGCCCTGCGCGGCTTCGAGACGATCGCGAACGTGCGCACCTTCACGGCCCGCCTTGCCTTCGACTGGGAGCGCGCCAGAACCTCGGCCGCGGGCTGACGCGAAGGCCCGCGACCGAAGGGGGAAGGCCTGCCATGGATGCGCCCGCCGATCTGCTGCGGCTCTGTGCCGTCACCGATCTCGACGAGGACGAACCGCTCCGGGTCGAGGCGGGCGGCACGGCCTATGCCGTCTTTCAGCTCGGCGCGGATTTCCATGTGACCGAGGATCTCTGCTCGCACGGGCCCGGATCGCTCTCGGAGGGGTTCCTCGTCGGGTGCGAGGTCGTCTGCCCCTTTCATCAGGGCCGCTTCGACATCCGCACCGGCCAGCCCACCCATCCCCCCTGCGAGGTGCCGATCCGCGTCTGGGAGGCGATCGTACGCGCGGGCGAGATCCTCATCGTGGCGGGGTCGCCGAAAGGCGCCTGACCCTGCCCTGCCCCACTGACGCCTGCGACAGCGCCTCGGCGCCGCCGGGAAAGGCCGAGATGAAACGGTCGCGCAGCCGTGCCTCGCGGGCACCCTGATTGAAGATCATCAGCACGCGCGAGCGCGCGTCGCAATCGGCGAGTTCGCGCCAGACCGTATCGCGCACCCGGATGCTGCGCAGCGCGCGCGGCGCGATGGTGATGCCGAGCCCCGACGCCACGAGGCCGAGCGTCGTCGTCGCCTCGACCGCCTCCTGCACGATGGTGGGCACGAAGCCCGCATCGGTGCACATGGTAAAGACCTGCTCGTAGAACCCCGTCCCGCTGCCGCGCGGGCGCAGCACGAACTTCTCGTCGCGCAGCGCCCCGATCGGGATCGGGCCGTCGGTGCGGTTCAGCGGATGGTCGGCCGGCAGCACCACCATCAGATCGTCCTCGAAGATCGGCACCGCCCGGATCGCGGCCGGCGGCACCCACTGGATCGCGGGCCGGGTAAAGCCCACGTCGATGGTGTTGAGCATGGTCTCGTCCATGATCGCCTCGGACGACCGGCACTTGAGTTCGAGATGCACGTTCGGATTGGCCTGCCGAAAGGCGCGGATCGCGCCCGTGAAGGTATCGACAAGCGGGGCCGAGGTGATGAAGCTGAGGCGCAGCGTCCCGATCTCGCCCTTCGCGGCGCGCACCACGGTATCGACCGCGCGCGAGGCCTGCAGCAGCGCCAGCCGCGCCTCCTTGAGGAAAAGCTCCCCCGCCGAGGTGAGTTCGACCTTGCGCCGCGTCCGCTTGAGGAGCGTAACCCCCAACTCGCGCTCGATCGCCTTGATCTGGAGCGACAGCGGCGGCTGGCCGATGTTGAGGCGCTGGGCAGCGCGGGTAAAGTGCAGCTCTTCGGCGACGGCAACGAAATAGCGGAAGTGTCGCAGCTCCATTTATTTGCCCGACTCTCTGTTTACATAGCGAATTAATATTTGAACTAGAATATGTTTGCCGTCAACCTTGGCGGCCGGAGGGGTGCGGAGCGCCCCGATGTCCTGCACGCGAGGCGCATGATGATCTCAACCGAACAGAACGAGTATCTCTGCCGGACAGGCCCCGGCACCCCGATGGGCAACCTCTTTCGGCGCTACTGGATCCCGGCCCTGATGGCCTCCGAGCTGCCCGCGCCCGATTGCCCTCCGGTCCGCGTGCAGCTCTTGTCCGAGCGCCTGATCGCCTTTCGCGACACCGAGGGGCGGCTTGGCCTGATGGATGAATACTGCGCGCACCGCGGCGTGTCGCTCTGGTTCGGCCGCAACGAGGAGGGGGGGCTGCGCTGCCCCTATCACGGCTGGAAATACGACGTGAACGGCCAGTGCACCGAGGTTCCGTCCGAGCCCGCCTCGAGCGGGTTCTGCCAGAAGATCCGCCTCAAGGCCTATCCCTGCGTCGAACTGGGCGGGGTCATCTGGACCTACATGGGACCGCCCGAGGAAAAGCCCCCGCTGCCCGCCTATGAATGGACGCAGGTGCCCGCCGAGCAACGCTATCTCTCGAAGCGCTGGCAGGAATCGAACTATCTGCAGGCGATGGAGGGCGGGATCGATTCGAGCCACGTCTCGTTCCTGCACAGCGGCGACATCAGCCGCGACCCTCTCCACCGCGGGACGGCGGGGGCGAAATACGCCCGCAGCACCAACACGACCTTCGACATCCACGAATCCGACGCGGGCCTTCTGATCGGCGCGCGCCGGCCGGCCGAGCCCGGGCACCACTATTGGCGCGTCACGCAATGGATGATGCCCTGGTACACGCTGATCCCGCCCTACAAGGGCAACGCGCTGAACGGCCACGCCTGGGTCCCGATGGACGACGAGAACTGCATGGCCTGGACCATGACCTTCCACCCGACCCGGCCGCTGAGCGATGCCGAACTCGAGGCGATGGAGAACGGCCACGGCGTCCATACCGAGCTGATCCCCGGGACCTTCCGGCCCGTCGCCAACATGGACAACGACTATCTGATGGACCGCGAGGCGCAGCGGCAGAAGATCTATTACAGCGGCATCAAGGGCATCGCGATGCAGGACGCCTCGCTGCAGGAAAGCATGGGTGCCATCGCCGACCGCACGCGCGAGAACCTCGTCTCGACCGACAACGCCATCATCATGGCGCGGATGCGGCTGCGCAAGGCGGCGCAGGCGCTCGAAAAGGGCAAGGGCGTGCCGACGGGGCTCGATCCCGCGTCGCACAAGGTGCGCTCGGCCTCGTTCGTGCTGCCCGAGGACGGTCCGTTCAAGCAGGTCGCGCTCGATGCCTCGGTCGTGAAACTCGGCGAACCCTTCGTCGCGGTCTGAGGGGTGCCGCCATGGCCGCGACCCGCGATCCGGTCGTCATCATCGGTACCGGGCAGGCGGGCGCGTGGGTCGCGGCGACATTGCGCGCCGAGGCGCCGGATGCCCGCATCGTGATGATCGGCGCCGAGGCGCACGCGCCCTATGAACGCCCGCCGCTGTCGAAGGCGATCCTTGCCGGCACGGCAGAGCCTGCGAGCGCCGCGCTCCGCCCGCCCGGGTTCTGGGAGGGGGCGGGCATCCGCTTCGTCCCCGGCCGGCGCGCCGTCGCGATCGACCGCAGGGCGGGCCGCGTCCTGCTCGATGACGGCACCTCGGAGCCCTATGGCGCGCTCGTGCTCGCGACCGGTGCCGAGGCGCGCGCCCTGCCCGTGCCGACCGATGCGGGGGCGCCCGTCCGTCTGCTCCGCACGCTTGATGACGCGCTGGCGCTGCGGCCCCGGCTGGTGCCCGGGGCGCGGATCGTGGCGATCGGCGCGGGATTCGTGGGGCTCGAGGTCGCGGCGACGGCGCGCGAGGCGGGCTGTTCGGTCGGCGTGCTCGAGGCCGCGCCGTCGGCGCTCGGGCGGGTCCTCGATCCGGCCGTGGCCGAGGCGATCGTGGACCTGCACCGCCGCAACGGGGTGGAGGTCGCCTTTGGCGTTCAGGTCAGCGCGATCGGGGCGGCTCCCGGAGGCGGGGCGCGGGTGGATCTGGCCGATGGCCGGTCGCTCGGGGCCGATGCGGTCGTCGTCGGCATCGGGGCGCGGCCCTGCGACGATCTCGCACGCGCAGCCGGCATCGCCTGCGACGACGGGATCGTGACGGATACGGCCGGCCGCACCTCGGACCCCGCGATCTTTGCCGCGGGCGATGTGGCGCGGCAGATGCACCCCCTCGTCGGGCGGGCGCTGCGGCTCGAGAGCTGGCAGAACGCGCAGAACCAGGGCATCGCGCTCGGCAAGGTGCTGGCGGGCCAGCCCGCGCCCCCGGCCGAGGTGCCGTGGTTCTGGACCGACCAGTTCGGCGCCAACTTCCAGATGTGCGGCGCGCCCGCCGCATGGGATCGGGTGGTCTGGCGCGGCGGGCCCGAGGAGGGGCGCTGGAGCGTGCTCTATCTCCTCGGCGGGCGGGCAGTCGCGGCCAACACCTTCAACGCGGCGCGCGACATGCGCGCGCTGCGCCGGCTGGTCGAGGTCGGCGCCGCCGTCGATCCCGACCGCTTCGCCGACCCCGCCACGAACCTCCTTGCCCTGATGAGAGAGATCGCCCCCGCATGACACCCGACCATGACCCCGCCACCGGCGTGCGCGGCCTGCGCGCCCTTGTCTGCGATGCGGCCGAGGGCGTCGGCCCGGCCGTCGTCGCCGCCCTCGCGGCGGCGGGGGCGGAGGTCGCGGCCGATGCGACGCTGCCGGGGGCCGCGCATGCGGTTCCCCCGGGCGGCAGTCCGGCCGAGGTCATCGCGGCGGCGCGCGCGGCCCTCGGCGGGCTCGACATCCTCGTGCTGTCGGCGCCCCCCGTCGTCAACCGCCCGATCTTCGAGACGACCGCCGACCAGATCCGCCAGAGCGCCGAGGCCGAATACATCCGCCCCGCCCTGATGATGCAGGAGGCCGCGCGGGGCATGGCGGCGGCCGGCTTCGGGCGCATCATCGCCTTTGCCACCATGTCGGCCAAGACGGGCGTGCACCACAACGTCGCCCCCCATGCGGGCGCCAAGGCGGGGCTGCTGGCCTTTGCGCGCGTGCTGGCCGCCGAGACGGCCGAACATGGCGTCACGGTGAACGGCATCGCGACATCGCTCTTTGCCCCGCAGGTCGCGACCATGACCGAGGAAAAGCGCGCGCGCCTGCGCGCGGGCGTGCCCGTCGGGCGCTTCGGCGAAAGCGCCGAGGCCGCGCATGCGGTCCTCTTCCTTGCCGCGCGCGAGGGGGGGTATGTGACGGGCGAATGCCTGAACCTCTCCGGCGGGAGGTTCATGGACTGATGGCACCCGGATTCGAAATCGCCCGGACAGGGCGGCAGCACGCGCCGGGATCGCGGATCGGGGACTATCGCAATTCGGCCCCCCGCCTCGTGAAGCTGATCGGGGTCGGTGCCCAGGCGCAGGCGCTCGCGGCCGAGATCGCGGCGGCGACGGGGGGCAACGTCGTCCTCGGGTCCCCGCTCGGCCAAGCGTCCGGCCAGCTGGCGGGGGCTTCGCCGGGGCCGCTTGATGCACCGGTCAGTGGCATGGTGCCGGGGGCCGTCATCGTGGTGCTGACCCCGGCCTCGGCCCCCGAGGCGCTGGGGCATGCGATCGAGCGCACCGCGGCGACGCTGTCGGTCGTGCTGCTCGGGCCGGACGGGGCCGAGGCCCAGGCGCCGCACGCCGAAATGCTCCGGCGGCTGCGAGGGGTTTCGGACATGTTCGCGGCAACCTCGGACCCCGACTTCGTGCGCGACCTCGTCGCGAATCTGGCAAGCTGAAACCCCGTACCGCCGCGACCTTGCGCACGGACCGGGCATCGCGCATCGCGATGCCCGTCTTATACGCAGGCAACAAGGTTCTTGGCGGCTGTGATATCTCCGAGAAATGAAATCGCGCACAATTCGAATTGGACGGCATCGGAGGGCCGTCGCTAGTGTATCCGTCGGAACAGGTCGGCCGCTCGCTGCAATCCCGCGTTCTTCCGGCTGCAAGCCATGCCCGGACGCGCGGGTGCACCTTCGCGCGGCCGGCATCGAGGCCACCATGCGGGCGGACCGGGAACATCAGTGTCGGACGCCGGAATTTACGTCTATGCCCAGGGGAGGGACAGATGGACCTGAACAGAAGAACCGCACTCCAGATGCTCGGCGCTTCGGCGGGACTCGCGCTCGCGGGGGCGCCCTCGCTCAGCGTGGCGCAGGACGGGACCAAGACGCTCGTGATCGCGCTCGACGAGATCGCCAAGCAGCTTGACCCGCTGCTCTATCAGACGAACCCCGGCTATCGGGTGATGCAGAACATCTACGATTCGCTCCTGACCGTGAACTATGGCGGCGACGGCGCGTTGCAGCCCGCCCTCGCCGAGAGCTGGACGAGGGTTGACGGCAAGACGGTCGATCTTACCCTGCGCGAAGGCGTCAAGTTCCACGACGGCAGCACGCTGACGGCCGAGGATGTCGCCTTCAGCTTCGGTCAGGTGCGGCGGACCGATCCGGCCTCGCCGGGGTTTGGAACCGCAAAGCAGTTCATGTCGACGATCGAGACGGTCGAGGCCATCGATGCCCGCACCGTGCGCGTGACCTCGAGCGTGACCGACCCGGTGCTGGAGTTGCGCCTGACCGCCTGGGGTAGCCAGATCGTGAGCAAGGCCGCCTTCGAGGCCGCCGGCGGCTTTCAGGGCTTCGCCACCGCGCCCGTGGGCACCGGGCCCTACCGCCTCAAGAGCTTTTCGGCCGACGCGATCGAGCTTGAGGCGCACGCGGACTATTGGGGCGGCAAGCCCGCGATCGACCGCATCATCTATCGCTCGGCGCCCGAATTGTCGTCGCGCATCGCGGGTCTTGCGAGCCGCGACTTCGACCTCATCGGCGACGTGCCGGCCGACCAGTTCGCCCCGGTGCAGAACGATCCCGAGCTCGAGATCGTCGGCGGCCCGATCGCCTCGATCCGGGTCATCAAGTTCGACACCCGCAACGATGCGCTTAAGGATGCGCGCGTCCGTCAGGCGCTCGGCCTCGCGATCGATCGTCAGGCGATCGTGAATGCCCTCTGGGGCGGGCTTGTCAGCGTGCCGAACGGGCATCAGCTGCCCTCGTTCGGGCCGCTCTTCGATCCCGACCGCCCGGCCCTGCGCTATGATCCCGAAGAGGCCAAGCGCCTTTTGGCCGAGGGCGGCTACAACGGCGAGGTCATCCCCTATCGCATCCGCGCCGCGGCCTATGGCCCCGAGCTTGCGACCGCGCAGGTCGTCGTCGCGATGTGGGAGGCGGTGGGCGTCAAGGTCGATCTCCAGATCAAGGAGAATTTCGGCCAGATGCTCGAATACCCCGGCACCGGCATGCGCAACGGCGTGGACCCGGTGCTTGTCAACGATCCGCTCTTCGGTCTGTGGCGGTCCTACAACCGCTCCGAGGCCGAGGTGTGGTCGAACGAGGATTTCTATCGTCACGGCGAGGTGCTCGAGACGAGCCTCGACCCGGCCGAGCGTCGTACCGCCTATCAGGCGATGCTCGACATCTTCGATGCCGATCCGCCGGCCATCATCCTGCACACGATGGGGGTGTTCTACGGCAAGCGAAAGGCCGTGAACTGGACGCCCTACCCGTCGGTCTATCTTGACTTCCGCAAGGCCGATATCGGCTGATAGAGGAATTGCGGCGCACGTCCTGCGCGGAAGACGTATGCGAGAGGGCGAAGCGATGTTGTCTGCCGATGGCGCTGCGGCGCTCTGTTCGGTCGAGGATCTGAAGGTAACGCTGGCGGGGGCCGATGGCCGGCCCCCCCGAACCCTCGTCGATGGCATTTCGCTGCGCATCGACCGGGGCGATTACTTCGCCCTCGTGGGCGAGAGCGGCAGCGGCAAGAGTATCACCTGCCACACCCTCATGCGCCTCCTGCCGCAGGGGCTGCACGCGACCGGGCGCGTCCTGTTCGAGGGCGGCGACATCCTCGGGCTGCGGCGGGCCGAGATGGCGGCCTTTCGCCGTTCCAAGGTCGGCATGGTGTTTCAGGACCCCTTCGGGGCGCTGAACCCGGTGCGCACCATCGGCGAGCAGATGCTCGAGACGCTGCGCCTCCACCACCCCGGCGAGGGGCCCGAACAGTTGCGCAACCGCGCCATCGAGGCGCTGCGCAAGGTGCATGTCTCGGAGCCCGGCGCGCGGCTCGGGGTCTATCCGCACCAGCTTTCGGGCGGGCTCAACCAGCGCATCATGATCGCGCTGGCCCTCATGGGGGCGCCGAAGCTCCTGATCGCGGACGAACCGACGACGGCGCTCGACATGTCGGTGCAGGCCGAGGTGCTCGACCTCATCGACGAGGTGCGGCGCGAGAACGACCTCTCGGTGCTGCTCGTGACGCACGACCTCGGCATCGTGCGCGACCGCGCGACCAAGATCGCGGTCCTGCGCAACGGGCGCATGGTCGAGCAGGGCAGCAAGGACGCCCTCGTGCGCGCCCCGCAGGAGGAATATTCGCGCGCCCTCTTCGCGGCATCCGAGATCGCCTTTCCCGAGCGTGCCGAGGCCCGCCCCCGCACCGCGCCCCGCTGCCTGAGCTTCGAGGGCGTCAACAAGACCTATTTCCTCGGGCGCGGCGGTCGGCGGTCGGGCGTCGGCATCGCTGCGGCGAAGGATCTGAGCTTCGAGGTCCGGCAGGGCGAGATCGTCGCGCTGATCGGCGAGAGCGGCTCGGGCAAGACGACGGCGGCGAAGATGGCGATGGGCCTCGAGACGCCCGATTCGGGGCGGGTCGTCGTGCATCCCTCGTCGCGCGCGCCGGGGCGGCGGACCTCGATGCAGATGGTGTTCCAGAACCCGCGCGACTCGCTCGATCCGCTGATGCGCGTCGGCGACCAGTTGCACGAGGTGCTGCGCGTCCACGGCTGGCGCGACGGTGCCGCGCGGACTGCGCGCATCGCGACCGTGCTCGAGGATGTGGGGATCGCGCCGACCGTCCTTGACCGCCGGCCCACCTATCTGTCTGGCGGCGAGGCGCAGCGGGTCGTGATCGCGCGCGCCCTCCTGCTCGAACCTGACGTGCTGATCGCGGACGAGCCGCTCTCGGCCGTGGACGTGCAGATCCAGAAGCACATCCTCGCATGCATGATGCGCCTGCGCGAGCGGCTCGGGATCGCGATCCTGCTCATCACCCACGACCTGCGCGTGGTGTTCGAGATCGCCGATCATGTCGTCGTGATGCGCCACGGCCGCGTGATCGAGGATATTCCCGTGGGCCTTCTGGGCGACGGGGCGCGAGCGCCCTACACGCAACTGCTGATCGACGCGCTGCCGGGGGCGGGCGAGGAGCGGGAGGTTCTGCCATGATGCTGCTCGGCCGGATCCTGCGGGCGGTCTTCTCGCTCTGGGCGATCGTGACGCTCGTGTTCGTGGCCCTGCGCGCCACGGGCGACCCGATCCTCGCGATCTTCGACCCCGACGATACCACCGCCGAGGCGATCCAGTCCTATCGCGAGATCTGGGGCTATACGGGCACGACGCTGGAGCAATACATCCGCTATGTCGGGAACCTCGCCGCAGGGGATTTCGGCTTTTCGACCATGGGCAACCGCCCTGCGGCAGTGGTGGTGATGGAGCGCGTCTGGCCCACGGTCCAGCTGGTCGGGGCCTCGACCTTCATCATGTTCGCGATCGGGATCCCCGTCGGGACGCTCGCGGCGATGAAGGTCGGCACGCGCATCGACCGGGCGGTGATGGCCTTTTCCACCGTGGGCTTCGCGCTGCCCTCCTTCGTGCTGGGGCTCGGCCTCATCCTGCTTATGTCGGTGAACCTGCGGCTGCTTCCCGGCAACGGCACGGGGACGATCCTGCACCTCATCATGCCGGCGCTGACGCTCGGCATCACCAAGGCCGCGATCTTCACCCGCTTCGTGCGCTCCTCCATCGCCGATGCGCTGCGGCTGCAATGCATCACCGCCGCCCGGGCGCGCGGGCTGGGCGAGGGGCAGATCTTTTTGCGCCACGTCGTGCCGAACGCGCTTCTGCCGCTTGTCACCATCACGCCGCTGCTGGTCGGCGCGATGGTGGCGGCGGCGGCGGTGGTCGAATCGGTGTTCGGCTGGCCGGGGCTCGGGCGGCTGATCGTCGAGTCGGTCGCGAACCGCGATCTGGCGGTGCTGCAGATGATCGTGATGATGGTCGCGGCGCTGATGATCACGACGAACCTGATCGTCGATCTGACCTATTCCACGCTCGACCCGCGCACCGGCGCGGGTCGGAGCTGAGCGGAGCACGGACGCATGGCGCAGGATCCCTCATCGGAAAACGCCGCCCGGTCGGGCGCGCTCGGGTCGTTCCTGCGCCTGCCGGCGGGGGTGATCCTGTCGTTCCTGTGGGTGGGGGCGTGCCTGTCGCTCGTGCTGATCCTGCCGCTCGGGGTCGACCTCAACGCCAATGCGATCGACCTTCTGGCGCGATTGAAGCCGCCGGCGGGCTTCGGGGGCGAATGGGCCCATCCGCTCGGTACCGACGATCTGGGGCGCGACGTGCTGGCGCGCCTGATCGAATCGCTGCGCACCTCGCTTGTCATCGCGCTGGGTGCCACGATCATGTCGGCCGTGCTCGGCACGCTGGTCGGGATCACGGCGGCGCATTTCGGGGGCTGGATCGATCAGGTCGTCGTCGCGGCGGTGGACACGCAGGTGTCGGTGCCCTTCGTGATCGTCTCGCTCACCCTGACCGCGATTTTCGGGACAAGCCTCGTGCTCTTCGTCATCGTGCTCGGCCTCTTCGGCTGGGAGCGTTACGCCCGCCTCGCGCGGGCCATGACGCTCGCGAGCCGGGGGCGGGGCTATGTGCTGGCGATGCGCACGCTCGGCTTTCCCTGGCCGCGCATCTATCTGCGCCACGTCCTGCCCAACATCGCAAGCTCGCTGCTCGTGACCGCGACGGTGACCTTTCCCGAGGTGATCCTGCTCGAGACCTCGCTCAGCTTTCTCGGGGTCGGCATCCAGCCGCCGATGAACAGCCTCGGCAACATGCTGGGCTTCGGGCGCAGCTATCTGCTGACGGGCTGGTGGATCGCGGTCGCGCCAGGGGCCGCGATCTTTCTCTGCGCGCTGTCGGTCAGCATCATCGGCGACTGGGCGCGCTCTGTCATCGGGCGGCTCTAGGGATGGCGCGCCCGTCAGCCCGCGCCGAGGATGCGCGCGCGCATCCGGGTGACGGCGGCCTCGGGCGCGCTCAGCACCGGCACATCGGTGCGCGCCCCGAGCGCCTCGGCGGCGCGCGAGGTCGAGAAATGCGCGAGCATGACGGCATCGAAGCCCGCGATGTCGGCCGCGCGCTCGGCGATCAGGCGGTTGTGCGTCGCGGCGTCGCCCCCGCGCAGCGCATCCATCGCGCCTGCGACGAGGAATGTGGTCAACGCGGCATCGCGGCCCGTCTCGGCCACGAATTCGGCGAATTCGGCCTCCATCGTGCCGATCGCCGGGGCGAAGGTCGCGAGCATCGCGATGCGCCGCCCGCGTTCGAGGGCGGCGCGGAACATCGCCTCGTTGGGCTTGAGGACGGGGATCGGCAACTCCCGCGCGAGGCGGTCGATCGCCGGCCCGAAGGCCGAGCAGGTGACAAGCAGCCCCTCCGCCCCAGCGCCGCTGCGGGCGTAATGCCCAAAGGCGACGAAACGCTCGATCATCGCGGGGCTGAGGTCGGGCTCGCGCGCGCGGTCGCGGCTCAGCCCGTCATCGAGCAGGTTGACGGTCTCGGCCTCGGGCCAGATGCGCGCGAAGGCGGCAAGGACCGGGTCGATCGCGACGGGGGTCGCGTGCAGCAGGACGATGCGGGGTGCAGCCATGGCGTCGGACCTTCGCTAGCGGGGGATCATGCCGGCGCGATCGAGGCTTTCATGCGCCGCAGGGCCGGTCAGGTGGTCGATGAAGCGGCGCGCCCCCTCGGGGTCGCGCGCATCGGCGAAGATCGCGGCGTCGAAATCCGTGACCTCCTGCACATCGGGCGGAAAGGGGCCGACATAGTCGATGCCGGCCACGGCGAGGAGTTCGCTCTGCTGCTGGATCGCGACGGCCGCCTCGCCACGGGCCAGAACCTCGCCCGTGAAGCCCGCGGGGATGACGGTGCCCTTGGCGCGGACCTGCGCGCCGATGCCCAGCCGGTCGATCAGCCGCTCGAAATAGATCCCGCTCGCCCCGGCGCGCGACCATACGACCGAGGGCGCGGCCAAGAGGAAGGCGCGCACCGCGTCGGCATCGGTCAGGGCGGGGTGCGGCGCGCCGGGCGCGACCGCAAGGCCAAAGACCGCGCGTGCGACCGGACGGCGCGAGGGCGCGTCGATCCGCCCCCCCGCCGCCAGCCGGTCGAGCGCCCAGCCGATCGCGACGATGGCATCCGCAGTCTCGCCCGCCTCGATCCGGGCCATCAGGGCAACGGTCGGATCCCAGATCATCCGCACCGCGCGCCCCTCGGCCCCCATCGCGGGCAGGACGGTATCGCGCACGGTCGCCACGACCGCGAGCGCGCACATCACCGTGCAGTCGGACCCTTGCGGCGCGCTCATCGTGGCCGGCCGTCAGAGATATTCGAACTTGAAGCCGCAGGCCGCGAGGCGGTCGTCGATCCACTTGCGGTCGACCGTGCCGTTGCGGACCTTGTCGCGCTGGGCGTTCTCTCGGGCAAGCCGCTCGGCCGCAAAGGCATGGACCTCTTCGAGCATCTCGAAGGGCACCGACAGCACGCCGTCCTCGTCGCCCACGATCAGATCGCCCGGCGCGATCACCATGCCGTCGATCGCGATCGGCACGTTCACCTCGCCCGGCCCCGACTGATACGGCCCGCGATGGGTAACGCCGCAGGCATAGACCGGAAAGGGATGCTGGCGCACATGCCCCAGATCGCGGATCGCGCCATAGATCACCGCGCCCGCAAGGCCGCGCGTCTCGGCATGGGTCAGCATCATCTCGCCCATGATGGCGTTGGTGCATTCCCCCCCCGCATCGACGACCAGCACATCGCCCGGCGATGCAAGGTCGATGGCCTTGTGGACGAACAGGTTGTCGCCCGGCCGGGTGCGGACCGTGTAGGCCGGGCCGGCGAGCGGCGTGCCGCCTGCATGCATCGGGCGCAATTCGGGCCCGCCCGCCGGCAGGCGGTTCATGCAGTCGCTGATGACCGCGGCCGGAATGTCGCGAAAGCGCGCCACCACCTCGGGCGGGGCCCGGCGCCTTGGCTGCTTGATGCGAAGTGTCTGAACCATCCCTGTCCCTGCCTTGCGCTGATCGGGGGCCTTCGGGCCCACCCGCCTAGAACCCTAGCGCCTGCCGGGGACGGCGCGCCAATACAAGTTTCAGATGACCCGCCCCTCGGGGCGGCGAGGAGGAGCGCGTGCACGACGCCCTGAACCCCCGACGGCTGAGGTATTTCCGAACCGTCGTGGAAATCGGCTCGATGACCGGTGCGGCGCGGCGGCTCAATGTCGCGCAGCCGGCGCTGAGCTATCATGTCGCCGAGATCGAGTCAGCCGTCGGCCTCGTGCTGCTCGAGCGCCGGCGGGACGGTGTCAGGCTGACCCCGGCCGGCGAGGTGTTCTATCGCCATTCGGGCCTCATCACCGAGGCCGTCGATTGCGCGCTGCGCGATCTTGGCGCCCTTGCGCGCGGCGAGATCGCGAACCGGCGCGTCAGGATCGCGATCTTTCCCTCGCTCGCCGAGGGGCTGATCCCCGCCATCGCCCGCAGCATCGCCATCGCGATGCCGGGAACCGATACCGCCTTTCGCGAGGCGCCGAGCGCGGCCGCTTGCGACCTCGTCGATCGGGGCGACGCCGATTTCGCGATCCATCTCGCGTCCGATGATGCGACCTCGGAACCGCTCTGGCGCGAGGAGCTGATGTTCGTCCAGCAGCGCACGGCCGAATTCGTCGCCGCGCCCGCGCCGCTCACCGAGGTGCTGGCGCAGCCGCTCGTGCTGCCCTCGGCGGGCAATCCGCTCCGGCTGCGGCTCGAGGCGGCAGCGCGGACGCTCGGCCTGCCGGTCCGGGTCGGGCTCGAGATCGACGGCTGGGCATCGCGGCGCAGTGCCGTCGCGGCCGGCCTCGGCCCGAGCGTGGCGGGCGCGCACGCGCTCAGTGCCCGTGTGCCCGCCGCCGAGGGCTGGTCGGACGCGGTCGGCGCGCGACGCATCGTCTCGCCGAACCTCAGCCGTCAGATCGGGCTGCGCGTCCGAAGGGGGGTCGGGGACGACATCGCGGCGTCGGTGCGCGATGCGCTGCGCATGGCGGGCGCGGGGCTTGGCCTCGTGGCGGCCGACGCCATGGCGACGGGGGTGATGTGATGCGCGGATTCTGCGCGAACGTGACGGCGCTCTATCCCCGGCTGGACCTTGCCGGGGCGATGGATGCGGCTGTGTCGGACGGCTTCGACGCGATCGAGTTGCGCGCGCCCTACACGGTCGCGCCCGATGCCTTCGCCGCCATGCTGAAGGCGCGCGGCCTGACTTGCGTGCAGTTCAACCTGCCGATGGGCGATTTCGCCGCCGGCGAGCGCGGCATCGCCTGCCTTCCCGGCCGCGAGGGCGAATTCCGCGCAGGTGTCGCGTGCGCGATCGACTATGCCCGTGCGGGCGGGGTGCGCCAGATCAACGCGCCCGTCGGCATCCTTCCTGCCAGCGCCGATCCGGCCGCGATCGAGGATCTGGTCGTCGCGAACCTGCGCCTCGCCGCCGAGCACCTCGGGCGCGCGGGCATCCTGCTCCAGATCGAGCCGATCAACCGGCGCGACACCCCCGGGGCCTATGTCGCGACGACCGACGAATTCGAGCATCTTGCTGCACGCATCGCCGCCCCCAACCTTCGGTTGCAGTTCGATTTCTATCACATGCAGGTCATGCAGGGCGATCTCGTGCCGACGTTCCGTCGGCTGTCGGGGCAGATCTCGCATGTCCAGATCGCGGATAATCCCGGCCGGCACGAGCCGGGCAGCGGCGAGATCAACTATGACTTCGTCCTCGCCGAGGTGGCGCGCGCAGGATATGACGGCTGGGTGGGGCTCGAATACATCCCGCGCGGGCCGGTCGCGGAGGTGCTGGCCCGGTTGCGCCGCGGGCGGGGCTGAGCGCCCCTCAGCCGCCCGCCGCCGCGCGGATGCGCAACGCGGCCGCGCGAAGGCGCGCGCGCGCCTCGGGCAGCGCCGCCTCGCCCCCGAGGGACGCCAGCGCGCGGCCGAGGAAATGCCCCGTCAGGGCGAACCCCGCCTCGAGGTCGCCGGCCGTCGCAGCCGCGCCCCCCCCCGCGATCCAGCCCGGCAACGGCAGGAGCCGCTCGGCCCAGGCGCCCGCCGCATCGCCCCGCACCGCGCGACCCGTGCGCGGGCTCACATGGCTCAGCCCTTCGGTCGCGCCGGTGATCGCGCAGGACCCGAGGTCGAGCCCCTGCCCGAGCGTGGCGAGCAGCCCGACCTCCCACCGCACATAGGCCTCGGCCCAGTCGGGCGCGCCCATGGCATCGAGGAGCGCGCAGGTCTCGGCGTAGGTTCCGGGCTCCGGCGCGCGTTCGGGCAGGGCGCGCAAGAGAAGGGCGCAGACCGACGCGAGCCCCTGCAGCGCCACCGGATCGCCCAGCGCCACCGCGATGCGCGGGCGCAAGAGTTCGGCGGTGAAGGTGCCGATGTGTTCCGCCAGCCGCGCCCGCCAGACGAGCGAAAGCTGCGCGCCCGGTTGCAGCACCGGCGCCAGCCGCCGCCCCGCGCCCCCGCGCACCACGCCCGCGAGCCGCCCGAGGTCGGGCGTCAGCACCTCGATGATCGCGGCACCCTCGCCATGCCGGCGCAGGCCGAGCAGCAGCCCCTCGCCGCGCCACTCCACCCCCCCGCGCCCTCAGCCCGCCGTTTCGGGCGCGACGTCGAGCACGATCTTGCCGATATGGGCCGAGCTTTCCATCCGCGCATGCGCCGCAGCCGCCTGTTCGAGCGGATAGGCCGAATCGATCACCGGCCGCAGCCGCCCTGCCGCCACCAGCGGCCACACCTCGGCCTCGAGCGCGCGCGCGATCGCGGCCTTGGCCGACACCGATTGCGGCCGCAGCGTCGAGCCCGTGATCGTCAGGCGCCGCACCATCACCTCGGCGAAATTGACCTCGCATTTCGCGCCTTCGAGAAAGGCGATCTGCACAAGCCGCCCGTCATCGGCGAGCGCGCGCAGGTTGCGCGGCAGGTAGGACCCGCCGACCATGTCGAGGATCAGATCCGCGCCCCCCTCGGCCTTCATCGCCGCCACGAAATCCTCGGCGCGATAATTGATCGCCCGCTCGGCCCCGAGTGCCACGCAGGCCGCGCATTTTTCCGCCGACCCCGCGGTCGCGAAGACGCGCGCCCCGAACGCCTGCGCCATCTGGATCGCGGTCGTCCCGATCCCCGACGATCCGCCGTGCACGAGGAACCGCTCGCCCGCCCGCAGCCGGCCGCGCGCGAACACGTTGGTCCAGACGGTGAAGGCCGTCTCGGGCAGGCAGGCGGCGGCGCGCAGTTCCAGCGTCTCGGGCACCGGCAGGGCGTGCGCCTCGGGGCAGAGCGCATATTCGGCGTATCCGCCGCCCGGCAGGAGCGCGCAGACCCGGTCGCCCAAGCGCCAGCGCGCCACCCCCGGCCCCACCGCCGCGACCCGGCCAGCCGCCTCGAGGCCCGGCAGCGGCGAGGCGCCCGGCGGGGGCGCATACGACCCCGCGCGCTGGAGCGCATCGGGGCGGTTGACGCCCGCATGGGCCACGCGGATCAGGATCTCGCCCGGACCCGGCACCGGAACGGGCACCTCGGCCGGGACCAGCACCTCGGGCCCGCCCGGGGCCGAGATCGCGACCGCGCGCATCATCCGCGGCGCGCTCATGGCCGCGCCTCATTGCGGCCCGTGCGCGCCGCGACCCAGGCCCCCGCCTGGCCGAGCGGCCCCTCGCGCAGCCGGCCCTTCAGCGCCTCGATCCCCATCACCTCCTCGATCCGGCGCGCGACGAAACCGGCGGTGTCGGTCGCATCGGGGCTGTTGTCGCCCAGCCAGTAGAGGAAGGACGCCGTGTAGACGGCCCCGAGCGTCGTGCGCTTGCTCAGCCGCTCGAACCCCTGCGCGCTGTCGCCGAGCGCCGTCCAGATCGCATCCGCCGTCCCCCAGATCAGCGCCGCCCCCTCGGGCGCGAGATGCGGCAGCGCCATCAGCGCGGCCGACCGCCGCGCGACCTCTCGGTCGCCCGCTATCTCCAGCCGCAGGCAGATCGCGCGCGCGATCCGCTCGCGCATCCGCCCGGCCGGCGGCTCGGCCGCAAGCCGCGCCCCGAGGGCGCGATCGCCCGCGCGGTGGTGGGCGCAGGCCAGATCGACCGCCCCGCGCGGCAGGCTCAGCCGCGCGAGCGCCGGATCGGTTCCCGTCTCGCGGCAGGCGGCGGCAAAGGCCGCGTCGGACCAGCCCTCGAAGGGCACATGGGGCAGGATCGCCCCGAGGAGCCGCGCCTCGATCGTCGCCGTGGCGGTGTCTTGCATGCCGTCATTCCCGAACTGGACATCAGGGGGCGAGTTTGCTACAGCCGCGCGGCCTGCACAATCGTGCAACTTCAACCCGGAAAGGTGGTGACACCACATGCAGGTCAGTGTTCGCGACAACAACGTCGATCAGGCCATGCGCGCGCTCAAGAAAAAGCTTCAGCGCGAAGGCGTATTCCGCGAAATGAAGCTCAAGCAGCATTTCGAGAAGCCGTCGGTCAAGAAGGCGCGCGAGAGGGCCGAGGCAGTCCGCCGCGCCCGCAAGCTCGCGCGCAAGAAGGCCCAGCGCGAAGGCCTCGTCTGACGCAAGTCGGACATTGGCGGGGCAACCCGCATCCGACCCCCGGCGCGCCCGTCGCGCCGGGGGTCTGCGTTTGGGGGTCTGCGTTTGGGGGCCCCCGATTCGCGCCCCACTACAAGCGCCCGAGCCCCGCCCGCGCCGCCCAGACGGCAGGCCGGGCCGCATTTTCCGCGCGCCAGGCGACCTCTTCAGCATCCTGTTAAGTCTTGTGCGCGATGTTGCGCGCGTCACGACAGGAGAGATGCGCGTGAAGCACCCGCGGCGCAAGACCGATACCCAGACCGACCACCCGGCGCTGCGGCGCGTGCTCGTCGTCGACGACAGCCGGCTTGACCGGCGGATCCTGCGCGCGCCCCTCGAACGCTGGGGCTATGAGGTGACCGAGGCGGCATCGGCCGAGGCCGCACTCGCGCTCTGCCGGCAGGGGGAATTCGACTTCGTGCTGTCCGACTGGGTGATGCCCGGCATGTCGGGCCCGGATTTCTGCCGCGCCTTCCGCGCGCTCCCACGCGAGGGTTACGGCTATTTCATCCTGCTCACGGTGCGCAACCAGACCTCGGACGCGGCCGAGGGGCTCGATGCCGGGGCGGATGATTTCCTCTCGAAGCCGCTCGACGCCGACGAATTGCGCGCACGCCTTCAGGCCGGGGCGCGCCTGCTCGAGATGCAGCGCGACGTGAGCGAGAAGAACCGCCTGTTGTCGGACGCGCTGACCGAGTTGCAGGAGGTGCACGACGCGCTCGACCGCGACATCGCCGCCGCGCGCAAGCTGCAACAGTCGCTCGTGGGCAACCGGCAGGCGGAACTTGGGAATGCCTCGATCGCGCTCATGCTCCACCCCTCGGGCCATGTCGGGGGCGACCTCGTGGGCTGGTTGCCCCTCTCGCGAGAGCGGATCGCCTTTTACGCGATCGACGTCTCGGGGCATGGCGTCGCCTCGGCGATGATGGCCGCGCGCCTCGCGGGCATCCTGGGCGGCACAGCGGGCCAGGGGATCGGCACGCTTGCGCTGGCCGAGAACGGGCCGGAGGCGCGCATATTGCCGCCCGAGGCGGTTATCGCCCGGTTGAACCGGCTGGTGATCGAGGTGATGGAGGTTGAACAATATTTCACCTGCGTCTGGTGCGACGCCGATCTCGGGACCGGAGAGGTCGCGCTTGTCCAGGCGGGCCATCCGCATCCCCTGCTGCTGCACGCCGACGGCGGGGTTGAACGATTGGGCCAGGGGGGGCTGCCGGTCGGGCTGGTCGCCGACGCCGCGCACGAGCCCGTGCGGCTGCGCCTCAGGCCGGGCGACCGGCTGTTCCTCATGTCGGACGGGCTCATCGACGTGACGGGCCGGGATGGCGGGGTGCTGGGCGAAGAAGGGCTGATCGCGCTGGCACGCCGCAACCGCGCCCTGACGGGTGGGGCATTTCTCGACGCGCTGATGTGGGATGTCGAACGGCTCGGCGGCAGCCGGGGCGCGGATGGCGCGCCCCGCCGCGGCAGCCCGCGCGGGGGCGACGACGACATCTCGGGCGTCCTGTTCTGCTGGCACGGCCCGACCGGCGCGCGCTGACGCC
>CAYYJB010000029.1:0-2388 GCA_964472135.1 uncultured Gemmobacter sp.
CCTGGCACCTCTACCAATGGGGCGCCGAGGTCGAGGTCCTCGCCCCCGAGCGCCTGCGCCACATGATCGACGCCCACCGCAGGGCGGACTTCCCGGCGCTGCCATAGCAGCAAGAAAACAAGGTGATCGATTATGAATAGCAGGCGGTCAAAATGAAAATAAGTGAGTTCAAGAGCCTTCTTACCGACGCTATATCAGAAAAGGTGAGAGTTAACGGGACCGCTGCGAGCGTAACAGCATTGCGGCATGCATTCAGGATCTCAAGGCAACTGGACGATGGTGCGGCCTTTTGGCGATCCATTGCCGCGTATCGGGCATCCCACGCCTGCATGCGCTGCGCCGAAACTATCACGGATCTTGAAGAGGTCCTTGAGATGTTGGCAGTTGCTGCAGATACAGACATTGCCGAAATATTCATAAATGCGAGGCTTTTGAAGATTGTCGTGTTGACCCGAATCGAGTTGCAGACCGGCATGCGCCGTACAGACGAGAAGTATAAATTGATCGATGAGGCACAAGAGAGATTGAGGCGCCTGACGCAAGCCGAAACTAGAAGCAGGGGAGGATGGTTTGCACGTGATTTTCAAAGTGAGGCATTCAATCTTCTCGAATATTGCGCTTATCTGTCAGGATATCACTATGAGGATCTTGAGGGTCAAGCGGTAGAAAGCGAACTTCTGGGAAAGACGCGGGGTCAGAACTATCGCATTCTCTCGAATTTCCAAGAACAGGACAACTTGAACTACCCACCCGACATTGCAGACTTGGAATTGGCACGAATGATGACATCTGTCGGCAATGCGAATGTGATCATTTTCAGGGGGGACCGAGATGTTTTCGAGGTCTGTCGAAACAATCTGGTCAAAACAATAGCCGCGGATGATTTGAGGATCTGGGCTAGTCTCTTGACCCACGCGGGTGGAAGAACTTTGACTCAAATCTCATATCACTTTCGTGGAAACAACCTCGAGGCCTTGAAGAAGAGGGTTGAGAGAACAAGAAGAGATCTGCGCGATATTTTTGGAACGGATTTGATCACATCAAAGCGTGGAGTAAGTCATTACTCGATCACCAAAGAAGCGCGAGTTGTAGGCGTCTTTCCGGCTGAGTTCGTTGACTGAAGTTGACGTACACCGGTGGGTAACCCCACAATGTCCTATGTTTGTCGCTTCTTCCAAGGTCAGATCGTACTCGGTAACCTGCCAGAGGAGCACTTCCCATGTCTGAGTACAACATCTTCGCCTATGGATCAAACCTCTCGAAGCCTGACTGGGGCTCGTATTGCTCCAGTGTCGGGTTTGATCCCGAAAGGCTTCTTCCCATCGGGCCTGCCGTTCTCCCCGACCATTACATTTCTTTTGACCGCCACTCCGAGACGAGGAGAGGGGGTGTGCTCAATGTGCGGCACAAGGTCGGGATGTTCACTGCCGGGGCATTATTCAAGACGGACGATGAAGGTCTACGAATTCTAAGGCGGAAGGAGGGTGTGGCCGTACATGCCTACCAGGAGAAGGCGGTTATTGTTATTGACGAGGAGGGGTGCGAGGTAAGGGCCATCACGTTCGAGGTGCCGAAGTCACGAATTGAGCCATTCCGGAAGCCGAGTGAGCAGTACTTGCAGGTATGCCTGGATGGATATAGGCGTTTTGAACTCGATGAAACTCCATTGCTCGCGGCCGCGCGAGGAGAGCAACCCGCAGTTGCTGCGGGGTTCTTCTCATATGGCACGCTCATGAGAGGGGAGGCCAGATTTACGGTTGTGTCTCAATATGGTATCCGCTCCGCCATCATGGCGACAGTTTCGGGGAACCTATTTGACGCAGGTAGGTTTCCGATTCTTGATCTACGCGGAGACTCATTTATTGCAGGTGATCTCTTCAACCTCATCGATCTTGAGGGGTTTCTACTTCATGCAGATGAGATTGAGGGTTTTCACGGTTTTGGACGATCAGAGAATTTGTTCCGTCGGACCCTTTCCAGGGTAGACGTTGGTGGAATTACTCAACGCGTCGCATGGATGTACGTTCGTGACGATGATCGTTTTCCTGGGATCCCTGGAGGCGATTGGCGGGTCCACAAGGGTGTCGATGTTTCTTTCCGCGAGAATGTTCTGCTTGGGCACTTTGGTCATACGACCCCGCGCGAAGGCGACGATCATCTGAAGAAAGATTTCTTGGACGATTCGACAAGATTGCCGATGCATCGGCGCGTGGATGAGCGAAGCCTTGCGCAAATCTCAGGAAACTGGCGGGCTTGCTGCGGCGAGAGTTGAGCTTCCAGCAGGGGCGGTGACTATCGAGAAGTTGTTTTATTCTCGGCGTTTAACACTGACTGCCGCGCCCTTGGTCCGCCAAGGGCGCGGTAAGCCCAATTGACGTACGAGCATGG
>CAYYJB010000029.1:2488-28774 GCA_964472135.1 uncultured Gemmobacter sp.
GCCGCGCCCTTGGTCCGCCAAGGGCGCGGTAAGCCCAATTGACGTACGAGCATGGCGGTCCAAGACCATCTATTGCACGGTTTCGATCTGCTATGATGCGGCGGTCCAACTCGTGTTTACCTCGCATCACCACCAATTCAGCGCGGTAGCGTCCACGGACGTGGTGTAATTTCTGCGCCGTGAACGGTGTAATCTCAGGTGGCCATCGAGGTGTATGGTTGAGGTGGAGTTTGGCGACTTCGACCACGAACCACATGGAGACCCCGATGACCAAGACCACCATGGACCTGTCCGAGCTATTACAAAAGCATGATCAGGGCGACTTGCTGCGCTCGATCGCAGAGGCTGTCCTGCAACTGATGATGGAGAGCAATGTCGACGGCCTGATCGGCGCCGGCCGCCATGAGCGGGCCGAGCAGCGGACGACCTGGCGCAACGGCTATCGTGACCGCTCTCTGGACACCCGACTGGGAACACTTAATCTGAAGGTGCCGAAGCTGCGGCAGGGCAGTTACTTTCCCGGCTTTCTTGAAGCCCGCAAAACCTCGGAGCAGGCGCTGGTTGCTGTGATCCAGGAGGCGCGGCTCGATTTTGTTGGGCGCTAGGCCCGCCCCTCAGGGTGATATGGAACACCCTGCCAGGCGGGATTCGTGTCCGGTCAAAGGTTGCGGCGGGAGGGTCTTCGGAAGTGAGAGCAGCTGCTCTGCAGCGGCAAGGGCGGCGCACAGCAGCGGCTCCGCCTGCTGGCGCACGATCAACTGCAGGCCGATCGGAAGGCCACCGTCGGTGAAACCGCAGGGGAGGCTTCCCGCAGGTTGGCCCGTCAGGTTAAACGGATACGTGAAATAGGACCAGACCGTTGCATCCTCGAACCCGGGCGGAACGCCGGTGCCTAGGGGCCAGGCCGGCGTCGGTGTGGTCGGGGTCAGCAAGAGGTCGATGTCTTGGAACAGTGACGCCAGACGCGCGCGATGCTCCATGCGTTCCGTCACCACACGGGCATAGTCGGCAGCCGATCGGGCAGACAGCGCCTCGATTGCGGCGCGCAATGGAGGATCGATGGCATCGGGCGCGACGGCAAGCGTATTCGCCAGTCGGGCGCTGCACCCGCCGATGAACTCCACCGCAAGGATTTCCGCGGGATCTGGAAACGGCGCCTCGATCGTGGTCATACCGGGCCAGAGCCCGCGAAGGGCGTCCACCGCGGCCGCGACCGGGGCCGCGACCTCGGGCAAGACCCGCCCGTAACCCAACGTGGGGCTGAAGGCGACGCGCAACCCCGTGACGCATTCGGCCGAGACCATCTCAGGCAGAAGCGAGCTATGGTCACGCGCATCCGGGCCGGCGATGACCTCCAGCACCGCACGCGCATCGGCAGCAGATCGCGCCAGCGGTCCGACATGCGCCAACGTCGGTGTGGCGCTGGCCGGCCACACGGGCACGCGGCCGAACTGGGCTTTTATTCCGACGAGGCCGTTCAGCGCCGCCGGGCTGCGGATCGACCCGCCGCCGTCGGTACCCAGCGCAATCGGCGTCACCCCCGCCGCGACCGAGGCCGCGGCGCCGCCGCTCGATCCGCCGGGGGTGCGGGCGGGGTCCCAGGGGTTTCGCGTGAACCCGTGCACGGGGCTTTCGGTATAGCCCTTGTAGCCGAACTCGGACGTCGCCGTCTTGCCGATCACGATCGCCCCGGCCGCCCGCAGCCGCAGGACCGACGGGGCGTCGGTCTGCGGTATGTGGCCCAGCATACTGCGCGAGCCGTAGCTACAGGGCATCCCCGCAACCTCGATCAGGTCCTTGACTGAAACCGGCACGCCGTCGAGCGGCCCCAGAGGAACGCCGGCGCGGTGGCGGGCCTCTGACGCTCGCGCCTCGTCGCGCGCCTGTGCATCGCAGCGCGCCACGAAGGCGTTCAGAACCGGTTCAGTCTCGTCCATGCGGGCCAGAGCATTGTCAACCACCTCGAGCGGCGACAGACGTCGCTCCCGGAAGGCGACCTGCAACGCGGCTGCCTCAAGGCCGCAAAGCTCGGGATCGGCGGTCATTCCAGGAACGCCAGCGCCCGTACCGGCGAGCCTGAGCCGCGGTGCAGCTTGAGGGGGATGCCCTGAAACCGGAACTCGCCCTTTCCCACGAGGTGCTCGAGGTTCACCAGCCACTCGTAATGGCTGATCCCCCGGTCGCGACAGACCCGATGACTTGGAAACAGGTCGTTCGACGGAAGATCTGTCGACGGCCCCTCGACCCCGTGCATCCGTGAGCCGCGATCGACCAGCCAGTGCGTCGCCTCCGCCGTCAGGCCCGGGTTGGAGGTCATAACCGAGGGGTTGGGGTAGTGGCGCGCGTGCAGCCCGGTGTTTAGCAGCACGATATGTCCGTCGATCCGGACGCCTGCCTCGGCCTCGGCGGCCTCCAGGTCCGCCACGTCGATCACGCCTAGATCGGGGATGTGGCGCAGATCGAGGCAGACCGCCTTGCCCATGAACAGCTCCAGCGGCATTTCGTCGATGGTCGCGCCGTTCGGATTCGTGTGAAAGAACGCATCGACATGGGTACCGACGTGGTTGAGCATCCCCATGTACTCGATGGCAGAAGTGAACGGATCCTGCGCCGTTCCCAGACCGAGGGCGAGGCACTGGTCATGGGTCAGGAACGGCAGGTAGACGGGCCGCGGCATGGCGCGGTGCGCCGGCATCGCGTTCTCGATCGATAGCGACAGGTCGATCACCGTGGTCATTCTTGCAAGTCTCCTCTTTGTTGCGTGCGGGGCCTAGCGCGGGAACAGCAGGCCCGGCAGCGTCAGCGACAGGGCAGGAACGAAGGCCACCGCCATCAGGACGATCAGCAATGGCAGCATGAAGGGCAGCGTTGCACGAAAGGTCTGCATAAGGTCGAGGCCCGACAGCCGCGACATCACAAACAGAAGCAGCCCCACCGGCGGGGTCATCAGTCCGATCATCAGGTTGAGGACCATGACGACGCCGAACTGGACCGGATCAATGCCGTAGATGCCAAGCACGGGCAGGAAGATCGGCGTCAGCAGGACGATGGCCGCGATGGTCTCCATGAACATGCCGACGACAAACAGGATCAGCAGAAGCACCAGTATCGCTTCCATTGGACCGTCGGCGACCGACAACAGCCCCGCGCTGAACGTGCGTGCCACGCCCTCGCGCACCAGAACCCAGCCGAACAGCGCCGACGACGCCACCATGATCATCACCACCGCCGTGGTCTCGAAGGTCTCGCGCAGGACGGTCACGAACCCGGTCAGCGTGAGGCTCCGGTAGACGACTGTACCGATCAGGACGGCATAGGCCACGGCGACCACCGCGGCCTCGGTCGGGGTGGTGATGCCGCCGATGATTCCGCCGACAATCAGCAGCGGCATCACCAGCGCAAAGGCGCTTCGGCCGAAGCTGCGGCGGATCTCGGTGAGGCTGGCGCGCGGGTCTCGCGGATAATTCCGCCGTCGGGCGAGAAACCAGACCAGCCCGTGCAGCGAAAGTGCCATGAGCAGACCGGGAATGATCCCCGCCACGAATAGCTGGCCGATCGAGGCGCCGGCGGTGACACCGTAGACCACCATTGCCAGGCTGGGCGGAATGATCGGTCCCATCGTACTGGAGGCAGCCGTGAGGCCGACGGCAAAGGGCGTGTCGTAACCTTGGGACTTCATCGCCTTCAACTCGACTGTGCCCAGCCCGCCGGCATCGGCAACCGCCGCCCCGCTCATCCCCGAGAAGATCACGCTGGCCAGAACGTTGACATGGCCGAGCCCGCCGCGGAGGTGCCCGACCAGGCAGCGGGCAAAGTCGAACAATCGGTCGGTGATCGCGGCAGCGTTCATTAGGTTGCCGGCAAGAATGAAGAACGGCACCGCCAGCAACGGAAAGCTGTCGATCCCGCTGACCATCTGCTGGGCGACGATCAGCGGAGGTATCCCGTTCGCGACGATGTAGATGGCCGCTGACCCACCGATGGCGACGAACACAGGGACGCCGATCAGCAGCAGCACGGCAAGGCTGGCGAACAGCAGGATCACGGCCGCGCCCCATTGTCTTGTTCCCACAGCCGCGTCACCAGCGGCCGAAGCGCCGACCCAAGCCACGGAAGCGCGATCCGCAGCGCCGCCGCAGCGATGCCGATCGCGACGGCCAGGTACAGCCAGCGCATCGGCATCTGCATAGAGGCGCTGCGTGCGCTGCGCAGAACCGCCATGATCCCCACCACCTGCAAGAACAGGAATAACAAGAAGGCAAAGGCGATCGCGTCACTGACAAACCGCATCGCTGTCGCCCGCAGGCCCGTCCCGAGCCAGGCATCTACCAGGTCGACGCGGATGTGGCTGCGCTGCCGGAAGCCGGTTGCGCAGCCGATGAAGGTGACGCAGATCAGGCCGTACCGGGACAGTTCCTCGGTCCAGGTCAGGCTGGTGTTCAGCCCGTAGCGGAACACCACGCCCAGCAGCATGATGCAGAGGATGGCGAACAGGCAAACGGTTCCGAAAATGTCCTCGGGGGCGGCGGCGATGCGCCGCCACCCCGTCGCCGCGCCCTCGCGGCTTTCCATGCCACCCGCCGACATCCGCGCCTTCTTCTAAAGGCCCTGGATCGCCGCAAGCAACTCGGCCGATACGCCCAGTTCCTGCGCCATGGCGTCGACCGCGTCCGAAGTCGCAGCCTGGAAGGCGGCTATGTCTGGCTCGGTGAACTGAAGCTTGCCTTCGGCCGCCATGCTGACGCGCAGGCTGTCCTCCTGTTCGACGATTGCGG
This sequence comes from uncultured Gemmobacter sp., assembly GCA_964472135.1. GTDB lineage: Bacteria > Pseudomonadota > Alphaproteobacteria > Rhodobacterales > Rhodobacteraceae > JAUREX01. The sequence goes on from CAYYJB010000029.1 coordinate 7,264, forward strand.
CCGTCGAGGTGTCGCCGAAGGCAACAGCGGCATCGGTCATACAGGAGCGCTCTTCGGCGGACATGCCGCTCCAGATATGATCGCCGACGATCCAGAGGACGTATTCCACCAGATGCCCGGTCAGCGCCACATAATCCTGAACCTCGTAAAATCGCATCGAATTCGTGACCGGAAGCGGATTGACAGAACCGGTGACGAGGCCCTGCTGTAGGGCGAGGTAGACCTCGGCGAAGGCTACCGGCGTCGGGTTGGCGCCAACGGCCTGCGGGAAAGCCTTGTAGATTGGCGAATCCGGCACGCGAACGCGCATCCCCTCCATGTCAGCCGGGGTCACGATGGGCGAGTTCGACGAGACATTGAAGCTGCCGAAATATCCCGCGGAAAGGATGTGCTGCCCGGTCGCGGCATTCCAGCCCTCCCACAAACCGGCGAAGATGTCGCTGGTGCGATAGCTCAGCGCCTGGTCGCGGCTGGCGAAGATGTACGGCGCGGCGCCGATGGCCAGCGGCGGATAAGACGACGACGCGAAGATCTGGCCGGTGAAGATGATGTCCACGCCGCCGAACCTGATTTGTTCGTTCAATGCGTTCTCTGACCCCAGTTGCGAGGCCGGAAACACTTCGATCGTCTGACTGCCGCCCGTGCATGCGGCAAAGCTCGCGGCGGCTTCGACGGCGGCAAGGTGCATCGGGTGGGCCGGGTCATAGACGTGGCCCAGCCGAAGCACCTGCTGGGCGTTCGCTGCGCTGGCCGCCATTCCTGCGGCAAGGACCATCGCCGAGGCAGACATCAGGGATTTGCACTTGATCATCCTACCCTCCTGTTCTACATATAGAATGGTTGTTCTAGAGAGAATACGATAAAAGCGCTCCGGTCTCGCTGTCAACGCGCAACCGCGACGCGCAGGGGTGCCTGCATGCCGATCTCTGTTCCCGCTGTCGAAAAAGCCCTGAAAATACTTCGCTTTCTGAATGCGCAGGGGTCGCGCGGAGCCGCCCTTCCCGAGATCGCGCGCGAACTCGGGATCGCGCGCAGTCATTGCTACAACATCCTCGGAACGCTGCTGCGCGAGGGTTGGCTGGCGCATGATTCGACCAGCCGTTGCTATTGGCTAGCACCCGGCATCCTCGGAGACTGCTCAAGTCTGCTTGGTGCCGCCAGGCGCGGGGAGCCAGTGAACGAGGTACTTCGCACCCTTTCGCGTGAGACTGGCCTGCCCAGCGTGCTGTCGCGGGTGCTTCCGGGCGATGCCGGCTTCATCGCCATCGGCAAAGCCGAGGAAACCGCCGAGCTGATCGTTTCGGTTCCGCTTGGCCATATCTTTCCGGCTGACGCGCCGGCCCAGCGCCGCGCTGTGCTGGCCTTCGGACCACCCGAGGCCCAACAGACTTGGATCGAGCGGTGGCACCCGGTTGCATATACCGAGAACACGATTACGGATCGTGTGGCCCTATGCCAGGAGCTTGCTGCGACCCGGTCGCGTGGGTACGCCGTTAGCAGGGGAGAGTTGCACGCGGCGGTAATGTCGTTAGCAGCGGGGGTAAAAGATGGCCAAGGCAACGTCGCCTTTGTACTGCAGATCCCCGGCCTGTTTCGAGACGTCGTCGCGCGCGAAGACGATGTCGCCGCCGCCCTTCTTCGGGCTGCGGCTCAGATCGAACGTCTGCTGGCCTGACAGCGCCGGCCGTTTCGGCGGCCTAGACGATTGCCCTAGATCGTGATGACGCTACACGGAACCGTATCCTGAGTTGCGGATGTAGTTTTCGCATTCCTGCGGGGTGAACTGGTCGAGGAGTGATCCGATCCTGCGCCAGACGGCATCTTTGGAACGTTCGGCGGCTTTGCGGAGCAGGTGTTTGAGCTTTGCGATGACCTGCTCGATCGGGTTCAGGTCGGGCGAATAGGCGGGAAGGTAGAACAGCTTTGCGCCTGACGCGCGGATGGCCTGTCGGATGGCGGGTGCCTTGTGACTGCCGAGGTTGTCCATCACGACGATGTCGTCGGGCCGGAGTTCTCGGGCCGGAGTTCGGGGACCAGGACCTGCTCGACATAGATGCGGAAGCTCTCGCCGTTGATCGGCCCGTCGATGACCCAGGGCGCGATGATCCCGTCATGGCGCAAGGCACCAACGAAGGTCATGGTGTTCCAGTGCCCGAAGGGCGCGCGTCCGATCAGCCTCTGGCCCCGCGCCGCCCACCCCCGCAGGGGAGCCATGTTGGTCCTGGCCCAGGTCTCGTCGATGAAGACAAGCCGCTTGGGGTCGATGCTGCCCTGACGCGCCTTCCAGCGTTCCCGTTTGCGGGCAATGTCCGGCCGTTCCTGCTCACTGGCGAGCGCAGTTTTTTTTGAAGCTGAGCCCCTCGGCATGGGCGAAGGCCCACATCGTGCGATATTCCACCTTGAGGCCGCGCTCGGCCAGTTCCGCCACCAGGCCGCGCAGGGTGAAGTCGCCTTCCGCCATCCGGGCGCGCAGCCAGTCGGCATCGGCCCCCCTTATCTTCGGCAGCACATGCCCGCCGATCTTGCCGGGCGCAACGCTTCCGGTCTCCCGCCGCCGCTCCGACCACTTCACCACGCTCGACGGGGCCACACTCAGGGCCTCAGCGATCCTGCGCACCGTCTCGCCCGCATCAAGCCGCGCCATCGCGCGTTCGCGAATGTCCATCGAAAGGGGTTTGATCATGAAGGCTGGCCTCCATGCCCAGCCCCCATGATGAATCCGAAATCCCAACCCAAGGGAATCCCCCCCGATTCACTCAAGCGTCATCCCGCTCTAGCGCACGGAAACTGCCAAAGATCAGATCGCGGTAGCGGGGCGTAGGTTGTAGCCTGCCGCCTCGAGTCCGGCGCGCAGGCGATGGGCGGTCGCGACCGCCTGCGGGCTGTCTCCATGGACGCAGACGGAATCGATCTGCACCCGGAGCATCTTACCCGAAAGGGCGACTATCCGCCCCTCGCCCACCATCTCCAGCACGCGCGAGAGTGCCGTTGCGGGGTCGTGGATCATCGCGTCGGGTCGGCTGCGCGGGGTCAGGTTGAAGCTGTCGGCATAGGTACGGTCGGCATAGACCTCGCGGATCGGGCGCAGACCCGTGCGCTCTGCCGCGCGGTCCGAGGCGGTTCCCGGCATCACCACGAAGGCGAGCTCCTGGTCGACCGCCCGGATCGCCCGGGCGACCGCCATCGCCAGATCGTCGTCGTCGGTGCAGGCATTGCCGAGCGCGCCATGGGTCTTGACATGCGTCATCCGGCATCCTGCGAGCGCGCAGATCCCCGCGAACGCGCCGGTCTGATAGGCCACGAGGTTCTCGACCTCAGCCACCGTCACGCCGGGCTGGGCCCGGCGGCCGAAGCCCGCCAGATCGGCATAGCCTGGATGGGCGCCCAACGCGACGCCGCGCGCCTCTGCCGCGCGCACCGTGGCGCGCATGATCGCGGGATCGCCCGCGTGAAAGCCGCAGGCGATGTTGGCGGAGGTGACGACATCGAGGAGTTCGGAGTCATCACCCATCGTCCAGGGCCCGTATCCCTCTCCCAGATCGGCGTTGAGGTCGATGCGCATGGGGGGCCTTGCATTGATTGGTTGTTGATCGGCAGCGCCCCGGGCCGGACCGCCGCGACGACGCCCTTTTGCATACTGCGCCGGCGACGCCCGCGCAACGCCTGCCCCGCGGGACAGCGCAGCGATGGGTGCGACGGACGTCCTGCTGGCATCGGCGCAGACAGGGCCCGGGCGCGTGAGCCGTCGCGATCGCGGGCTCGGTCGTCCCTTCCTGCCGAGTGCAGCCGGAGGGTGTTCCGCGACCGCCCTGTCCCGCGCGGGAGGTCGCGGATCGGCAGCCCCGGCCGCAGTCGCGGTCTTCGGATGATGGTCAACCCCGCCATCCCGAGCGCTCCGCGAACCCCTGCGGCTGCCGCCTCGCGGAGGGGGCAAACCGGTCGGGTCTCGATGGCAATCCGCCGCGCCATGAGTCTGCCTCACTGCGGAAATCAACTCGGAGGCGCCCCCGGGCCCGGGCTCCCGGGCGTGCCGACGATCGGCAAGGTTTGGGGGTTGCGGATCGGCACGCCAGTGGTATACCAAAAAACGACAGTCGTCGGCATCGGGGATCGACGTGAAGCGCCTGCTATATCTCGGCAACGGTCGCACCGTGCAATCGGTGGCCAAACTCGACGAGCGGTTCAAAGGCTGGGGGCTCGTGGTCGATCGGTTCTGGGCCTGGAACGGCGAATTTCCCGACAGCCTCGAGGGCTACGACGGCATCTTTCTTTCGGGTAGCCCGCATGGCGCCTATGAGGAGGTGCCCTTCATCCATCGCGAGCATGAACTGATCCGGCAGGCTGCCGACCGCGGCATTCCGCAACTTGGCATCTGCTTCGGCAGTCAGATTCTCGCCTCGGCGCTCTGCGGACGCGATCAGGTGTTCCGGCGCCCCTATTGCGAGATCGGCTACAAGGATCTCAAGGTGACACCCGCCGCCGCCTCGGACCGGCTCGCGCAGGACTGGGGGCCGAGCGTCCACATGTTCGTCTGGCACAATGACGAGGTGCGCCACGATCATCCCGACATGGTGATCCTCGCATCCTCCGACGAATGCCCCAACCAGGTCTGGCGCCACCGTGACGCGCCGGCCTGGGGGATCCAGGGCCACCCGGAGATCACGCGCGCGCAGGCGCCCGTCTGGTTCGAGGAAAACCGCGCCCGAATGGTGCAGGACGGCGGTGACGTCGATGCCTTCATCGCCGCCGCGGACGAGGCGCTGGACGCCAAGACGGCGCTCACCCGCTTTACCGAGATGATCCTGCGCGCCTGACGCGCGCCACGAGGCAAGAGTGTCATGGTCCAGACGAACTACTGGTTCGACCCAGCCGAATACCGGGCGCGTCTGGCGCGCGTGCAGGCCGCGCTGCGGGCGCGCGGGCTCGACGCGCTGCTGGCCTTCCAGCCTGAAACGGTGACCTGGATCACCGGCTTCTTCACGCGCGGCTACAGCAGCTTCCAGTTCGCCGTCATCCCGGCAGAGGGGGAGCCGACCCTCTTTTGCCGCGATGTCGAGGCGTATTATCTCGATTCCACCTGCGTCTTTCCCGACCGCGTGATGTGGACCGACAGCGACGACCGCATCGCGCTGGCTGCGCGCACCATCGCCGCGCGTGCGGGCAGCGCCGCGGCGATCGGGGTCGAACTCGGGGCCTGGATGCTGAATGCGGCGCGATGGGAGGCGATCCGCGCAGCCCTGCCCGACATGCGCGTCTCGGACGAATCGACGCTGGTGTCGCGGATGCGGCTCGTGAAGTCACCGGCCGAGGTGGCCTATCAGCGGCGCGCCGCGCGCGCGGCCGAGGCGGGCATGCAGGCCGCGATCGACAGCGCCGGGGTGGGCGTTTCCGAGCGCGAGATGGCGGCCGAGATCTGCGCCGCGATGATCCGCGCCGGTTCAGACCTGCCGGGGCCGGGTGTCATGTCCTCTGGCGAGCGGGCATTTCACCTGCACGGCGGCTATTCCGACCGCGTGCTCGAACGCGGCGACATCGTGCAGATCGAGACGACGCCGAACTGCCGCCACTATCACGCCCGCTTCATGCGCCCGATCCGCGTGGCCGAGGCCCGCGACGCCGACCACCGGCTGGCTGAAAGGCTGATCTCGATCCAGGATGCGGCCATCACGACCGTGGCGCCCGGGGTTGCGGCGACCGTGCCGGATGCGATCTATCGCGACGGCGTGCTCTCGTCCGGGCTGCGCCGGGATTACACGAACAAGACCTTCTATTCCGTGGGGCTGTTGCTGCAGCCCAACGGGGGCGAGCCGCTCGAGGCCCATCCTGGCGCGGATTGGCACTTCGAGGCCGGGATGGTCTTTCACACCTATGTCCTTGCGCAGGGGTTCGGCATGTCCGAAACGATCCACGTCACTGCGGAGGGCGCCGAACGGCTGACGCGGTTCCCGCGCCAGCTCTTCGTCACGGCGCGTTGATCAGACGCGCCAGAGCTGCAGGGGCAGGCGACTGAAGGTTTCCACCCCCTCTCCCTCTGCGCCGATCGCAAAGGTCTGCCCCACCCCGGCCACGATGCCGGTGCGCGCGTCGGGGATCATGATGTGCACGAAGAACACCATGCCGGGTTCGAGCACCAGGGGGTTGCCGGTGTAGATCATCGGCGGCACGTCCATCCATGTCGGCTTGAAGGTGCAGCCCAGCGCATAGCCGCAGGCAGCATAGCGGGCATGCGCGAAGCCCGCCCCATCGAGCACCGCGCGATGGATGTCGTCGAGCGTGCCGAGCCGCACGCCGGGGCGCGCGGCCTCCTTGATCCGCTCGAGCGCCTCGATCGCGACACCCATCTGGGATTGCTGGCGCGGATCGAGCGGGCCGACCGCGACCGTATGCTCCACCACCACATGATAGCGGCAGGCCGACCCTGCGAGTTCGATCAGCACCTGATCCTGTTCGGCGATGCGCCGAGCCCCCCCGATCCCCCGCCCGAAGAGCGCCCGCGGCCCCACGTTGACAAGCGGCCCGCCCGAGGGCAGGTCGCCCCCCGCCGCCAGCATCGCCGTCACCGCAGCCCCCGACAGCGCCGTGTCGAAGACACCGGGGCGCGCGATGTCGATCGCGGCTTGCGTCGCCCGGTCAGCCAGTACACCCGCGGCGCGCACCATCTCGAGCTCTGCCCGCGACTTGACGAGGCGCTGGCCGCGGATGATGTCGGACGCGTCCTCGGTCGCGCAGAAACCGGCTAGTGCGGCATCGACCAGCCGACCGTTGGCCGCCGTCAACCCGTGGGTCGCGTATTCGATCCCCACGCGCCCGCCCCTCAGGCCGCGTTCCTCGAGGATCGCGCGCAGATCCAGCGCGGGGTTCGCAGCTTCGGCGTTCAGCCAGATGCGGACCTCGTCATAGAGCGAATTGGTCTCCGCCTGCCGCTTGTCGGGGGTGCGCGTCAGCACGGTCGTCGGACCATCGTCCGCGGTGATCAGCCCGGCCTGAAAGAAGACATAGCCCGCCGTGTCGTAGCCGGTCAGCCAGAAATGGCTTTCCTGCGCGAAGACCAGCATCGCATCGAGCCCTCGCGCCGCCATCAGTGCCCGGGTGCGGGCCTGCCGCGCCCGGTATTCGGCCTCGGGAAAGCGCAGGTCGACGCCGCGACCCGTCAGCGTCGTGCCCCGGTATTCGCGCGACAGCTCGATCACGCCGCCACCTCGCAGATATCGCACATGGTCAGGAGGTAGATGCGGATCATGTCGAGGTAGTCGGGGATGTCGACGCGTTCGTCGGGCATGGTGTTGTAGCGCCCGCCGGGGCCGCATACGACGCCCTCCATGCCGCCGTGCTTGTAGAGATGCCCCGCGTCGGTGCCATAGAAGCCCGCAGGGGTCAGCGGGCCTGTCGGCTGCGGCGTCTTGCGCACCGCCGCATAGGCCGCGTTCAGCGCGGTGACGATGCGGCTGTCGCGAGAGACCTCGAAGGCAGGCATGATCGGCCGGCCTTCGGATTTCTGGGTGTGGACGCTGGCCTTCAGCCCGGGCCAGCGGGCCACCAGCGCGTCGAGCACGCGCCGGATGTCGGCGAGGGCGTTCTCCTCGGTCTGGCTAGGACCGTAGCGGCCCGAGCCCGTCAGGCGCACGAAATCGGCCACCTGCGGCGGGCGCCATTCGTGCAGGTCGCGGCCGAGCGCGCCGTGGATCGTGCCGACGTGAACGCGGTTGATGGATCGGTGTTCTTCGGTCGGGGCGTCCGAAAAGGTCAGCCCCGTCAGGTTCGGGATCAGATCGCAGGCCGCGCGGATGGCATCCACCGCTTCCTCGCGCTTGGACATGTGGCGCGTGATGCCCTGCAATTCGATGACGAAGGTGAAGGCCTCGGCGTGCATGGTGATGGCCTTGAGGTCGGTCGGTTCAGAGTTGATGAAATAATCGGCCCGCAGCCCCGCGTTCACCGCAGCCAGCGTGCCCACGCCGCCCTGCAACTCGCCGATCACGAAGGTCAGGATCACGTCGCCCTTCAGCCGGACGCCGTTCTCGATCAGCGTGCGCACCGCGCAGAGATATGACGCATCGCCGGCCTTCATGTTCGACACGCCGATGCCGTAGATGAAGCGCTCATCGACAAGCCCGCCCCAAGGATCGACCGTCCAGCCCTCGGTCACCGGGTTGGTGTCGAGGTGGCCGTTGAAGAGCAGGCTCTTGCCCCCGCCCGTGCCGCGCCAGATGCCGATGGCGTTGACCCGGTCGCCCTCGACCGGCATCAGATAGGCATCGAGCCCCATCGCCTGCATCTGAGCCAGCATGTGCTCGGCGAGCACCCGCTCGCCCGGCGTTTCGGAATAGCTCTTGTGGCGCACCATCGCGGCGAGCGTGTCGAGGCAGGCGCGCTCGTCGATGGTGCGGGCCAGGTCGATGGGTCTTGTCACGGGGTTTCTCCCTGGAATTCGGCCGGAAGCGGAACCGCCTTCAGCAATGAGCGGGTGTAGGCGTGGCGGTCGGGCGCGTCCGCATCGGCCACGTCGAAGCTGTCCACGATCTGGCCGCGCTGCATCACGGCGATCCGGTGAGCGAGTTGCCGAATCAAGTTGAGGTCGTGGGTGATGAACAGACATGCCGCACCCGAGCGCCGTTGCAGGTCGGTCAGCAGGCGTGCAACCGCCGCCTGCACCGAGACGTCGAGCGCGGCCGTGATCTCGTCGCAGATGACAAGCCTCGGTTCGGCCGCGAAGGCGCGCGCGATCGCCACGCGCTGCTTCTGCCCGCCCGAGAGCTCATGCGGAAACCGGTTGGCGAACTCGGGCGGGAGCAGCACCATCTCGAGCAGCTCGCGCACGCGCTCGCGCAGCCGCCCGGTCGGGCAGAGCCTGTAGAGGCGTAACGGACGCGACAGGATGGTGCCGATGGTCTGGCGCGGGTTGAGGCTCGCGTCGGGATGCTGGAACACGATCTGCACGTCGCGGCGATAGGCCCGGTCGAAATCCGTGCGCGCGGCGAAGCTGCGGCCGTCGAAGACGACCTCCCCGGAAAAATCGCGCAACCCCGACAGCACCTGCGCCATCGTTGACTTGCCTGATCCGCTGGCCCCGACCAGACCGAGCAGCTCGCCCGGCTTGACGTCGAGCGAGACATCGCGCGCGCCATAGAACGCCGCGGGCCCCTGTCCGATGAGCCGCGCGAGCCATCCCCCTCGGCCATAGCGCACCGAAACGCCGCGCACCTTCAGAACCGCCTCGGCCGCATCCGGTTCGGGCACCGCCAGTCGCACCTCGGGGCGCGGCACCGCCGCCATGAGCTTTCGCGTGTAGGCGTCGCGCGGCGCGCGGAACACCTCGGAAACCTGGCCGGTTTCCACGATGCGGCCTTCATGGATGACCGACACCCGGTCGGCAATCCGCGACACCAGCCCGAGATCGTGCGAGATGTAGAGCGCGGCGACCCCGGTTTCCGACCGCAGGCGCAGGAACAGCTCGAGGATCTGCTGCGCGGTCAGGATATCGAGCGCCGTCGTGGGTTCGTCGAAGATGATGAGTTCGGGCTGGCATGCAAAGGCCGTCGCGATGACGACGCGCTGCTTTTCGCCGCCCGAGGCCTCGTGCGGATAGCGGCGCATCATCTGCTCGGGATGCAGGATGCCCGTGCGCGCGAGCGCGGCCTCACCCTCGGCCAGGGCCGCATCGCGGTCCATGCCGCGGTGGCGCATCAGAACCTCGGCGATCTGGTCGCCGAGGCGCATCGTTGGGTTCAGCGCGGCGCTCGGATCCTGAAAGACCATCGCGATGCGCCGCCCGCGCAGGGCTTCCATTTGCGAAGGGCTCTTGGCCAGGATGTCCTCGCCCGAAAGGGCGATGATGCCCGACACATCGCGCGCATTGGCGGGCAGGTGGCGCATGATCGCCCAGGCCAGCGTCGACTTGCCCGATCCGCTTTCGCCCACCAGCGCATGCGTCTCTCCCGGCCCGACCGAGAGCGTGACATCGGCAAGCGCCTGCACGGCGCCCTCGGGGGTATCATAGACGAGGCCGTAGCCCCGCACGTCGAGGACGGGCGCCGTGCCGAGGCCGGTCACGAGCGGTTCCTCTTGGGATCGAAGGCGTCGCGCATGGCGTCGCCGAAGAGGTTGAAGCCCATCGCGGTGATCGCGATGGCAATGCCCGGCACCGCCACGCACCAGGGGTTGCGGAACATGAACTGCCGCGCTTCGGCCACCATCAGCCCCCATTCGGTGGACGGAGGCTGCGCGCCAAGGCCCAGAAAGCCGAGTGTCGCGCCGATCATGATCGCGAAGCTCACCCGGATCGTCGCCTCGACGATGATCGGCCCCAGGGCATTGGGCAGCACCTCCCGCCCCACGATCCAGGCGCGCGATTCGCCGCGCGCGATGGCGGCCAGCACATACTCGCGCGTCCGCACTGACAGGACCGAACTGCGGGCGATGCGCGCCATGCCGGGCGTGAAGGTCAGCGCGACCGCCAGCATGGCCTGCGTCGTGCCGCCGCCCAGAAAGGTGACGATGAGCAGGGTGAACAGCAACTCCGGCATGGCAAGCAGCCCGTCCAGCACCCGCATGATGACGCTGTCGACCCGCCCGCCCGCGACCCCGGCGATCACCCCGATCACCGCGCCCGCGGCGACGCCGAGCGCGGTCGCCCCGAGCCCGAAGAACACCGTCGAGGGCGCTCCATGCAGCAGGCGCGACAGGAGATCGCGCCCGTATTGGTCGGTGCCCAGCCAGAATTCGGCGCTCGGCCCCTGCAATCGGCTGCTGGCGTGGAAGAGTTGCGGATCGTACGGCGCCAGCCACGGCCCGAGCAGCGCCGCACCCAGCACCAGCGCCAGCAGGATCGTTCCGGCGAGCCCCGCGGGGTTTCGCAGGATGTCACGCATGGCGCACCCGGGGGTCGAGCCAGGCGATCACGAGATCGGCCAGCAGGTTCGACAGCGCATAGACCACGGCCAGAAGGAGCGTGATCGCCTGGATCACGGGCAGATCGCGGTTCTGCAGCGCGTAGATGAGCGTCCGCCCGAGCCCCGGCCAGGCAAAGATCTCCTCGACCACGATGATCCCGCCGAGCAGATACCCGATATCGAGCGAGATGACGGCGACGGCGGGCGCCAGCGCATTGGGCAGCGCGTGGCGCCAGACCACGCGGCGCCCCCGCAGCCCCTTGAGACGCGCCGCCCGGACATAGTCCGACGACAGGACCTCGGCCATCTCCGAGCGCACCTGCCGCGAGATATGCGCCATCAGGATCAGCCCGAGCGTGCTCGCGGGCAGGATCACATGGTTGATGAACCCGCCCAGGTTCTCCGACGGCGAGACAAAGCCGCCGGCGGGCAGGATGGGCCATTCGGGCGAGGCCAGCAGGATCAGAAGAAGGGTGGCGGTCACGAATTCGGGCATCGCCGTCCCGACATAGGCGAACAGACCGATCCCGAGGTCCCAGACCGAACCGCGCTTCAACGCGGCCAGCGCGCCGAGCGGGATCGCCACCATCGTGACCGCCGCGAGGGCAATCAGCGCAAGCCAGGCGGAATTCCAGAACGCTGTCCCGACCACCTGCGAGACGGGCAGGGACAGCCGGAGCGACATGCCGAAATCTCCATGCAGCACGCCCCAGACCCAGTCGAGATACTGCTCCCAGATTGGGCGATCGAGGCCCAGCTGGCGTTCCAGCGCGATCAGGGAATCCGCAGAGGCATGTTCGCCCAGGATCATCAGGGCGGCATTGCCGGGCAGGACCATCGTGATGCCAAACACCGCCAGGGTCACGATCGCCATCACGATGGCGATCGCCCCCAGTCGGCGCAGGAGATAGGCCAGCGTCACCGTGCGATCTCAGGCCCGGTCGAGCCAGACATCCTCGACGTAGAAATAGCGCGAGATCGGCGCGACCTGCCAGCCCTCGGTCGTGTCGTTGCTCGCGGTAAGGACATCCTCGAAGAAGGGCACGACATAGGGCGTGTCGTCCAGTTCCATCTGCTGTGCCTTGGCATAGATCTCGGCCCGCTTGGCGGGATCGACGGTTGAGCGTCCTTCCTCGATCAGGGCGTCGAAGGCGGCATTCTTCCACTCGGTGTCCTGATAGGCGGCGTCCGCCGTGAGCAGAAGTCGATAGGTGGCGTCAATCGTGGGCTGCATCCCCCAGTAACCGATGTAGAACGCGCCCTTGCGCCAGACATTCGCGAGATAGGTGTCATGCGGCATCGTCTCGATTTCGAGATCGAAGCCGCCCGCTGCCGCCGACTGCTTGAGCGCGATGGCGGTCTGAACCCGGATGCCGGGGCGGTCCGATGCGACCAGCGTCGCCTTGATGCCGTCGGGATAGCCCGCCTCGGCCAGAAGCTTGCGCGCGCCTTCCGGATCATAGGGGATCGCCGGCTTTTCGGTCGCATAGGCCAGTTCGGGCGCGACGATGCTGTCATAGGCCGGGCGGCCCAGGCCTTCGAGGATCACCTCGACCAGAAGATCGCGGTCGGTCGCCAGCGCCAGCGCCTTCCGCACGCGCACATCGTCCCACGGCTTGGTGTCCTGACGCATCACGATGCAGACATAGCGGCCAGAGGCGACGCGCTTGGCCTCGATCCCCGCCGCAGCGGCGACGCGGGCGAATTCGGCCTGCTGCACCGTCAGCATCACGTCGGTCGCACCCGAGAGGAAGTTCGCGCTTTCCGCCGCGAGGTCCGGGAAGAGCATCATCTCGACCGCGTCCAGATAGGGCTTGCCTGGCTGGTAGTAGTCAGGGTTCTTGACCAGCCGCACCATGGTGGCGCTGTCGTAGACCTCGAGCTTGAAGGGACCCGTGCCGTTCGCCTTGGTATCGAGGTCGGTCAGCGGGGCGGCCAGTGCCGCCTTCGAGATGATGCGCGCATTGGCGTGCGCGGTCGAGACGGGCAGATCAGCAAACGGCGCGTTGAGGGTGAACTTGACCTTGAGCGGGTCGATCGCCTCGACCTTTCCGATCATGCTCAGCACCGAGCGCGCGGCGGCAGGCACATCAGGGTTCAGGATCGTTGTATAGGTCGCGACTACATCGTCGGCGGTGAAGGGCGTGCCGTCGTGGAACTTGACCCCTTCACGGAGGTGGAACACGAATTCCTTGGCGTCCGCGGACGCATCCCAATGCGTTGCAAGATCCGGATGGACCTGGCTATCGAGTCCGATCCGCGTCAGGCCTGAATAGATCATGTCGATGCAGGGGTATTCCGCCGGCCCCGAGAGCGACAGGACGTTTAGCGTGGCGATGCGCGTCGAATGGCTGATGCGCAGCGTCCCCCCGGTCTTGGGCGTGGCCTGTGCGAAGGCGCCACCGGGCAGGCCGAGTGCGGTCATGGCGCCAGAGGCACCTAGACCCATCAGGACGTGGCGACGCTTAAGGGTGAAATCGGTCATGGTCTTCCTCCGTGGTGAATGAGCCGTTGCCGGCGGTATTGCACTTGTCTGGTTCACGTGACGACGGTCAGGTCCTCCGGCAGCCAGGTCAGCACCTCGGGCGCGCCTTCGGTGACGAGCAGGGTATGCCCGACGCCCATCGCGAAGCCGCTGTCGGCATCACCGTTCATGACGTGATAGAACAGGGTCATGCCGGGTTCGCAGACGGTTGCCGCGCCGGAATAGATCATCGGGGGGACGTCCATCGAGGTGGGCGAGAAGGAAATGCCGACCGAATAACCCGTGGCGCCATACCGCGACGCGGCATAGCCGCCCGCGTCGAGCCCCGCGGCATAGCAATCGAAGATCTCGCCCAGCGCCGTGCCCGGCCGCGCCAGATCGGTCATCCGCACCAGCGTCTCGCGCGCGACGTCATACATGTGCCGCTGACGATCGGGCACACGGCCGAACAGGATCATCCATTCGGTCTTGACGTTGTAGTGCCGGTAGGGGACCGGGTATTCGACAAGGATCTGGTCTTGCTTCTCGAGCCGCCTCGGATTGGTGACGCCCCGGCCATAGACCGCGCGCTCGCCCGAATTGAACAGGGGCGCATTGGGCGGCATGTCGGCCCCGTCGCCCAGGATCGAGTTGAGATAGACAGCCTTCAGATCGCTGTCGAGCATCCCCGGCCGCGCCACCGCGATCACCCGCTCGAGCGATCTGTCGCAGATCTCGGCGGCCTTGCGCATGACGGCGATCTCGGCGGGCGATTTCACCAGCCGCAGCTTGCGGATCAGGTTGGCGTCATCCTCGAGCTGGCACCAGTCGCCCAGCGTGGCCTGACAGCGCCACAGGTTCCAGCCGGTCAGCCCGTGCGTGTTGAGTTCGATCACGACCCGCCCGTCGGCCAGGCCGAGCTCATCTAGAATGGCCTTGAGGTCGCGCGCGGGATTGGCGTCGTCGGCATCCCACCAGATCCGGATATCCTCGATCGTGGAGGTGGTGCGCGCCTGCAAGAGATCGGGCCGGCGCGTCAGGAGAACGACGGGGCGGTCATCGGCCGTGACCACGGCGCACTGAAAGAAGACATACCCCCCGGTATCGTAGCCCGTCAGCCAGTAGAGGCTCTCCTGAGAGAAGACGAGCATCGCATCGGCACCCCGCGCGCGCAGCGCCGCCCTCAGCCGCGCAAGGCGGCCCATGTGCTCGGCACGCGGAAAGGGCAGCATTGAACCGGGTGGAGGTGCCATGCGGTCTCCGATTGATCGGGGTGGCCTTGAGGGAGATGACCCCGTTGCCAACAGCCTAGGTCTTGGTATACCAATAGTCAACCACTGGAATATTGTTCGCGTGACTCAATGGGCCCTGCTTGCCTTTGCCCTGTCGCTGCGATGAAATCGCGGGCACTCTGCGCAGGTCTGCCCACGCATCACAGGAGACCGGATGCTGAACGCCCCCGACAAGCGCCTTGCGTTGCAGGCCTATGAACAGATCCTCGAGATGATCCTCAACGGGGTCGCGCGGCCGGGCGAGCTGGTCAACGAGCGGCGCCTTGCAGAATCTCTCAGCATGTCGCGCACACCCGTGCGCGACGCGCTGCTGATGCTCGAGGGCGAGGGCCTGCTACTGCGACAGGGCGGCCGCGGCCTTCAGGTTCGGCAGATGCGAATCGAGGATTACATGGACGCGCTTCAGGTGCGCCTTCTGCTGGAACCGACCGTTGCGGGGATGGCGGCCGGCAATGTGCCGGCGGCGACCATGCAGGCCCTGCGCGCAAAGATCGCCGCGCTGCGCGCGCTGCCGCCCGACCAGCCGACCGACCGGGCGCTCGCGCGCGACATCGACGAGGGCATCCACGGCGCGATTTCCGAGGCGGTCGAGAACAGACAGCTCTCGGCCATCATCCGCACCATGCGCCGGCAGACACAGATCTTCGACCTGCGGAGCATGCCCGAACGGCTTGCCGACACCTGCGCCGAGCACCTCGCGATTCTCGATGCGGTCGAGGCCGGCGATCCCGAGCGCGCCGCCTCCGCCATGGCCGCGCACCTTGCCCGTGTGCGCGACAGCATCATCCAGCGGCTGACGCGGCTATGACATCAGCCCTGACCCTCGGCACGAGTGCATCGATTTGCAGCCTGCCAGAGCCCGATGTCGCGCTGGCCGCGCGGCTCCTGGCCGAGCTGCGCCTGCGGACGGGCGGCCCGCGCGGCATCAACCGGGCCTCCTACGGCCTTGGCGAACAGATCGCGCATGACGTGGTCCGGCGCGAGGCGCGGCGCCTCGGGCTCGAGTGCGCCATCGACGCGGGCTGCAACCTGTACATGACCCTGCGCGGCCAGCGGCCGGGGCCTGCTGTCATCATCGGATCGCACCTCGATTCGGTGCCGATGGGCGGCAATTACGACGGCGCGGCAGGGGTGCTCACGGGGCTTGCGGTCGCGGCCGGCTATCGCGCCGCGGGCGTCGTGCCGCCGCAGGACCTCATCGTGATGGCGATCCGGGCCGAGGAGAGCACATGGTTCGGCGCCTCTTACATCGGGAGCCGCGCCGCCTTCGGCCGACTGACGGCGGCGGAACTCGACGGGGTGACGCGTGCGGGCGACCGCGTGGCGCTCGGCCTTGCGGTCGATGCGGCCGGCGGAAACAGCGCGGCGCTGCGGCGGGGGCAGCGCGCGCTCGACCCTGCCGGCATCGCGGCCTTCATCGAACCGCATATCGAACAGGGGCCGGTGCTGGCCGCCAAGGGGCGCGCGCTCGGTATCGTCACGGGCATACGCGGCAGCTTTCGCCACCGTAACGCCACCTGCCTTGGAAGCTATGCCCATTCCGGCGCCACCCCGCGGCCGTCTCGGCAGGATGCCGTGCTTGCCGTGGCGCGGCTGATCACGCGGCTCGACGATGCGTGGAACAGCCTTGCCGCGCTCGGCCACGACCTCACCGTGACCTTCGGCCAGATCACGACCGATCCCGAGGAGGCGGCATTTTCGAAGGTGGCGGGGCAGGTAGATTTCTCGCTCGACATCCGCAGCGAGGCCCCGGAAACGCTCGACCTGATGCGTGCGGAGCTGGCCGCCGCCGTCGCGAGCCTCGAGGCGGGGCTCGGCGTGCGCTTCGATCTGGGCCCCGAGACCGGCAGCACGCCCGCGCGGATGGATCCTGAGGTCATGGCGGCCTTGCGCGACATCGCCGCCGGGCAGGGCGCGGCACCCGAGGTGATGGCCTGCGGCGCGGGGCATGACGCGGCCGTCTTTGCCGCGATGGGCATTCCGACCGGCATGATCTTCATCCGCAACCTCAACGGCAGCCACAACCCCGACGAGGCGATGGAGATCGAGGACCTCGCCGCCGCCGCGCTCGTCCTGTCGGCCTTCTGCCTGCAGGACCTCTCGCGACCGAACTGATGCGCTGTCTTGTCGTCCAGCCGATCGACCCCGCGGGAACCGCGCTCCTGCGCGAGGCGGGTGTCGCGGTCGACACCGCGCCCGACACCCGGATCGAGACACTGGCCCCCTACCTTCTGCACGCGGATGCGGTGATCGCCCGCAACTGGGGCTTTCCTGCCGAAGCGATGGCTCTGGCGCCGCGCCTGCGCGTGATCGGAAGCCACGGAACAGGGGTCGATCGCATCGACGTGGCAGGCGCCCGCGCGCGCGGGATCAGCGTGGTGAACACGCCCGGCGCCAATGCCGCCGATGTGGCGGAACTGGCTCTCGGGCTGGCGCTGGCGCTGGCGCGCGGTCTGCGCGACGCGGATGGAGCGGTGCGCGCAGGCGACGAGGGCTGGCGCCTTCGGCACCGCGGCACGGCCCTCGGCGGGCGCTGCCTCGGGCTCTGGGGCTATGGCGCGGTCGCGCGCGCCCTCGCCCCCATGGCGCAGGGGCTGGGCATGAAGGTGGTCGCCCTGTCCGCTCACGCCTCGCCGGCAGACTTGGCGCGCGACGGGGTCGCCGCCGCGAAGGATGCGGCCGAGCTGCTGTCGGTGGCCGATGTGTTGTCGCTACACGGCTTGCCGGGCGCGCGCCCGCTGCTCGATGCCGCCGCGCTGGCCGCCCTGCGGCCCGGGGCGCTGATCGTCAACACCGCGCGCGGCGCGCTGGTGGATGAGGACGCCCTGGTCCGCGCCCTCGAGGGGGGCCATCTCGGAGGCGCCGCGCTCGACGTGACGCGGCGCGAACCTCTCCCCGCCGACAGCCCGCTGCTTGGTGCGCCGCGGCTCATCCTGACGCCGCACGTGGGCGGGACGACCGACCGCGGCCTGCGGCGGACGGCGCTCGCGGTTGCGCGGGCGGTGCTTGCGGGCCTCGGCATCGCCCCTCCGGTGGGGTCCGGGACATGACCGTGCCGCGGCTCCTCGATTGCGGCGATGCCGCGATCAGCGTCGAGTTCGGCGACGCGATCGATGCGGCCGTCAATGCCTGTGTGCTTGCGCTCGACCGCGCGCTGACGGCGGCGGCGGTGCCGGGCGTGATCGAATGCGTCCCGACCTACCGTGCGCTGATGGTGCATTTCGACCCCTTGGCGACCGATCGCGATGCGCTTGGCGCGCTGATCCTCGGGCTCGTCGCGGGCGCGCCGGCAGCGGCGCCCGCCGGGCGGCGCTGGCGCGTGCCCGTAGCCTATGGCGGCGAGCACGGGATCGACCTGCCCGCGATCGCGGCGCATGCGGGCCTCTCGCCCGCCGCCTTCATCGAGGCGCATTGCGCCCCCGTCTATCGCGTGATGATGATCGGCTTCCTGCCCGGATTTGCCTATCTCGGCGGGCTGCCCCCGCGGCTCGGCTGCCCGCGGCGCGACATCCCCCGCCCGGCCATCCCGGCCGCCTCGATCAGCATCGGCGGCGCCCAGACGGCGATCGGCAGCGTCGCGGGCCCGAGCGGCTGGCATCTTGTCGGCCGCACCCCAGCGCGCGCCTTCATGCCGGGCCGCGATCCGGTGTTCCTCTTCGATGCGGGCGACGAGGTCATCTTTGCCCCGGTTTCGGCGCGCGAATGGGACGGTCTTCAGGCGCGCGCCGCCGAAGGCGCCCTTGTTGCGGAGCGTCTGGCATGACGCCCGCGCTGCTCGTGCTCAGCTGCGC
Organism: uncultured Gemmobacter sp.; assembly: GCA_964472135.1. Taxonomy (GTDB): domain Bacteria; phylum Pseudomonadota; class Alphaproteobacteria; order Rhodobacterales; family Rhodobacteraceae; genus JAUREX01. The sequence continues at coordinate 25,700 of CAYYJB010000029.1, forward strand.
GCAAGGCGCGAGCATCCAGGATGGCGGGCGCACCGGCTGGCGGCGGCAGGGCATCTCGACTGCGGGTGCGATGGACCTCGTCTCGCTGGCGCTGGCCAATGCCTGCGTGGGCAACCCGCCTTTGGCGGCGGCGGTGGAGCTGTCGCTGGCCGGTGCGCGCTTCCGCCTCGAGGTGGCGGGCGCGCTCCTGGCCGCAGCGGGGCCGGGTGTTGCGCTGCGCGTCAACGGGCGCGCGCTGGCGCCGGGCAGGTCGGTTGCGGCCGAGCCCGGGGACGAGATCGAGATCACGCCGCCGCGCGATGCCGTCCACGGCTATCTGGCGGTCGGAGGGGGGTTCGCGCTGGCGCCGGTGCTCGGCAGCCTGTCGACGCATCAGCGCTCGGGCCTCGGCCCGCCGATGCTCGCCCCCGGGCAGCGGCTCCCGATCAGGGGCGGCGCGCCGCTCGTGCCGCTGGCGCTCGAGCCGCCGCCGGCGCCGGGCGGTGGCGCGATCCGCATCCTCGCGGGGCCGCAGGAGGACTGGTTCGAACCCGACGCGCTCGGCATCCTGACGGGTGCAGCGTGGCGGATCGGCGCGCGCTCCGACCGGATGGGGCGGTTTCTCGAGGGGCCGCACCTGCCGCCGCGGCCCGGCTCGATGGTCTCGGACGGCATCGTGGCGGGCGGCATCCAGATCCCGCCCTCCGGCCAGCCGATCGTGCTCATGCGCGACTGCCAGACGACCGGGGGCTATCCGCGCATCGCGACGGTCATCTCGGCCGACATGGATCGGCTGGCGCAGATCCCGCCCGGGGCGATGCTGCGCTTCGTGCAGGTTGGGCGCGCGGTGGCTGTCGAGGCGGCACGTGCGCGCGCCGCGCGGGTAGCAGCGCTGAATCCTCAGCCGGCGACTGCAGCCGACCCCGCTAGGCTTTTGGCCGACAACCTTGTCTCCGGCGTCATAGACGCTCGTGACGCAAATTCAACCGATGAATGACTCGCAGTGCGCCGATGACACTGGCTGATATCCTTGCTGAAGACCTTCATTGACCGGCCAAGGTGCCGAGGCGGTGATCAATGGGGCCATCACGCAAGTCCTGTCGGCGTTGCCCGAGGGCGCGCGTCTTCGCGAGGTGAAGCCCGATCTTGTTAGCCTCGCCGACGTAGCGGCGCGCCTTTCGGTTTCTCGTCAGGCGCTCCAGAAGCGGGACATGCCTCCGCCGTCGCTCGGGGGACTGTATCGTGCATCGGAAATACTTCCTGCCCTGACCGAAGAGGCAAAGAGGGCGATCCTGCGGGACACCCTGCGGCGGGGTCGTCAACCCAACCTGAGCTTCTTTGCCTTCACGGCCACGCCGAAGTTCAAGACCAAGGCCATGTTCGATGAGCCGGGGCCGGACGGTCACGCACGTAATCCTTGACGATCGTATAGCCGCCGGTGAAGCCATGCTCGGCCTGAAGCCGTTCCCATATCCGCTTGGCTGTATGACGCTGCTTGCGATGCACGGCCTGGTCGGCCTCGAGCCAAGCGTCAATGAACTCGGTGAACCCATCCAGCTTAGGCCGCCTGATCGGCTTGTCCCGCCGATAGCCAGGCGGCACCGAGAAGGCCATCATCTTATCGACCGTTCCACGCGAAATGTTGAAATGCTGCGCCGCCGCCCGCCTGCTCATGCCCTCGGCGCATGCCAAACGGACCTTCTTGTAAAGTTCCACGGTATAGATCTCCCCGCCCTCCCTGCCGCCGCAAGAAGAGGAAAGTGGCAGGATTTTACTCCGCCCGCAGCGAGACTATCCCGCCGCTACCGTGGCCTAATTTTGCACCGCCGTTTCCAACAGCGATGAATTTCGCGTTTTGCTGGTCGCCGAGAAGTATCAGACCGGGTTCGATCAGCCGCTTTTGCAGGCGATGTATGTGGTAAAGCGCCTAGCTGGGGTGCAGGCCGTCCAAACGCTTTCCCGCTTGAACCGAATGGCACCGGGCAAGGCACGCACTTTTGTTCTCGACTTCGCAAACGAGGAAGACGCCATCTTCAAGGCATTCAAGCCATATTACGAAGATACGCCAATGGGAGAGAGCGTGGACCCTCAACGCTTGAACGAGTTGCAGCACAGGGTTTTGGAGTGGTCGATCTTCACGACAGAGGATGTCAGCGCGTTCTCGGCTGTCTGGTATGGGAAAAAGAAGGATCACACAGCCACTGATCATCGGACGATGAATGCGATACTCGACTGGGGGGTTGATGCATTCCAAAGGCGCGAAGAGGAAGAACGCGAAGAGTTCAGAGGCCAGATCACTGCATTCCGCAATCTTTATGCTTTCCTGTCCCAGGTCATCCCGTATCAGGATAGTGAGCTTGAGCAGTTCTACACTTTCTGCCGGAATCTGATTTCCAAACTGCCGCCCCCTGGCAATGGATCATCGTTCACGTTGGAGGACGAAGTTTCACTGAAGTATTTCCGTATTCAGCAAATGACGCAAGGGTCAATCAGCCTTGATGATGGTGAGGCTGATCCCCTCAAAGGTCCAACGGATGTTGGTTCAGGGGGGAGGAAGTTTGAAGAGGTTGGACTGAAAGACCTTGTGGAGACACTGAATGAGCGGTTCGGCACGAGTTTCACCCGGTCTGACCAACTTTTCTTCGAGCAGGTCCGGGAGAGCGCGGAAGGTGATGAGCGGATCATCGAGGCTGCGCTCGCCAACAAATACGATAACTTCGCCTCCTATCTCGATCGTATGCTTGATGAAATATTTATCAACCGAATGGACGGAAACGAAGAGGTTTTTTCGAAGATCATGAACGACCAACCGTTCCGTTCCGCGGTTCATAAGGGACTTGCGCGGGACCTGTATAGACGTATTCGTTCGGGGCGGTGCCACTGATATCATCACTCGACGCGCGTGATCACGCTCAGCATGAGCAGCAGCGTTGGATCATCGCACCTCCCACACGTCGCCACTGTCCAACTGCTTGACGAAATCCACCGCCGCGCCGTTCCAGTGATAGGCGAAATGCGCGCCTTGGGTGGGGATGGGGATCACGTCGGGCCATAAGGCGGCGATGCACTGGCCTTCGGGATAGCGGATGCTGGGCC
>CAYYJB010000030.1:0-27871 GCA_964472135.1 uncultured Gemmobacter sp.
GAGCAGTTGACTGTTAATCAATTGGTCGTAGGTTCGATCCCTACCGCCGGAGCCAGAAAATACAATAATAATAATGTATTAATCGACAACTGACTCGTCGTCAGTTTCGAACGAAAAGTTATAAACTGTTATAAAACGCCTCGAGAGCACGTCGCGTCCCTGCGCCGAGTCAGTCGTGCCGTCGTCAGTGCATCGCCGACAGCGTCGTCCTTCCAGCATTTCGGGTCCGAAACGTCAGCACCTGATCCATTCTTGACCAACTCTTCGCCGTCCAGCACCTTGGCACGAACGATCGATTTGAGGTGAGTTGGAATGGCTGCCGGCACACGCAGGTAATAGTTCTGTCGCCACGCCACATAGTCACGCAGCACACTGTTATCCACTCGCTCAATCAGTCTGTTGCCAGCGTATTCCAGCCAGAACTTGGTGACACGCCCCACCTGTCGCAGCATCTCGTCGCTCGTCTGCTGCTGATTTCGCTTGTTGCTCTGCTTGTGGGTGCCACGCTGGTTCTGCCGTCGCCTAAACAGCACATATTCGTTCAGCACATCCGCAAAACGCTTGCTCTGTAGTGGAAGTTGCTCACGCTTGCGGAACTCAACTTCATAGTAGGCTCGCACTGCTTCTTCGCGTGCTGCTTTCAAATCTCGTGTCTTAAGGCTTCTGTAGATGTAGCGTCTGTCGCCCTTGTAAAGTCGCACCTGAAACACGCCACTGCGTGAGAACAGCAGCACCTTGCCCTCTAATAGTTTCTCCTCATACTCAACAGTATCTTTGCCTGACATTTGCCTAACACCATAGCAAAATCCTCGCAGTGCCTAACAATCGCATAACATCTAAACAAGGGCAACTACTTCGTAAGTCATTGGTAATATACAATTTTATAGTCTTCCATGGCAGTGCTTGTATTTCTTGCCCGAACCGCACGGGCAGGGATCGTTGCGGCCCTGGTCGCCCCAAGACGCGGGGTTAGCCTCGTCGAAGGCGGGGGTAGCCGACGTCTCGGGCGGCGGGGGCGGCGGTGCGGCTGCGGCCGCGAGCGCCGCCTGCTGGGCTTCGAACTGGCGGCGCAGGGCGGTCTGTTCCTCGGCCGTCATCGGCCGGATAAGTGAGAGTTTCTGCGTCACCTCGCCGCGCAGACCGTCGAGCATGGATTCGAACAGCGAGAAGGCCTCGGTCTTGTATTCGTTGAGCGGATCTCGCTGCGCGTAGCCGCGGAAACCCACGACCGAGCGTAGATGCTCGAGCGTGAGCAGATGCTCGCGCCACTTGCCGTCGATCGTCTGCAAGAGGATCTGCTTTTCGATGTCGCGCATGACCGCGGGGCCGAAGGCCGCGGCCTTGTCGGCCATCAGCGCGTCAGCCGCCTCGATGATCCGCTCGCGCACCGTGTCCTGATCGACCCCGTCCTCGGCCGCCCATTCCACCACGGGCAGGTCGCGGTTCAGCCCCGTGCGCAGCGCTGAGGCCAGCCCCTCGGCGTCCCACTGGTCGGCGTAGGATTTGGGCGGCAGATGCGTGTCGACCAGATCGTCGATCACCTGAAGCCGCATGTCGCGCGCGATCTCGCCCACGTCCTCGGCGCGCATGATGTCGAGCCGCTGGCCGAAGATCGCCTTGCGCTGGTCGTTCATCACGTCGTCGAATTTCAGGAGTTGCTTGCGGATGTCGAAGTTGCGCGCCTCGACCTTGGCCTGCGCCTTCTCGAGGCTCTTGTTGACCCACGGGTGGACGATCGCCTCGCCTTCCTTCATCCCGAGGGTGGAGAGCACCTTGTCGAGCCGCTCGGACCCGAAGATGCGCATGAGGTCATCCTCGAGCGAGAGGTAGAAGGCCGAGCGCCCGGGATCGCCCTGACGGCCCGAGCGGCCGCGGAGCTGGTTGTCGATCCGCCGGCTCTCGTGCCGTTCGGTCGCGAGCACGAAGAGGCCGCCGGCCGCGAGGACGCGGGCCTTGTCGGCGGCATGGTCGGCCTCGATCCGGGCGCGCAGCGCGTCGGGGTGCGCCGCGGGGTCGGCCGCGAGCGCCTCCATCACGCGCATCTCGACGTTGCCGCCAAGCTGGATGTCGGTGCCGCGGCCGGCCATGTTGGTGGCGATGGTGACGGCGCCGGGGCGGCCGGCCTCGGCGACGATGCGCGCCTCCTGCTCGTGCTGGCGGGCGTTCAGCACGTTGTGGGGGACACCCGCCTTGGTCAGCATCGCCGCGAGCATCTCGGACTTCTCGATCGAGGTCGTGCCGACAAGTATCGGCTGGCCCTTTTCATGGGCGGCGCGGATCTCGTTCAGGATCGCCTCGTATTTCTCGCGCGCGGTGCGATAGACGGCGTCGTGTTCGTCCTTGCGCGCGACGGGGCGGTTCGTCGGCACCTCGACGACGCCGAGGCCGTAGATCTCGGCGAATTCCTCGGCCTCGGTCGCGGCGGTGCCGGTCATGCCCGCAAGCTTGCCGTAGAGGCGGAAATAGTTCTGGAAGGTGACCGAGGCGAGGGTCACGTTCTCGGGCTGGATCGCGACGCCCTCCTTGGCCTCGATCGCCTGATGCAGCCCGTCCGACAACCGCCGGCCGCGCATCATGCGGCCGGTGAATTCATCGATCAGCATCACCTCGCCGTCGCGGACGATGTAGTGCTGATCCTTGTGAAAGAGCCGGTGCGCCCGCAGCGCCTGGTTGAGGTGATGCACCAGCGTCGTCGATTCGGGATCATAGAGCGAGCGGTCATCGGGCAGGAGCCCCGCGGCGCGCACGATGGCCTCGATCGCCTCGTTGCCTTCCTCGGTAAAGGTGACGGTGCGCGCCTTCTCGTCGAGCTTGTAGTGCTCGGGCGAAAGCTGGGGGATCAGGCGGTCGACCGCGACATAGAGGTCCGAGCGGTCCTGGCTCGGCCCCGAGATGATGAGGGGGGTGCGAGCCTCGTCGATCAGGATCGAATCGACCTCGTCCACGATCGCGAAGGCATGGCCGCGCTGCGACATGTCCTCGAGCCGCGACTTCATGTTGTCGCGCAGATAGTCGAAGCCCAACTCGTTGTTGGTCGCATAGGTCACGTCGGCACGATAGGCCGCGCGCTTTTCCTCATCGGGCTGCCAGGGATAGACGACCCCGGTCGTGAGGCCGAGCGCGCCATAGACCTTGCCCATCCATTCCGCGTCGCGCTTGGCGAGGTAGTCGTTGACCGTGACGATATGCACGCCCCGGCCCGTCAGCGCGTTGAGATAGGCCGGAAAGGTCGCGACCAGCGTCTTGCCCTCGCCCGTCTTCATCTCGGCGATGTTGCCCTGGTGCAGGAAGATCCCGCCCATCAGCTGGACATCGAACGCCCGCAGCCCGAGCGCGCGGCGCGCGGCCTCACGGCAGTTGGCGAAGGCTTCGGGCAGCACGGCATCGAGGCTCTCGCCCGCCGCGACCCGGGCGCGCAACGCCTCGGTGCGCGCGCGCAGCCCCTGATCGTCGAGCGCGGCGAATTCCGGCTCGAGCGCGTTGATCTTCTGCACGATCGGGCGCACGCCCTTGATCTTGCGGTCGTTCGGCGAGCCGAACACCTTGCGGGCAAGCGATCCGAGACCGAGCATGTCATCTCCGAGGGGCGGGCGGCCCCGGCAATGCGCGCTATGCCGCCCGCGTGGCCTTGCCGGGCGGTTCCGGCTTGCCGTAGAAGGGCGGAGCGGCCTGTCCCGCGCGCCCCAGCGATGTAAGGGGCCGCCGGTTGGGTGTCAACGTCACGCGCCGCGCCGGCGCCCGGAAGCTTGGGGAAAGAGATGAGAACCACCCTGCACCGTCTGGCCGCCTCGGCCGCGTTTTTTTGCGCCGTCGCGGCCCTGCCGGTCCATGCCGAGGGCGCCGATCCCGCCCGGGTCGTGGCGACCGTGAACGGCACCGAGATCACGCTCGGCCATGTCGCGCTGATGGCGGCGCAACTGCCGCCCGAGACGCTGGCAGAGCCCGCGGATGTGCTGTTCAGCGCCATTCTGGACCAGCTCATCCGGCAGGCGGCACTCGCCGGTCTCGCCGGCGAACCGGGGCCGCGCGAGCGCATGGCGGTCGAGAACTATACCCGTATCGTGGCCGCCGCGAAGGTGCTCGAGGGCGCGGTGGCCGAGGGGCTGACCGAGGACGCGCTCAAGGCCGCCTATGCCGAACGCTTCTCGGATCGCGCGCCCGATACGGAATACAACGCCGCACACATCCTCGTGACCGAACGCGCCGAGGCCGACCGCATCGCGGCCGAGATCGCCGCGGGCGGCGATTTCGCCGAACTCGCGCGGCGCCATTCGATCGATGGCGCGGCGGTCAGGGGCGGCGATCTGGGCTGGTTCGGACCGGGCGTGATGGTGCCGGCCTTCGAGGCGGCGGTGATCGGGCTGCAACCCGGCCAGGTTTCCGAACCGATCCAGACGCAATTCGGCTGGCATCTGGTCAAGCTGCTCGACAGCCGCATCGCCTCGGTGCCGAGCTTCGAGACGGTGCGCGAGGGGCTGGCCGCCGAGGTCGAGGACCGCATCGTGAACGAGGAGATCGCCGAAGCGGTCCGCGCCGCCACGGTGGAGCGGTTGACGGACGGGCTCGACCCGGCGGCGGCCTTCGATCCGGCGCTGTTCGGCAACTGACGCGCGCGTCACGGGGGCATCATGGGCAAGACCGACTGGAAGACCGAGGCGAAGGCGCTGAAGGAAAAGCTCTCGCGCGCCAAGCGCCGGCTGCGCGACATGGCGGGCGGCGAAGAGGCCCCCGCGGCGCCAGCCGCGCCGGGCAAGACCAAGGCGGCGCCTGCCCTCTCGCCGCTTGCACCCGCGTCCTTTCCCGACCTGCCGCGGATCGCGGGCGCGCGGTTTGCGGTGGCGGCGGCGGGCGTGCGCTATGCGGGGCGGACCGATGTCATGGTCGCGACGCTCGCGCCGGGCAGCACGCTCGCGGGCGTCTTCACCCGCTCGGCGACCCGCGCGGCAAGCGTGCTCGACGCGCAGGCCAAGATCGGGCGCGGCCTGACGGCACCCGAGGGCGCCGCGATCGTCGTCAACTCCGGCAACGCCAACGCATTCACTGGCCGCGCCGGGGTCGAGAGCGTGGCGGCGATCTGCGCGGCCGCGGGTGCGGCGCTCGGGGTGCCCGAGGGCGCGGTGCTGACCTCCTCGACCGGGGTGATCGGCGAGCCGCTCCCGCATGAGCGCATCGCGGCGGCGCTGGCGCCGATGGCGGGGGCGCTCGATGATGGGGCCATCGCCGAGGCCGCGCGCGCCATCATGACGACGGACACCTTCGCCAAGGGCGCCGCCGCCGAGGTCGCGGTCGAAGGGGGCACGATCCGCATCGCCGGCATCGCCAAGGGCTCGGGCATGATCGCCCCCGACATGGCGACGATGCTCGTCTACATCTTCACCGATGCGGCCATCGTGGCCCCTGCCCTGCAAAAGATCGTCGCGCGCGCGGCCGACCGGACCTTCAACTGCATCACGGTCGATGGCGACACCTCGACCTCGGATGCGGTGATCGTGGCGGCGACGGGGCGGTCGGCGGCGGCACCGCTTCTCGACATGCGCAGCGTGAGCGCGCGCGCCTTCGCCGATGCGCTCGGCGACGTGATGCGCGATCTCGCCTGGCAGGTCGTGCGCGACGGCGAGGGGGCGACGAAATTCGTGGAGGTGGCGGTGACGGGTGCGGCCGACGACAGCGACGCGCACCGCGTCGCGATGGCGATCGCGAACTCGCCCCTCGTCAAGACGGCGATCGCGGGGCAGGACGCGAACTGGGGCCGCGTCGTGATGGCCGTCGGCAAATCGGGCGCCGCGGCGGATCGCGACCGCCTCGCGATCCGCTTCGGGCCGCATGTGGTGGCCGAGAACGGCGCGCGCGCCCCAGGCTATGACGAGGCCGCGGTCAGCGCCTACATGCGCGCGCAGGATCTGGTGATCGGGGTCGATCTGGGGCTCGGGCGGGGGGCGCGCACGGTCTGGACCTGCGACCTCACGCATGGCTACATCTCCATCAATGGGGATTACAGGTCTTGAAGCTTGTCCTCGTCGCCGCGGTCGCGCTCATCGATGCCGATGGCAGGGTGCTGATCGCCGAACGGCCCGAGGGCAGGTCGATGGCGGGGCTGTGGGAGTTTCCGGGCGGCAAGATCGAGCAAGGCGAGACGCCCGAGGCGGCCCTCATCCGGGAATTGCACGAGGAACTCGGGATCGAGACCTGGGCAAGCTGCCTCGCACCGCTCAGCTTCGCGAGCCACGCCTATCCGGATTTCCATCTGCTGATGCCGCTCTTCGCCTGCCGGCGCTGGCAGGGAACCGTCCGGCCGCGCGAGGGCCAGAAGCTGCGCTGGGTCCATGCGCGCGATCTGCCAGCCTATCCGATGCCGCCCGCCGACCTGCCGCTGATCCCGATCCTGCGCGACTGGCTCTGACTGCGCGGTTCCGGGCGGCGCCGCGGCGCGACCCGGCCCGGGCGTCAGTCGATGAGGCCCGCGTGGCGCATCGCCTCGCGGATGCGCGCCTGCGTCGCTTCGGTGACGGGGACGAGCGGCAGCCGCACCTCGGGCGCGCAGAGGCCGAGGACAGAGAGCGCGTATTTCGCCCCCGCCAACCCCGGCTCGAGGAAGATCGCCTCGTGCAGCGGCATCAGGCGATCCTGATAGTCGAGCGCCTTGCGGTAATCCCCCGCGAGCGTCGCCGCCTGGAATTCGGCACAGAGCCGGGGCGCGACGTTGGCCGTGACCGAGATGCAGCCCACCCCGCCATGCGCGTTGAAGCCGAGCGCGGTCGCATCCTCGCCCGAGAGCTGGATGAAATCGGCCCCGCAGGTGATGCGCTGCTGGCTAACGCGCTCGAGCTTGCCGGTCGCGTCCTTGACGCCGACGATGCGCGGCAGGCGCGCGAGCCTGCCCATCGTCTCGGGCGTCATGTCGACGACCGAGCGGCCGGGGATGTTGTAGATGATGATCGGCAGGTCCGAGGCATCGTGCAGCGCGGTGTAATGCGCGATCATGCCGGCCTGCGTCGGCTTGTTGTAATAGGGCGTGACCACGAGGGCCGCATCCGCGCCCACCTTCGCCGCGTGGCGCACGAGGTCGATCGCCTCGGCGGTGGCGTTCGAGCCGGCGCCCGCGATCACCGGCACGCGTCCGTGCGCGGCCTTGACCACCGCCTCGACCACGGCCGCGTGTTCGTCATGGCTGAGCGTCGGACTCTCGCCCGTCGTTCCCACGGGCACGATGGCCGAGGAGCCTTCGGCGATGTGCCATTCCACCAGCGCGCCGAGCGTGTCGAAATCGACCGCCCCATCGCGAAACGGCGTGACGAGGGCGGGCATAGAGCCGCGGAACATGGTGGCCTCCGTTGCGAGCGCACTCAGGGCTTCTAGACCGCTACGGCAGACTTGCCAATGGGGCGGTCGACTTGCGAGCGCGCGCGAAACTTGGCATCCTTGCGCCATGCGTTTCAAACCGACCCGCCGCGAACTGCTGGGCATGGCCGCCGTGGCAGCGCTCGCGACCGCGCTGCCCGCCGGGCGTGCCGTGGCCTCGGCCGAGGCCGAGGCGCTTCGGCGCGCGCTGGCGGCGGCGGCCGCGGGCCGCTGGTCGGATGCGCTGGCGGCGGGCGATGCGGCTGGCCCGCTCGGGCGGGATGTGATCCGCTGGCTCTGGCTGCGCGAGGGCGGGGGCAATCTCGGCGATTACGAGGATTTCATCGCGCGCCGCCCCGACTGGCCCGGGATGCCCTGGCTGCGGATGAAGGGCGAGGCTGCGGTCGTGCGCTCGCAGACGCCGGCGCGGGTTGCGGCCTATTTCAAGGGCACGGCCCCGCGCACCGCCGAGGGGGCGGCGCACCTTGTCTGGGCGCTCCGGGCGCAGGGCGAAAACGCGCGCGCCGCGGGGGCCGCAGCCGAGGCATGGCGCAGCCTGCCCTTCGATGCCGCCGCCGAGGCCGCGCTGCTCGCGCTCGAGGGCGGATCGCTCGGGGCGCATCACGCCGCGCGCGCGGATCACCTGCTGTGGGAGGATCGCAACGAGGAAGCCGCGCGCATGATCGACCGGCTCGAGCCGGGCTGGCGGCGGCTGGCGGCGGCCCGCCTCGCGCTCAACCGCAACGAGGGCTCGGTCGGGGCGCTGGTCGATGCGGTGCCGGCGCCGCTCAAGGGCGATCCGGGGCTTGCGGCGGCGCGGTACGGCTGGCGGCTCCGGCGCGAGCGGCTCGACGATGCGGCCGCCCTCATCATCGAGCGGTCGGCGACGCGCGAGGGGCTGGGACGGCCCGAGGCATGGGCCGAGGGCCGGCTTCGGCTTGCGCGCGCCCTGATGGCGCGCGGGCGCGACGCCGAGGCCTATCGCGTCGCGGCCGGGCATCAGCTGACATCGGGCAGCGATTTCGCCGCGCTCGAGTTCCTTGCGGGCTTCCTCGCGCTGCGGCGCCTCGGCGAGCCGCAGCGGGCGGTGGCGCATTTCGCGACGCTCGGCGGCGGGGTCGAGACGGCGATCAGCGTGTCGCGCGCGCTCTACTGGCAGGGCCGCGCGGCAGCGGCGGCGGGCGATGCGGCGGGCGCGGACGCGGCGATGCGCGCCGCCGCCACGCATCAGACCGCCTTTTACGGCCAGTTGGCGGCGCAGGATCTCGGCCTGCCGCTCGATCCCGCCCTCGCGTCGCCCGGCCCCGGCCCGGACCCGGCGGGCGCTGCCTTTCTGGGCGATGGCACGATGCGGGCGGCGCTGCTGCTGCGGGCAGCGGGCGATGCGACGCTGGCGCGCCGCTTCGCGCTGCATCTGGGGGAATCGCTCGGGCCCGAGGATATGGGCCGCCTCGGACGCTTCGCCCTCCAGCAGGACTGGACGAACCTTGCCGTTCATGTCGGCAAGGCGGCGGCGGCGCGGGGCTTCATCCTGCCCGACCCCTACTTTCCGCTCAGCGCCATGGTGCCCTCGGACCTGCCGGTGGCGCGCGCCCTCGCGCTTGCCATCACGCGGCGCGAGAGCGAATTCGACCCCGGCGCGATCAGTCCCGCGGGCGCGCGCGGCCTGATGCAGGTGATGCCGCGCACGGGCGCCGAGATGGCGCGCAAGATCGGCGTTCGGTTCGACGAGGCGCGGCTGATCTCGGACCCCGCCCTGAACGTCCGGCTCGGCTCGGCCTATCTGGCCGAATTGATCGAGAGCTACGGGCCGGCGCTCGCGCTTGTCTGCGCGGGTTACAACGCCGGGCCGTCGCGCGCGAATGCCTGGATCGGATCACTCGGCGACCCGCGCGATCCGCGCGTCGATGTCGTGGACTGGATCGAATCCGTGCCCTTCTCCGAGACGCGCATCTACATCATGCGGGTGGCGGAATCGCGCGTGATCTATGGTGCCCGACTGGCGGGCGGGTCGGGGCCGATCAGGCTGCGCGAACTTCTGACCGGCCGAAGCGGCTGAGGGGATTGCTCCGCCAAGGGGGCGGCCCTACATGCACGCCATGCGGCACCTTATCCCCTTTGCCAACCTTGCGCCCCGCGTCGCGGTCGTCCGGCTTGCCGGCCCGATCGGTGCGGGCGGGCGCTTCGGGTCGGCGCTGTCGGATACGAGCGTGGGGCCCGTCATCGAGCGCGCTTTCCGCTCGGGGCGGCCGTCGGCGGTTGCGCTCGTCATCAACTCTCCCGGCGGGTCGGCGGTGCAATCGTCCCTGATCGCGGCCCGCATCCGCCGCCTCGCGGTCGAGCGCAAGCTGCCGGTTCATGCCTTCGTCGAGGATGCCGCGGCCTCGGGTGGCTACTGGCTGGCCTGCGCGGCCGACAGCATCTGGGTCGACCGCTCATCGATCGTGGGATCGATCGGCGTGATCTCGGCGGGGTTCGGGCTTGCCGATCTGATCGGGCGGCAGGGGATCGAGCGGCGGGTGCACACGGCCGGGCGGTCGAAGTCGTTTGCCGATCCGTTCATGCCCGAACGTCCCGAGGATGCCGAGCGGCTTCGGGTTCTGCTCGACGACATTCATAAGTCATTCATCGATCATGTCCGCACCAGCCGCGGGGTGCGGCTCGGTGACGCCCCCGGGCTGTTCGAGGGCGAATTCTGGACCGGCCAGCGGGCGGTCGAACTGGGCCTCGCCGACGGGATCGGCCATCTGGAGCCCAAGCTGCGCGAGCTTTACGGCGACAAGGTCCGCCTCATCCGGCACGGTCAGCGCACGTCGCTGCTGCGGCGCTTCGGGATTGCCGGGGCTGCGGGGGCGGCGCTCGAAGGAGCGGTAGAGGCGGCGCAGGGGCGTGCGCTCTGGGCAAGGCTCGGCCTCTAGGATGACCAAGGTCGTCACGATCTTCCTCATCGTCATCGCGCTGCTCGCGATCTTCGGACGGTTGCGCATGCCGCGTCTGCCCGGTCTCGGCCGGGTCGCGAAAACCTGTCCGTCCTGCGGGCGCCATCAGATCGGACGGGGCCCGTGCCCCTGTGGCGCGGCACCACCCGGCAACCCCCGAGGGAAATGATGCTCCTTGATATCGTTATGGTCGTGGCGGGGCTCGCGGTTCTCGTGTTCTCCGGAGATGCGCTCGTGAAGGGTGCGGTCAACCTCGCGCTGCGGCTCGGGATACCGGCGCTGGTCGTCGGCCTGACGGTGGTGGCCTTCGGGACATCCGCGCCCGAACTGATCGTCTCGGTCAAGGCGGCACTCGACGGGCAGGCGGGCATCGCGCTTGGCAATGTCGTCGGTTCGAACGTCGTCAATGTCCTGCTGATCCTCGGCCTGCCCGTGCTGTTCACCACGATTCATTCGTCGATCATCGACACGCGTCGCGGCTTTATCGTGATGATCGGGGCGAGCGTGCTGTTCATCGCGCTGTCCTTCCTCGGGCCGATCACCTGGTGGCACGGGCTGATCCTGCTCACGGGGCTTGCGCTGATGATCGGGGACAACCTGCGCACGGCGCGCGCCCATCGCGCCGCAAGCGAACCCGAACTCGAGGGTGTGCAACCCGACATGGCGCTCTGGAAGCAGATCGTGTTCATCCTCGTCGGCATCGTCGGCCTCGGGATCGGGGCGGATCTGCTGGTCGATGGGGCGGTGAACATCGCGCGCGTGCTCGGCATCAGCGAGACGGTGATCGGGCTGACGCTCGTCGCGATCGGCACCTCGCTGCCCGAGCTGGTGACCTCGATCATCTCGGCGATCCGCAAGCAGGCCGATGTGGCGATGGGCAACGTGATCGGGTCGAACACGTTCAACCTGCTCGCGATCATCGGGGCGGCGTCGCTCTTTGGCGACATGGAGGTGCCTGCACAACTCCTGAGCTTCGATCTGTGGTTCATGCTGGCGGTGTCGCTCCTGCTCGTGCCCTTCGTATTCTTCAAGCGCGACATGGGGCGAGCGGTCGGGGTGGTCTTTGTCGCGATCTATGCCGCCTATACCGTGGCGCTCGTCGCATGAGGGGGGCGGCGCTTGTCACCGGCGGGGCGCGGCGGCTCGGGCGGGCGATGGCGCTCGCCCTTGCCCGGCGCGGCCATGACGTTGTCATCCACTACGCGGGCTCGGACGAGGAGGCCGCCGGGGTGGTGGCCGAGATCGGCGCGCTCGGCCGGCGGGCGGTGGCGGTGCAGTCCGACCTTCTCGATGATGCCCGGACGGCAACCCTGATCGCGCGCGCCCGCGAGGCGATCGGGGCGCCGCTCTCGGTGCTGATCAACAACGCCTCGATCTTCGAATACGACCGCCTCGGCACCATCACCGCCGAAAGCTGGGAGCGGCACATCGCCTCGAACCTGCGCGCGCCGGTAATGCTGACGCAGGATTTCGCCGCACAGGCCCCGCAGGCCGAAACGGACGCGCGGGGCGAGCCGGTGGCGCAGGCGCTTGTCATCAACATGATAGATCAGCGGGTGCTGAAACTGACGCCCGAGTTCGCCTCATACACCATCGCCAAGATGGGCCTCTGGGCCTTCACGCGCACCGCCGCGCAGGCGCTTGCCCCGCATGTCCGCGTGAATGCGATCGGTCCCGGCCCCACCCTGCGCGGCGGCCGCCAGAGCGAAAGCCACTTCGCCCGCCAGCGCGCCGCGACCGTCCTCCAGCGGGGTGCGGATGAGGAAGATATCATTTCGGCACTGGCCTATTTCCTCGATGCCCCGGCTGTGACGGGGCAGCTCCTGTGCGTCGATGGCGGGCAGCATCTGGGCTGGCAGACACCCGACGTTCTCGGCACGGAATAAGGCTGGCAGGTCACCTCGACCACAAGTTGTCCACTAGAGGCCGAGGGCGTCACAAAGGCGTCACGGATCTGCCATTGTTTTCAGGGTTTTGCCATGTGGATAAGATTGTTTTTTGTCTTTTCAATGACTTGCAGATTAGCCTAAAAAATAGGCAACACGTGGAAGCTGCCTGAAATCAACAGGAATCCTGCCCGCCATTGCGGTTTTCGACAGAGTTATCCACAAAAGCCGGGGAAAGCTTGGGGCTTGCATGGCGCCCATTCCAGTTGCAGACGGGCACGAGAATCACGGGGGCTCAGGGCATGACGGAGGGCAGCGGCGCGCCGGTTTCGGACCAGCCCACGGGCCATGCGCTGATCGCGGATCTCGTGCGCGGGCTCGATGCCTCGCCGGGCGTCTACCGAATGCTCGATGCCGAGGCGCGCGTCCTCTACGTCGGCAAGGCGCGCAACCTGCGCGCGCGCGTGTCATCCTATGCCCGCCCCACGGGCCATTCGCCCCGCATCGCGCGGATGATCCGCGAAACCGCCGCGATGATGTTCCTCAGCACCCGGACCGAGACCGAGGCGCTGCTGCTCGAGCAGAACCTGATCAAGCAGTTGAAGCCGCGCTACAACGTGCTCTTGCGCGACGACAAGAGCTTTCCGGACATCGTCATCACGGCGGGCCACGCCTTTCCGCAGATCGCCAAGCATCGCGGGCGGCGGGCCGCGCCGGGGCGCTATTTCGGCCCCTTCGCGAGTGCCGGCGCCGTCAACCGCACGCTCAACCAGTTGCAGCGCGTCTTTCGCCTGCGCACCTGCTCGGACGCGGTGTTCGAGGGGCGCACGCGGCCCTGCCTGCTCTATCAGATCCGCCGCTGCGCCGGCCCCTGCGCCGGGCGCATCACCGAGGCCGATTACGCGGATCTCGTGGCCGAGGCGGCGGCCTTCCTCGAAGGCCGGTCGAGCCAGATCCAGGCCCGCCTTGCCACCGAGATGGCCGCAGCCGCCGAGGCGCTCGACTATGAGCGGGCGGCGGCGCTGCGCGACCGCATCCGCGCGCTGACGGCCGTGCAGGCGCAGCAGGGGGTGAACCCCCGGGGCGTGCCCGAGGCCGATGTGGTGGCGCTGCACCTCGATGGCGGGCAGGCCTGCGTGCAGGTCTTCTTCATCCGTGGCGGCCAGAGCCGGGGCAACCGCGACTTCTATCCGCGCACCGGCGCGGGCGCCGAGGCGCCCGAGGTGCTGCAGGCCTTCCTCGCCCAGTTCTACGAGGAGACGCCGCCACCGCGGCTGATCCTGCTCTCGCATGCGGTCGAGGATCCCGACCTCATGGCCGAGATCCTCTCGGAACGCGCCGGCCGCAAGGTCGCGCTCGGCGTGCCGCAGCGGGGCGAGAAGGCGGAACTCGTGGAAAACGCCGCCCGCAACGCCCGCGAAAGCCTCGGCCGGCGCATGGCCGAAAGCGCCGCGCAGGGCCGCCTGCTCGAGGGGCTGGCCGAGGCGATGGGCCTCGACGCCCCGCCCCGGCGGATCGAGATCTACGACAACAGCCACATCCAGGGGCAGGATGCGGTGGGGGCGATGGTGGTCGCGGGGCCCGACGGCTTTCGCAAGAGCGACTATCGCAAGTTCACGATCCGCGCCGAGGGGGCGGCGGGTGACGACTTCGCCATGATGCGCGAGGTGCTGACGCGCCGGTTCGAGCGGCTCCTGCGCGAGGATCCCGACCGCGAGGGCGAGGGCTGGCCGGACCTTCTGCTGATCGACGGCGGGGCAGGGCAGGTTTCGGCGGTGGCCGGCGTGATGGCCGAACTCGGGGTCGATGACATCCCCTTTGTCGGCGTCGCCAAGGGCATCGACCGCGACGCGGGCAAGGAAGAGTTCCACCGCCCCGGCGCGGCGCCCTTCGCGCTGCGGCGCGATGATCCGGTGCTCTACTTCGTCCAGCGCCTGCGCGACGAGGCGCACCGCTTCGCGATCGGAGCGCATCGTGCCAAGCGGGCCAAGGCCGTGGGGGCGACGCCGCTCGATGACATTCCGGGGGTGGGGGCGGCGCGCAAGCGCGCGCTTCTCGCGCATTTCGGCAGCGCCAAGGCGGTGTCGCGGGCGGGCCTGCAGGATCTGATGGCCGCCCCCGGCATATCGGAGGCCATGGCGCGCACGATCCACGATTTCTTCCACCCCGCGGGGTGAAGGGGGGCGGCGCGCGCCCCCCGGTCTGCCTCAGTCCTCGGTCCCCTCGGCCGCCTCGGCGCGGGCACGGTCGGCGGCGCCCTTGGCGTCGGCGTTGCGATCCACGAGTTCGATGATGGCCATCGGCGCCATGTCGCCATAGCGGAAGCCGGCCTTCAGCACGCGGGAATAGCCACCGGCGCGCGACTGATAGCGCGGTCCGATCTCATCGAAGAGTTTCTTCACATGGCCGTCCTGCTTGAGTTGCGCAGCCGCCATGCGGCGGGCGTGCAGATCGCCCCGCTTGGCGAGCGTGATCAGCTTTTCGATGACCGGGCGCAGTTCCTTGGCCTTGGGCAGCGTCGTGCGGATCTGCTCGTGCTCGATCAGGCTGCCGGCCATGTTGGCGAAAAGCGCCTTGCGGTGCTCGTGGGTGCGGTTGAGGCGGCGATAGCCGCTGGCGTGACGCATGGGTCTCTCCTATCCGTTTCGTGTTTTGGTGGCGGCGCCTGCGTGAACGCCGCCTTTGTTGGGGCGGGATTGCCCGGGTTCAGAACTGGTCCTCGAAACGCTTGGCCAGATCCTCGATGTTCTCCGGCGGCCAGTCCTCGACCTCCATGCCGAGGTGCAGGCCCATCGCCGAGAGCACTTCCTTGATCTCGTTCAGCGACTTGCGCCCGAAGTTCGGGGTCCGCAGCATCTCGGCCTCGGTCTTCTGGATGAGGTCGCCGATATAGACGATGTTGTCGTTCTTGAGGCAGTTGGCCGAACGGACCGAAAGCTCGAGCTCGTCGACCTTCTTGAGCAGGAGCGGGTTGAACTCCAGCCCCTCGTCGGCAACGCCACGGCTGGCGCTCTCGGGCTCTTCGAAGTTGACGAAGATCTGGAGCTGGTCCTGAAGGATGCGCGCGGCGTAGGCGACCGCATCCTCGGGGCTGAGCGAGCCGTCCGTCTCGACCTTCATCGTCAGCTTGTCATAGTCGAGCACCTGCCCCTCGCGGGTCGGCGTGACCTCGTAGCTGACCTTGCGGACGGGCGAATAGATCGCATCGATCGGGATGAGGCCGATCGGCGCATCCTCGGGGCGGTTCTTGTCGGCCGCCACATAGCCCTTGCCGGTATTGACCGTCAGTTCCATGTAGACCTCGGCGCCATCGTCGAGGTGGCAGATCACATGCTCGCGGTTCAGGATCTCGATCGAGCCGGTGGTGGCGATGTCGCCCGCCTTCACGACGCCGGGGCCCTTCGCGCTCAGCGTCAGGCGCTTGGGTCCGTCGACATCCATCCGCAGCGCGACGCCCTTGAGGTTCAGCACCACATCGGTGACATCCTCGCGCACGCCGGTGATCGACGAGAACTCGTGCAGCACGTTGTCGATCTGCACGCTCGTGATCGCGGCACCCTGCAAGGACGACAGCAGCACGCGCCGCAGCGCGTTGCCGAGCGTCAGGCCGAAGCCGCGCTCGAGCGGTTCGGCCACGACCGTGCCGACCCGCGAGGGGTCCGCGCCGGGCTTCACCTCAAGCTGCGACGGCTTGATGATGTCCTGCCAATTCTTCTGGATCATGCGTTTCCCTCCATCCCTGTCCGCTGCCGCATGCTCCGAAGCGGCGGACGCCCGAGGTTCAGAATCTGTCGACGACCTGCGCCACATGGCGCAGGCCGGTCATCGGTCGTGGCCGGTCAGACGCGGCGGCGCTTGGGCGGCCGGCACCCGTTGTGGGCGATCGGCGTCACGTCGCGGATGGCGGTGATGGTGAAGCCGACCGAGGCGAGGGCGCGCAGGGCGGACTCGCGGCCCGAACCGGGGCCCTGAACCTCAACCTCGATCGTGCGCATGCCGTGTTCCTGCGCCTTGCGGCCGGCATCCTCGGCCGCCATTTGCGCGGCATAGGGCGTGGATTTGCGCGAGCCCTTGAAGCCCATCGTGCCGGCCGAGGACCACGCGATGGCGTTGCCCTGGACGTCCGAGATGAGGATCTTGGTGTTGTTGAAGGAAGAATTCACATGCGCCACGCCGGTGGCGATGTTCTTGCGTTCCTTGCGCTTCGTGCGGGTGGTATCGCGAGCCATCGGTGCGTCCCCTTATTTCTTCTTGCCGGCGATGGGCTTCGCGGGACCCTTGCGGGTGCGCGCGTTGGTGTGCGTGCGCTGGCCGCGGACGGGCAGGTTGCGGCGGTGACGCAGGCCGCGATAGCAGCCGAGGTCCATCAGACGCTTGATGTTGGTCGACACCTCGCGGCGCAGGTCGCCCTCGACGGTGAAGTTCGCATCGATATGCTCGCGGATGGCGAGGATCTCGGCGTCGCTCAGTTCGTTGACACGGCGCTGGACGGCGATGCCGAGGGCGTCGCAGATCTTCATCGCGCTGGTCGGGCCAATTCCGGTGATGTAGGTGAGGGCGATCGGCACCCGCTTGGCAGTCGGGATGTTTACGCCGGCAATACGTGCCACGTGATATCTTCCTTTTCGTTGCGGTTCCGTAGCGCCAGAACCTTTTTTCACAACACTGCGGCCTTTGGCCGCTGCCCCGAGCGGGACGACGTGCCTTAGGAGGATTCCCGCGCCCCGTCAAGGGCGCAGGCCGCGATCATCTGCGCGCCGGCGGGCGAGCGGGGCCGCGCTTGCGACCGCGTAGCTGCGACTTCTCGATCAGCCCCTCGTACTGGTGCGCGAGCAGATGCGACTGGATCTGGCTGACCGTGTCCATCGTCACCGACACCACGATCAGCACCGAGGTGCCGCCGAAGTAGAAGGGCACCGCAAGCTCGTTGCGCAGGATCTCGGGCAGGAGGCAGACCGCGACCATGTAGGCCGACCCGACGACGAGAACGCGCGTCACGACATGGTCGAGGTATTCCTCGGTCTTCTTGCCCGGACGGATGCCGGGGATGAAGCCGCTCTGGTTCTTGAGGTTCTCGGCCACTTCCTCGGTCTTGAACGACACGTTCTGCGTGTAGAAATAGCTGAAGAACACGATCATCGCCGAAAAGAACACGAGATAGAGCAGTTGTCCCGGCCCGAAATAGGCAAGGATCGTCGACATCACGGGGCCCGTCTCGGTGCCCGAGAAGGTCGATACCGTGACCGGCAGCAAGAGGAGTGACGAGGCGAAGATCGCCGGGATGACGCCCGCGGGATTGACCTTGATCGGCAGATGCGACGAGCCGCCGTCATAGACCTTCATCCCCACCTGGCGGCGCGGATACTGGATGTAGATCTTGCGCAAGGCGCGTTCCATGAACACCACGAAGGCGATCACCACCACCACCATCACGATCACGCCGATGATGACGGCGGGGCTGATCGCGCCCGAACGCCCCTGGCTGAAGAACTGCGCGAGGGCGGCGGGGATCTCGGCGATGATGCCCACGAAGATGATGAGCGAGATGCCGTTGCCGACGCCGCGCGCGGTGATCTGCTCGCCCAGCCACATCAGGAACATGGTGCCGCCGACAAGCGTGATGACGCAGGCGAGGCGGAAGAAGAGGCCGGGATCGTGGACCAGATCGCCCGCCTCGAGGCTGACCGCGATCCCCCATGCCTGGAAGGTCGCGAGAAACACCGTGCCATAGCGGGTATACTGGTTGATCTTGCGCCGACCCTGCTCGCCTTCCTTCTTGATCGCCTGCAGCTGCGGCACGGTCGCGGCCATCAGCTGCACGATGATCGATGCGGTGATGTAGGGCATGATGCCGAGCGCGAAGATGCCCATGCGGCTGATCGCGCCGCCCGTGAACATGTTGAGCATCCCGCCGATGCCGGCGGCCGCGTCGTCCATGAAGTTCCGCAGCGCGATCGCGTCGATCCCGGGTACCGGGATATAGGTGCCGATCCGGTAGACGATCAGAAGGCCGAGGGTGAAGAAGATCCGGCTGCGCAGCTCGGTCGCCTTGGCAAGCGTCCCCCAGCTCAGGTTCGCGGCCATCTGTTCTGCAGCGGATGCCATGCGCGCGGTCCTTCGATGCCCGTTTCGTGGCGCCGCCGCCGGGCCAACGGGACCGGCGGCGGAACGACCTTCTGGTGATCTAGGCGCTGCGCGGCGCGCGCGCAAGCGCCACGCCGTCAGGCGGACGCATCCGCCTCTGCCGCGGCGCGCAGGAGCGTGACCGAACCGCCCGCCTGCTCGATCGCGGCAATCGCCGACTGCGACGCGCCCGAGACATGCAGACGCACCGCGGCCTTGATCTCGCCCTTGCCGAGGATGCGGATCCCGTCGCGCTTCTTCGAGGTGAGGCCGGCGGCCACGAGCGCGTCTTCGGTGATGTCCGCGCCCGCGGCGAGCTTGCCCGCATCGACGAACTTCTGGATCAGGCCGAGGTTCACGACAGACCATTCGCGCCGGTTGGGCTTGACGAAGCCGCGCTTGGGCAGGCGGCGATAGAGCGGCATCTGGCCGCCCTCGTAGCCATTGAGCGCCACACCCGACCGCGAGGTCTGGCCCTTGATGCCGCGGCCGGCCGTCTTGCCCTTGCCCGAGCCGGGGCCGCGTGCAACGCGCTTCTTCTTGCGCGCGGCGCCGGGGTTGTCGCTGAGTTCATTGAGTTTCATGTCGCTTCTCCTCTGCCGGAAATGCCGGCGGAAGCGACGCCGCCGGCAGACACGGGGTTATGGCGCGGCCTCAGCCGCGCTCTGCGATGATCCGGACGAGATGCGGGATCTTGGCGACCATCCCGCGCACGGCGGGCGTGTCCTCAAGCTCGCGCGTCTTGCGGATCCGGTTCAGCCCGAGCCCGATCAGCGTCTGGCGCTGCACCTCGGGACGGCGGGCGGGGCTGGCATATTGCTCGACGACGATGGTCTTCGACATCTTGCTTCTCCTCAGGCTTCCGCGGGCGCTTCGGCGTCGGACCGGCGCAGGATGTCGGCGACCTTCTTGCCGCGCCGCTGGGCGACCTGGCGGGGCGAGGCCTCTCGCGTCAGCGCATCCATCGTCGCGCGGATCATGTTGTAGGGGTTCTGGCTGCCGAGCGATTTCGCCACGATGTCCTGAACGCCCAGCATCTCGAACACGGCGCGCATCGGGCCGCCGGCGATGATGCCGGTTCCCGCCACCGCGGTGCGCATCACCACGCGGCCGGCGCCGTGGCGCCCTTCCTGGTCGTGGTGCAGCGTGCGGCCGTCGCGCAGCGGCACGCGGATCATCTGCCGCTTGGCCTGCTCGGTCGCCTTGCGGATCGCCTCGGGCACTTCCTTGGCCTTGCCCTTGCCGTATCCGACCCGGCCGCGCTGGTCGCCGACGACGACGAGGGCCGCAAAGCCGAAGCGCTTGCCCCCCTTAACCGTCTTCGAGACGCGGTTGATCGCCACCAGACGATCGGCGAATTCCGGGTTCTCCTCGCGTTCGCGGCGATCCTCGCGGCGTTCGCGGCGGCCTTCACGTTCTGCCATCGTCATCTCCTCAGAACTTGAGCCCGCCCTCGCGGGCGGCATCCGCGAGCGCCTTCACCTTGCCGTGAAAGAGAAACCCGCCACGATCGAAATAGACCGCCTCGACCCCCGCGGCGCGTGCGCGCTCGGCGATCAGGGCGCCGACCTTGCGGGCGGCATCGAGGTTGTTCACGCCGACGACGCCGAGATCCTTCTCGAGCGTCGAGGCAGCCGCCAGCGTCACGCCCCGCGCATCGTCGATGAGCTGGGCGCTGATGTTGCGGTTCGAGCGGTGGACCGAGAGGCGCACGCGCCCGTCGGCCATCTTGCGAAGCCGGTTGCGCACGCGCAGGCGGCGCTTCAGGAACAGCTCGCGTTTTGTGTTCGCCATTTTCGCGCCCCTTACTTCTTCTTGCCTTCCTTGCGGAAGATGAACTCGCCCTTGTAGCGGATGCCCTTGCCCTTGTAGGGCTCGGGGCCGCGCCAGGCACGGATCTCGGCCGCGACCTGGCCGACGCGCTGGGCATCGATGCCCTCGATCACGATCACGTCGTTCTTGGCCGAGGGCGTCGTGATCTTGACGTCCGCGGGGGCGTCGTAGTTCACGTCGTGGCTGTAGCCGAGCGAGAGCTTCAGCACATTGCCCGCCATCTGAGCGCGATAGCCGACGCCCTGGATCTCGAGCTCCTTGCGGAAGCCCGCGGTCACGCCGGTCACGAGGTTCTCGACCATCGAGCGGCTCATGCCCCACTGCTGGCGCGCGCGCTTGCTCGTGCCGCGCGGGGTCACGCGCACGACGTCGCCCTCATGCGAGAGGGTGACATCATCCGTCGCGGTAAAGCGAAGCGTGCCCTTGGGGCCCTTCGCCTCGATCTCCTGCCCCGAGAGGGCGATGGTGACGCCCTTGGGAACCGGGACGGGCTTCTTGCCGATACGAGACATGGATCCGCCCCCCTCAGAACACGGTGCAGAGCACTTCGCCGCCGACGTTGGCGCTGCGTGCCGCTGCATCCGACATGACGCCCTTGGGCGTCGAGACGATGGAAACGCCAAGACCGTTGCGCACGGAGGGCAGATCCTGCACCCCCATATAGACGCGGCGGCCCGGCTTCGAGACGCGCTGGATCTCGCGGATCACCGGCGTGCCCTCGAAGTACTTGAGCGCGATCTCGACCGCGGGGTGGCCGCGCTCATCGGTGGTGCGCTCATAGCCGCGGATGTAGCCTTCGCCCTGAAGCACATCGAGCACCCAGAGCCGCAGCTTCGAGGCGGGCGAGCGGACCGAGGACTTGCCGCGCATCTGCGCGTTGCGGATCCGGGTCAGCATATCGCCCAGGGGATCGTTCATCGACATTCCGGTCCCTCCCTTACCAGCTCGACTTCACCATGCCGGGGATCTGGCCGATCGAGGCCAGATCGCGCAGCATGATCCGCGACAACTTCAGCTTGCGATAGTACGCATGCGGGCGGCCGGTCAGCTCGCAGCGGTTGTGCAGCCGCGAGGGCGAGGAATTGCGGGGCAATTCGGCAAGCTTGAGGCGGGCGCGGAAACGCTCCTCCATCGGCTTGCTGTCGTCGGTCGCGACCGCCTTCAGCGCGGCGCGCTTGGCGGCGTATTGCTTGGCGAGGCGCTGACGCTTCTTCTCGCGCTCAACCATGGAAACCTTGGCCATGTCCTGTCCTCCCGCGCTTAGTTGACGAAGGGCATGTTGAATTGCTTCAACAGCGCCTTGGCTTCCGCGTCGGTCCGCGCGGTGGTGCAGATGATGATGTCCATGCCGAGGATCTCGTCGACCTTGTCGAATTCGATCTCGGGGAAGACGATATGTTCCTTGAGGCCGAGCGCATAATTGCCGCGCCCGTCGAACGACGTCCCCTTCACCCCGCGGAAGTCGCGCACGCGCGGCAGCGCGATGGTGATCAGGCGGTCGAGGAATTCATACATCCGGTCGCCGCGCAGCGTCACCTTGCAGCCGAGCGGCATGAGTTCGCGCACGCGAAAGCCCGCGACCGACTTCTTGGCCTTGGTGATGACGGCCTTCTGACCGGCGATGAGGCTGAGTTCCTCGGCGGCGGCCTTGACCTTCTTGGTGTCCTTGACGGCCTCGCCCACGCCCATGTTGATGACGATCTTGTCGAGCTTGGGGATCATCATCGGGTTGCGATAGCCGAACTCGGCCCTCAGCGCCTCGCGGACGGGGCCGCGATACTGCGCCTTGAGGCGGGGGGTATATCCGGTTGCGTCAAGCATCAGATCGTCTCCCCGGTTGTCTTGGCAAAGCGGACCTTCTTGCCGTCCTCGAAGCGGAAGCCCACGCGTGTGGCCTTGCCGCTCGCATCCATCAGCGCGAGGTTCGACAGGTCGATCGGCATCGCCTTGGGCAGGCGACCGCCCTGCGAGGTCTGGCTCTGGCGGGTGTGGCGGATGGCGATGTTGACGCCTTCGACCACGGCCTTGTTGTCCTTGGGCATGACCTCGGTGATCTCGCCCTTCTTGCCCTTGTCCTTGCCGGTGAGCACGACGACGCGATCACCCTTCTTGAGCTTGGCGGCCATCAGAGCACCTCCGGCGCGAGCGAGATGATCTTCATGAAGTTCTTCGCCCGCAGTTCGCGCACGACCGGCCCGAAGATGCGGGTCCCGACCGGCTCACCCTGGTTGTTGAGGATGACGGCGGCGTTGCGGTCAAAACGGATGGCGGTGCCATCCTCGCGGCGGACTTCCTTGGCGGTGCGGACGACGACGGCCTTGCGGACGTCGCCCTTCTTCACGCGGCCCTTCGGAATCGCCTCCTTGACCGACACCACGATGATGTCGCCGACCGAGGCATAGCGGCGGTGCGACCCGCCAAGAACCTTGATGCACTGCACCCGGCGCGCGCCGGAGTTGTCAGCCACATCCAGATTCGTCTGCATCTGGATCATTTGGTTTCTCCCGACCTTTGGGAACCAGTCCCAGGGTTTCGTTCAAACCGGAAGGTGGATCAGGCCTCGGCCGAGGCCTCGGTCACCACCGTCCAGCGTTTGGTCTTCGACATCGGCGCACATTCGATGATGCGCACGACGTCGCCGACCTTGTAGCGGTTGTCCGCGTCATGGGCGCGGTACTTCTTCGAGCTGCGGACCGTCTTTTGCAGCAGCGGGTGCTTGAAGCGACGCTCAACGAGGACGGTGATCGTCTGCTCGTTCTTGTCGCTCGTGACGGTGCCTTGGAGGATGCGTCTGGGCATGGGGCTACCTTCAGGTCTTCGCGGCGGCGGCCGCCATCTGGTTCAGAACCGTCTTGATGCGCGCCACGTCGCGCCGCACGAGGCGCACGCGGGCGGTGTTCTCAAGCTGATTCGTCGCCTGCTGGAAACGCAGGTTGAACGCCTCTTTCTTGAGTTGCACGAGCGTATCGCGCAACTCGTCCGGCGTTTTCGTTCTCAGTTCCTGGGCGTTCATCGCCACTGTCCTCGCATCAGAAGTCGCCGAACCACGCCGACGCTTTTCCAACAAAAACCCGCACCGCCAGCCTTGCGGCCGGCGGGGCGGCTATTCCTACCAGTCCTCGCGGACGACGACGCGCGTCTTGATCGGCAGCTTCATCGCGGCAAGTCGCAGCGCCTCCCTTGCCACGGTTTCATCCACCCCGTCAATCTCGAACATGACGCGGCCGGGCTTTACCTTCGCGACCCAGCGGTCGACCGAACCCTTGCCCGAACCCATCCGCACCTCGGTCGGCTTCGCCGTCACCGGAACGTCCGGGAAGATGCGGATCCAGATGCGGCCCTGACGCTTCATCTGGCGGGTGATGGCACGACGCGCGGCCTCGATCTGGCGGGCGGTGACGCGCTCGGGCTCGGTCGCCTTTAGGCCGAAGGCGCCGAAGTTGAGCATCGAGCCCCCCTTCGCCTCGCCGTGGATCCGGCCCTTGTGCTGTTTGCGGAACTTCGTCCGTTTCGGTTGCAGCATGATTTGCTCCTGTCAGCCGGACTCAGCGCCGGGGCGGGCGGCCCATGCCGCCATCCGCGCCCTCGGCCGCGCGACGGTCGCGCGCCTGCGGGTCGTGTTCCATGATCTCGCCCTTGAAGATCCAGACCTTCACCCCGATGATCCCGTAGGGGGTCGTGGCTTCGGCGAGGGCGTAGTCGATGTCGGCGCGCAGCGTATGGAGCGGCACGCGACCCTCGCGATACCATTCGGTCCGCGCGATCTCGGCACCGCCAAGGCGGCCCGCGACATTGACGCGGATCCCGAGCGCGCCCATCCGCATCGCGTTCTGCACGCCCCGCTTCATCGCGCGGCGGAAGGAGACCCGACGCTCAAGCTGCTGGGCGATCGATTCGGCAACGAGGGCCGCATCGACCTCGGGCTTGCGGACCTCGACGATGTTGAGGTGCAGTTCGGACGCCGTGAACTTCGTGAGCTTCTTGCGCAGCGTCTCGATGTCCGCGCCCTTCTTGCCGATGATGACGCCGGGGCGGGCGGTGTGGATCGTGACGCGGCACTTGCGGTGCGGGCGCTCGATGATAACGCGGCTGACGCCGGCGGCCTTGACCTCTTCGTGGATGAATTCGCGCATCCGCAGGTCTTCGAGCAGCAGATTGCCGTAATCCTTGCTGTCGGCATACCAGCGGCTGTCCCAGGTGCGGTTGACCTGCAGGCGCATGCCGATCGGATTGACCTTCTGACCCATTACGCTTGCTCCCCGACTTGCCGCACCGTGATGGTCAGCTCGCTGAACGGTTTCATGATCTTGCCGAACCGGCCGCGGGCGCGCGGGCGGCCGCGCTTCAGCACGAGGTTCTTGCCGACAAAGGCCTCGGCGACGACGAGGGCATCCACGTCAAGGCCGTGGTTGTTCTCGGCGTTGGCGATCGCGGACTGGAGGCATTTCTTCACGTCGCCCGCGATCCGCTTCTTCGAGAAGGTGAGATCGGCGAGCGCGCGCTCGACCTTCTTGCCGCGGATGAGGGCGGCGACGAGGTTCAGCTTCTGGGGCGAGATGCGCAGCATCTTCGCCTTGGCCATGGCCTCGTTCTCGGCCACGCGGCGGGGGTTCTTCTCCATGCCCATGGCTTATTTCCTCTTCGCTTTCTTGTCGGCGGCGTGGCCGTAGTAGGTGCGGGTGGGCGAATACTCGCCGAATTTCTGCCCGATCATCTCTTCGGTCACGAGCACGGGGATGTGCTTCTTGCCGTTGTAGACGCCGAAGGTCAGGCCGACGAACTGCGGCAGGATCGTGCTCCGGCGCGACCAGATCTTGATGATCTCGTTGCGGCCGGAGGCACGCGACACCTCCGCCTTGTTGAGCAGGTAGCCGTCCACGAACGGCCCCTTCCAAACGCTGCGCGCCATGGCCGCTCAGCCCTTCGTCGCGTTGCGGCGCCGGACGATCAGTCCGTCGGTCCGCTTGTTGTTGCGGGTCTTCGCCCCCTTGGTGGGCTTGCCCCAGGGCGTGACCGGATGGCGGCCGCCGGAGGTCCGGCCTTCGCCGCCGCCATGCGGGTGGTCGATCGGGTTCATCGTCACGCCGCGGTTGTGCGGGCGGAAGCCCATCCACCGCATGCGCCCGGCCTTGCCGATCTGCTGGTTCATGTTGTCCGAGTTGGACACAGCGCCGATCGAGGCCATGCACTCGGCCCGCACGGTGCGCAGCTCGCCCGACATCAGCTTGATCTGCGCGTAGCCGGCATCCTTGCCGACCAGCTGCGCGAAGGTGCCCGCGGAGCGCGCGACCTTGGCGCCCGCGCCCGGCTTCAGCTCGATGCAGTGGATGATCGTGCCGACCGGGATGTTGGCCAGCGGCATCGCATTGCCCGGCTTGATGTCCGCGCCCTTCGAGCCGTTCACCACCGTGTCGCCCGCCTTCAGCCGCTGCGGCGCGATGATGTAGGCGAGCTCGCCGTCCTGATACTTGATCAGGGCGATGAAGGCGGTGCGGTTCGGGTCGTATTCCAGCCGCTCCACCGTCGCCGGCACGTCGAACTTGCGGCGCTTGAAGTCCACCATGCGGTAGGACTTCTTGTGTCCGCCGCCGCGGAACCGCACCGTAGTGCGCCCGTGGTTGTTGCGCCCGCCCGAGGAATGCTTGCCGACCGTCAGCTGCTTGACGGGCTTGCCCTTCCACAGCTCGGAGCGGTCGATCAGGACCGTCCCGCGGAGCGAAGGCGTGATCGGGTTGAAGTTCTTCAGTGCCATGGCGTCACGCGAGCCCCGTCGTCAGGTCGATGGCCTGTCCGGCCTGCAGCCGCACCACCGCCTTCTTCCAGTCGGAACGCCGGCCTTCCCGCCCGCGGAACCGCTTCGTCTTGCCCTTCATGACCACGGTGTTCACCGCCTCGACCTTCACCGAGAACAGCTTTTCCACCGCGGCCTTGATCTCCGGCTTCGTCGCGTCCAGCGCGACGCGGAAGGTGACCTGGCTGAATTCGTTCAGCCGGGTCGCCTTCTCGGTCACCACCGGGGCGACGATCACCTGGTACATGCGCTCGTCCGTGAGCTGCACGCCCGTCTTCGGCGCCGCGTCGCTCATGCCGCGGTCTCCTTCGTGCCATTCAGCCGCGCCTCGAGCGCCGCGACGCCCGCGCGCGTCACCGCCAGCACGTCGTGCTGGAGGATGTCGTAGACATTCGCGCCGATGGTCGGCAGCACGCTGACCTTCGGCAGGTTCCGCGTGGCGCGGGCGAAGCCATCATCCACCGCGGCGTCAACCACCAGCGCACTGGTCCAGCCCAGCGCCTTGAGCTGCTTCGCCATCTGGGCGGTCTTGGCCTCCGCCCCGACCGCTGCGGTGTCGAGCACCACCAGCTTGCCCTCGGCCGCCTTGGCCGACAGCGCGTGGATCAGGCCGAGGCGGCGGACCTTCTTGTTCAGGCTGTAGGCGTGGCTGCGCACGACCGGGCCATGCACGACGCCGCCGGTGCGGAACTGCGGCGCGCGCAGGCTGCCCTGGCGGGCGTTGCCGGTGCCCTTCTGGCGATAGGGCTTCTTGGTGGTCCCGGAGACCTCGCCCATGCCCTTGGTCTTGTGCGTGCCGGCGCGGCGCTTGGCGAGCTGCCAATGCACGACGCGCGCCAGGATATCGGCGCGCGGCTCGGCGCCGAACAGCGCCTCCGGCAGCTCGATCTCGCCGGCCGGCGCGTTGTCCAGCGTGATGACGGGAACGGTCGGCATTGTTGCTTACCCCTGAGCCGCGTCGGCAGACGCGCCGGAAGCCAGAACCGCGGCCGGGAACGGCGCATCGGCCGGGCGCGCGCGCTTCATCGCGTCGCGCACCAGCACGTAGCCGCCCTTCGGGCCGGGGATGGCGCCCTTGATCAGCAGCAGGCCGTTCTGCACGTCGTGCCCGGCCACCACCAGATTCTGGGTGGTCACGCGCTCGACGCCGAGATGGCCCGCCATCTTCTTGTTCTTGAAGGTCTTGCCCGGATCCTGGCGGTTGCCGGTGGAGCCGAGCGAGCGGTGGCTGATCGAGACGCCGTGCGATGCCTCGAGGCCGGAGAAGTTCCAGCGCTTCATGCCGCCGGCGAAGCCCTTGCCCACCGTGACGCCGGTCACGTCCACCTTCTGGCCCTTCACGAAATGCTCCACCGAGAGCTTCGTGCCCGGCGCCACCAGCCCTTCGGCCGGCACGCGGAACTCCGCCAGGCGGCGCGGCGCTTCGACGCCGGCCTTGGCGAAATGGCCCTTCTGAGGCTTCGTGACGTTCTTCGGCTTGGCGTTCCCGATGCCGAGCTGCACCGCAGAATACCCATCCTTCTCCGCCGTGCGATTGGCCACCACGCGCACATCGTCAAGATGCAGCACGGTGACCGGCACGGTGGAGCCGTCCTCGTTGAACAGCCGGGTCATCCCCAGCTTGCGGGCGATGAGCCCGGTGCGGCCCTGCGTGGCCATGATCAAAATTCCTTCGGCCGCGGCGTCAGATCTTGATCTCGACGTCCACACCCGCGGCGAGGTCGAGCTTCATCAGCGCGTCCACGGTCTGCGGGGTGGGGTCGACGATATCGAGCAGGCGACGATGCGTGCGGATCTCGAACTGCTCGCGCGACTTCTTGTCGACATGCGGCGAGCGGTTGACGGTGAAGCGTTCAATCTGCGTCGGCAGCGGGATGGGCCCGCGCACCCGCGCGCCCGTCCGCTTGGCCGTGTTCACGATCTCCCGCGTGCTGCCATCGAGCACGCGGTGATCGAACGCC
>CAYYJB010000031.1:0-27366 GCA_964472135.1 uncultured Gemmobacter sp.
GCGGCGAGGATCCGCGCGGCAAGCTCGTGATCTTTTCCGACGGGCTCGATGTCGATCTGATCGCGGCCCTTCAGGCGCGCTTCGCCGGGCGGGTGAAGGTCTCCTTCGGGTGGGGGACGCTGCTCACGAACGATTTCAGGGGGCTTGCGGCCGACGACCGCCTCGCGCCCTTCAGCCTCGTGTGCAAGGCGGTCGCGGCGGACGGGCGGCCGACGGTCAAGCTGTCGGACAACCCGCTGAAGGCCGTGGGCCCGGCGGCCGAGGTCGCGCGCTATCGGCGCGTCTTCGGCGTCGGCGCGCAGACCGCGCGCCCGGTCGAGGTCTGAGCGCGCGGGTTCGAACATTGAGCGAACAGACTTCCCCTTGGCTGAACGCGCGCCTATAGTCGGCGCATGAGCCACCCGCCCGACCCGCACCCCCCGGCCGAGATGCCCCTCAGCGCCCGCGCGATGGCAGCGCAGGGCGCGCCGTGGCTTGCGGGCCTCAACCCCGCGCAGCGCGCGGCGGTCGAGGCAACCGAGGGGCCGGTCCTCGTGCTCGCCGGGGCGGGCACGGGCAAGACGCGGGCGCTGACGGCGCGGATCGCGCATCTGCTGCGCACGGGGCGCGCGCGGCCCAATGAGATCCTCGCCGTCACCTTCACCAACAAGGCCGCGCGCGAGATGAAGTCGCGCATCGGCGCGCTGATCGGCGAGGCCGCCGAGGGCATGCCCTGGGTCGGCACCTTTCACGCGATCGGGGTGCGGATGCTGCGCCGGCACGCCGAACTCGTGGGGCTGACGCCGGGCTTCACCATCCTCGACACCGACGACCAACTGCGGCTGCTCAAGCAGCTCATCGCCGCCGCCGACATCGACGAAAAGCGCTGGCCCGCCCGGCTTCTGGGCGCGATCATCGACGGCTGGAAGAACCGCGCCATCATCCCCGAGCGCGTGCCCTCATCCGAGGCCGACGCCTTCGGCGGGCAGGGGCCTGCGCTCTATGCCGCCTATCAGGACCGGCTGCGCACCCTCAACGCGGTCGATTTCGGCGATCTGGTGCTGCATTGCCTGACGATCCTGCAGACCCATCCCGACGTGCTCGCGCAGTATCAGCGCTGGCTGCGCTACATCCATGTCGACGAATACCAGGACACCAACGTCGCGCAGTATCTATGGCTGCGGCTGATCGCGCAGGGGCACCGCAACCTGTGCTGCGTGGGCGA
Source organism: uncultured Gemmobacter sp. (assembly GCA_964472135.1). Classification (GTDB taxonomy): domain Bacteria; phylum Pseudomonadota; class Alphaproteobacteria; order Rhodobacterales; family Rhodobacteraceae; genus JAUREX01. Next base: position 1,205 of record CAYYJB010000031.1, read on the forward strand.
CGACGACCAGTCGATCTATGGCTGGCGCGGCGCCGAGGTGGGCAACATCCTGCGCTTCGAGAAGGATTTCCCCGGCGCGCAGGTGATCCGGCTCGAACAGAACTACCGCTCGACGGGGCACATCCTCGCGGCGGCCTCGGGGCTGATCGCGGGGAACCGCGACCGGCTCGGCAAGACGCTCTGGACCGAGGCCGAGGGCGGCGAGAAGCTGCGCCTGATCGGCCACTGGGACGGCGAGGAGGAGGCGCGCTGGATCGGCGAGGAGATCGAGGCGATCGCGGCCGGGCGGCGCGGGGTCGCGGCGGGGCTCGACGGCATCGCGATCCTCGTGCGCGCCAGCCACCAGATGCGCGCCTTCGAGGACCGCTTCCTCACCATCGGGCTGCCCTATCGCGTCATCGGCGGCCCGCGCTTCTATGAGCGGCAGGAGATCCGCGACGCGATGGCCTATCTGCGCCTCGCCGTCAGCCCGGCCGACGATCTCGCGTTCGAGCGGGTGGTGAACACGCCCAAGAGGGGCCTTGGCGAGCGCGCGCAGGCCACGATCGCGCAGGCCGCGCGCGCCGCCGGCACGGGGCTTGCGCGCGCCGCGGCGGGGCTTGCGCGCGAGGGCGCGATCGGCGGGCGGGCGGGGGCCGAGCTGCGCCGGCTGACCGAGGCGATCGGGCGCTGGCACGCGGTGGCGCTGGCGCCGGGCTACGACCATGTGGCGCTCGCCGAGACGATCCTCGACGAGAGCGGCTATACCGCGATGTGGCAGGCCGACCGCACGCCTGAGGGGCCGGGGCGGCTCGAGAACCTCAAGGAACTCGTCAAGGCGCTCGAGGGGTTCGAGAACCTGCAGGGGTTTCTCGACCATGTCGCGCTCATCATGGACAACGCCTCGGAAGAGGCGGGCGCGAAGGTGTCGGTGATGACGCTGCACGCGGCCAAGGGCCTCGAGTTTCCGGTCGTCTTCCTGCCCGGCTGGGAGGAGGGTCTATTCCCGAGCCAGCGCGCGATGGACGAGACGGGGCTGCGCGGCCTCGAGGAGGAGCGCCGGCTTGCCCATGTCGGGATCACGCGGGCCGAGCGGCTGGCGACGGTGTCCTTTGCCGCCAACCGCCGCGTCTATGGCCAGTGGCAGAGCCAGCTGCCCTCGCGCTTCGTCGATGAGCTGCCGGCCGCCGATGTCGAGGTGCTGACCCCGCCGGGGCTCTATGGCGGCGGCTTCGGGGCGGCGGCGATGGCGGGGGGCATGGCGGGCGGTATGGCCGAGCGCGCGGCGCGCGCCGATGCCTATGCCTCGCCCGGCTGGGCGCGGATGGCCGCGCGCGGCAACGCCCCGCGCGGGATCGCGCGCCCCGAGGAGGCGCGCGCGCTGACGGTGCGGGCGGGAACGACGGCGGCCTTCGCGCCCGGGGCGCGGGTCTTTCACGCCAAGTTCGGCTATGGGCGGGTGATGGCGGCGGACGGCGACAAGATGCAGGTGGCGTTCGAGAAGGCGGGCGAGAAGCATGTCCTCGCGAGCTATCTGGTCGCGGCCGAGCGGGCGGCGGATATCCCGTTCTGAGGCGTGGGAAGGGCTCCGGGGGTGCGGGCGCGGGCCCCGTTGAGGGCCCCGCGCCCGCCCGGGGCCGCCTTGCGGCGCCCCGGCGGGCGGTGCGCGCCGCCGAGGGGCGTCGTTTCGGTGCTTGCCCTCGGCGGCGAAGCTGGCTAGATGGCGCGCGTCGGGCTGTGGCGCAGTCTGGTTAGCGCGTCCGTCTGGGGGGCGGAAGGTCGTGAGTTCGAATCTCGCCAGCCCGACCATCTGAAAACCGCCCGCCTGCCCCCCCGGGCGGCGGGCGTTTTGCTGCGGAGGGGGTGCGATGGCCGAGGGCGTCTTGCCGGCCCAGACGATCCGGGCGCTGATCGCCTCGGGCGCGATCGCGGCCGATCCTTCCGTCACCCCCGCCCAGATCCAGCCCGCGAGCCTCGATCTGCGGCTCGGGGCAACCGCCTATCGGGTGCGCGCCTCTTTCCTGCCTGGCGCGGGGCGGACGGTGTCCCAGCGCATCGCGGAATTCGAGATGCACCGGATCGACCTTGCGGGGGGGGCGGTGCTCGAGAAGGGGTGCGTCTATCTCGTGCCGCTGGCCGAGCATCTCGCGCTGCCCGCCGATGTGGGGGGCGTCGCCAATGCCAAGAGCTCGACCGGGCGGCTCGATCTGCTGACGCGGACGGTGATCGACGGGGGCACCGAGTTCGACCGCATCCCGCAGGGCTATGGCGGGCCGCTCTATGCCGAGATCTGCCCGCGTTCCTTTTCGGTGCTGGTGCGGCCGGGGATGCGGCTCAATCAGCTCCGGCTGCGCCGGGGGGAGGCCGCGCTCGACGATGCGGCGCTCGCGGCGCTGCATGCGCGCAGCCCGCTCGTCGATGGCGTGCCGGTGATCGCGGGGGGGCTCGGCTTTTCGGTCGATCTGCGCCCGCCCGCCGACGGGCGGATCGGCTGGCGCGCCAAGCCCCATACCGGGGTGATCGACCTCGACCGGATCGGGGCCTATGCGCCCCACGACTTCTGGGAGGAGATCCGCGGCCGCGAGGGGCGCATCATCCTCGATCCCGGCGCCTTCTACATCCTCGTCAGCCGCGAGGCCGTCACCATCCCGCCCGACCATGCCGCCGAGATGGCGCCCTATCTCGCGATGGTGGGCGAGTTCCGCGTCCATTACGCGGGCTTCTTCGATCCGGGCTTCGGCTGGGCCGCCGCCGGGGGGGCGGGCTCTCGCGGGGTGCTCGAGGTGCGCTGCCACGAGGCGCCTTTCGTCCTCGAGGACGGGCAGGTGGTGGGGCGGCTCGTCTATGAGCGGATGGCCGAGGTGCCCGAGACGCTCTATGGTGCGGGCATCGCCTCGAACTATCAGGGGCAGGGGCTGAAGCTGTCGAAGCATTTCGCGGCGCCCTGAGGGGCGGAGGGGGATCATGTATACGCTGCACGGGGTGCCCGACTGGGGCTCGCAGGTCATCCACATGGCGCTGGCGGAGATGGGGGTGCCCTTTCGCTTCGTCGCGCACGACCCGAAGGCCGGCGCGCTCGCCGCGCCGTCGTTCCGGGCGCTGAACCCGCACGGCAAGGTGCCGGTGCTCGAGACCCCCGACGGCCCCGTCTACGAGACGGCGGCGATCCTGCTTTACCTCGTCGACCGGCACGGCATCATCGGGCCGCGGGCGGGCGAGGCGGACCGCGCGCGCTTCCTGATCTGGCTCGTCTTCATCGCCAACCAGCTTCACCCGACGGTGATGACGCTGATCCACCCCGAGCGGGTCGCGGGGGATGCGCATGCGCGCGCGGTGGCCGAGGTCGCGACCGCACAGGTCCGCGCCCAGCTTGCCCAACTCGAGGGACTCGCGGCCGAGGGCGGGCCTTGGTGGATGGGTGCGGCGCGGCCCTCGGCGGTGTCGCTCTTTGCGCTCATGCTCATGCGCTGGGCGGCGGCGTTTCCGGCGTTCCCCGACCTCGCGGTGCCGGCCGCCGATTTCCCGGCGCTCGAACGCCTCGCGCGCGCCATCGAGGCGCGCCCCGCGGTCGCGGCCGTCCTGGCGGCCGAAGGGGTGGAGGCGACAGCCTTCTCGGCGCCCCGGATCGGCTGATCCCTGCCCGAGCGGCTGCGCGGTCGCGCAACGGTCGCGACCGGACAGGGGTCAGAAGTCGATCGCGAGGCCCTTGCGTTCCCAATCGCCATAGCGTGCCGGGTCGGGGCCGTCGCGGCCGCCGAGTTCGGCGGGTGCGGGCGGCAGGGCGGCGCGGGCGGCGCGGCGCGCCTCGGCCTCGGCCAGCGCGCGGCGCGCGGCGGGCGGCAGGGGCGGGGGGGTCTCTTCGGCTTCGGGCATCGGTCGAACCTTTCGCGTGCCGCCACGCTCTGGCGGGATGCTCGCGTTGCGTGATAGGGCGCGGGAATGGGCGGGGCAAGGCAAGAGAGCGGGCAGGGCGCGGCGCGCAAGGGCGACCCCGCGCGGGGCGGCGCGCTCGCGCTCCTGCGCGGCGTGCTCGAGGGGCGCGCGGCGATCGGCGATCAGGTGGCGGCGGGGGTGCTCGGGGCGCTCGACCCGGCGGGGCGGGCGCGGGCGCAGCGGCTGGCGATCGCGGCGCTCCGGGGGATGGCGGCGGCCGAGGCCGCGCTTGCCCCCCATCTCGCGCGCCGGCCCGATCCGGCGTTGCGCGCGCTGCTGCTGCTCGGTGCCTCCGAGGTGCTGGCCTCGCCCGCAGGCGCGCATGGCGCGGTGGCGGCGGCCGTCGATCTGGCGCGCACGCTGCCGGGCGGGGCGGCCAAGGCGGGGTTCGTCAATGCCGTGCTGCGGCGCGTGGCCGCGGGCCCGGTGCCCGTGATCCCCCCGCCCGAGCTGCCCGGCTGGATGCGCGCGCGGCTGGTGGCGCGATTTGGCGCGGGGCCGGTCGGGGCGACCGAGGCCGTGTTCGCGCAACCCGAGGTGCCGCTCGACCTGACGCTGCGCGACCCGGGGACGACGGCGGCATGGGCAGGGGAGACGGGGGCCGAGGTTCTGCCGACGGGCGGGCTGAGGCTCAACCGGGCGGGGCAGGTCTCGGCGCTGCCCGGCTATGCCGAGGGCGCCTGGTGGGTGCAGGATGCGGGCGCGGCGGCGGTGGCGGGGGCGCTCGGGCCCGTGGCGGGGCGCGATGTCCTCGACCTCTGCGCGGCACCGGGCGGCAAGACCATGCAGCTTGCGGCGGCGGGCGCGCGGGTGGTGGCGGTCGATCCCTCGGCCCGGCGGATGGCGCGGCTGGCCGAGAATCTCGCGCGCACCGGGCTCCGCGCGCGGTGCGTGACGGCGGATGCGCTGACGGCCGATCTGCCGCGCGCGGACGCCGTGCTGCTCGATGCGCCCTGCACCGCGACGGGGACGATCCGCCGCCACCCCGAACTGCCGCTGATCCGCCAAGAGGCGGACCTCGCGGCCCTGACGACCCTTCAGGCCGCGCTGATCGACCGGGCGCTCGGCCTCGCGGTGCCGGGCGGGGTCGTCGTCTATGCGACCTGCTCGCTTTTGCCCGAGGAGGGCGAGGCGCAGATCGCGGCCGCCCTGGCGCGCGCCCGGGCCGGGGCCTGCGCCCCTTTCGCGGTCGAGCCGATCGCGCCGCCCCCCGGCCTGCCCGAGGCCGCGACGCCCGAGGGCTTCCTGCGCATCTGGCCCCACCACTGGGCCGCGCGGGGCGGGATCGACGGCTTCTTCGTCGCGCGCCTGCGCCGGGCGCCCGACACCACCCCTTGACCTCGGCGGCGCGCGCCGCGATGTAGCCCCATCTGCCCAAGCGGAGCCGTTCCATGCCCGAGCACGTGCACATCGGCCGCGCCCTCATCTCGGTCTCGGACAAGACGGGGCTTGCCGATCTCGGCCGCGCCCTCGCCGCGCGCGGGGTCGAGATCGTCTCGACCGGCGGGACGGCGGCGGCGCTCCGGGCGGCCGGCGTGACGGTGCGCGACGTGGCCGAACTGACCGGCTGGCCCGAGATGATGGGCGGGCGCGTCAAGACGCTGCACCCGGGCGTGCATGGCGGCCTCCTGGCGCTGCGCGACGATGCCGAGCATCTGGCCGCGATGGCCGCGCACGGGATCGGCCCGATCGACCTTCTGGTCGTGAACCTCTATCCGTTCGAGGCGGCACTCGCGCGTGGCGCCGCGCCCGCCGAGACGACCGAGATGATCGACGTGGGCGGCCCCGCGATGATCCGCGCGGCCGCCAAGAACCACCGCTTCGTCGCGGTGCTGACCGACCCCGAGGATTACGCGGGCCTCCTGGCCGAGATGGATGCCCGCGGCGGCGCGACGGGGCCCGAGGCGCGCGCCCGCCTCGCCGCAACGGCATTCGCGCGCACGGCCGCCTATGACGCCGCGATCGCGGGCTGGCTGCAGGCGCAGGCGGCCCCCGCCGAGGCCCCGCGCCGCACCGCGCTGGCGGGCCGCCTCGGCGCGCGGCTGCGCTATGGCGAGAACCCGCACCAGCGCGCGGCGCTCTATTTCGACGGCAGCGGCCGGGCGGGGGTCGCGACCGCCCGCCAGGTGCAGGGCAAGGAGTTGAGCTTCAACAACCTCGCCGACGCCGACGCGGCCTTCGAGGCGGTGGCCGAGTTCGACCCGGCCGAGGGCGCCGCCTGCGTCATCGTCAAGCACGCCAACCCCTGCGGCGCAGCGCTGGGCGCGAGCGCGACCGAGGCCTATGGCCGCGCCTTCGATTGCGATCCGACCTCGGCCTTCGGGGGCATCGTCGCGCTCAACCGCCCGCTCGATGCCGCCACGGCCGAGCGCATCACCGAGATCTTCACCGAAGTCGTGATCGCGCCCGACGCCGATGCGGGCGCGCTGGCGGCCTTTGCGAGGAAGCCCGCGCTGCGGCTTCTGCTGACGGGGGGCCTGCCCGATCCGGCGGCGCCGGGGCGGGTGGTGCGCACGATCGCGGGCGGGTTCCTCGTGCAGGACCGCGACACGGGCCGTGTTCTGCCGGCGGATCTGCGCTGCGTGACGGCGCGGGCGCCCGAGGGCGCCGAGATGGCCGATCTCATCTTTGCCTGGCGGGTGGCCAAGCATGTGAAATCGAATGCGATCGTCTATGTGCGGGGGGGCGCGACGGTCGGGGTGGGTGCCGGCCAGATGAGCCGGATCGACAGCACGCGCATCGCCGCCGCCAAGGCGGCCGAGATGGGCGCGCGGCTCGGCCTCGGGCAGTCGGCGGCGGTAGGCTCGGTCGTGGCATCGGACGCCTTCTTTCCCTTCGCCGACGGGGTGCTGGCCGCGGCCGAGGCCGGGGCGCGCGCCATCATCCATCCGGGCGGGTCGATGCGCGACGCCGAGGTGATCGCGGCCGCCGATGCCGCGGGCCTCGCGATGGTGCTGACCGGCATGCGCCATTTCCGGCACTGAGGCGACGGCGAGGCGGCGCGAGGGGCGATGATGAACGACAGGGGTGCCATGCGGCGGGTTCTCGGGATCGCCGCGCTTGTCTTCGCGATCGACCAGATCACCAAGGTCTGGATCGTCTTCGGCCTCGATCTGGCCAACCGCGGCGCGATCGATGTCCTGCCGCCCTATCTGAACCTGCGCATGGCCTGGAACGCGGGCATCAATTTCGGCCTCTTCGCGGGCGGCGAGGCGACGCGGATCATCCTCATCCTCGTCGCGCTCGCGATCGTGGGCTGGGTGCTCTTCTGGGTCAGGCGCGACCCGCCGGGCAGGTGGGGGCGGCTTGCCGCCGGGCTCCTGGTGGGCGGGGCGCTCGGCAATGTCGTCGACCGGGTGCTTTATGGCGCGGTGGCCGATTTCCTGAACATGTCATGCTGCGGCATCACGAACCCCTATGCCTTCAACGTCGCCGACATCGCGATCTTTGCCGGGATCGCTGGCCTCGTTTTCCTGCCGCCACAGCGCGGTACCGAGGATGCCGAGGTAAAATGATTTCCCTGTCGGGGCGCCATGGGCTAGAAGGAACCGCGCGGAGGGTTCGGGCATGATCGAGGCGTCGGGGCGGATCGGGGCGGCAGTGCTGGCGGCATTGATGCTGCAGGCCTGCGCGGATGGTGCGGGGCTGATGAACCTGTCCTCGGCCTCCGACAAGCCCGACGAATTCGCGATCCTGCCCGCGCGTGGGCTCGAGATTCCCGCGGATCTGGCGGCCCTGCCCCCCCCCGCCCCCGGCGGAACGAACCTTGCCGCGGTCGATGCGTTGGGGGCGGGCGTGCGCGCGCTTGGCGGCGACCCGGGCGGCGGGGTATCGGATCCGGCGCTGCGCACGCTGGCCGGCCGGATCGCGGCCCCCGACATCCGCGCGACGCTCGCGGCCGAGGATGCCGCCTTCCGCGCCGCGAACCGGCCGCGCCTGCTTGAGCGTCTGGTCGGCACCAACGTCTATTTCCGCGTCTATGGTCCCCAATCGCTCGATTCCCGGGCCGAGGCGGCGCGCTGGCGCAGCGCCGGCGTCGCGACGCCCTCCGCCCCGCCGCCCAGCCCCTGAGCCGATGCCGACCGCGCGGCGCATCGCCTGGGCCTGCCACGGGCTCTTGGCAGTCACGATCCTCTTCCTGCTCTCGCCCGCGGTCGACATCGCGGTGTCGGGCCTCTTTCACGATCCGGCGAGGGGCTTCGAACTGATCGGCGTCGGCTGGGCCGAGGGGGTGCGCCATGCGCTCTGGCGGCTCTCGATCCTGATGGTCCTCGTCTCGGCGCTCTGGCCGCTGCTCGCGCTCTGGTCGCGGGGGGGCTGGGCGCCCGGACCGCTCGGGCGGCTGCTCGGGGCCAAGGGGGGCGCGATCTGGGTGCGGTTCGCCGCGGGGCCCGGCGTGCGCGCGGGGCGGGTGCTGCGCGCGATCCCGGGGCGGGTCTGGGGTTTTTCGGCGGCGCTCTATCTGCTGGGTCCCGGCCTCCTCGTGAATGTCATCCTCAAGGAATACTGGGGGCGCGAGCGTCCGACGGGCATCGAGGCATTCGGCGGCGCCCATCCCTACACGCCCCCCTTCCAGATCCCCGGAAGCTGCGCGCACAATTGCTCGTTCGTCTCGGGCGAGGGGTCGGGGTCGATGGCGACGGCGCTCGTCTTCGTCGCGATCGCGTCCCATCTGCCGCGCGGCGCGGCCGTCGCGCTGATGGTGGCGGGCGCGGCCGTCGCGGTTCTGGGCGGGGGCTTGCGCGTCGCGATGGGGGGGCACTTCCTGTCGGATGTGCTGATCGGCGCGATCCTGACCTATATCCTGGCCGAGGCGCTGGCGCGGCCGATCCTCGGCGCGCCGCTCGGCTATCGGGCGGCGGCCCCGAGGCAGCCCGCCCCGACCGCCACGATCTGAAACGCCCGTCCGCCGTGCACGCCCTCGGCCGCGACCCAGCGCGCCAGCACCGGGCCGGGTGTCGCGCAGGGGACGGGCTGATCCTCGGGGCCGAACCACAGCACCGGGGCGTCCTCGGCGATCATCCCGGCCGGCAGGGCGTAGCGCAGCGCGTAATGATGCGGCACCGGCTGCCCCTCGGGCAGGGCAAAGACCGCGACATCCCCCGCCCCGCCGCGCGCCTTCGTGCGATAGAAGAGATCGGCCAGCAGCCAGCGGTCCGAGGCGACGATGACGGGCGCATCCATCGCGGCGCGCGCGACCGCAATCACGGCCGCCGAGACCTCGGCCTGGCCAAGCTGGCGCCGCAGCACGAGCCGCCCGTCGGGGTAGCGGATCGCATCGGCCTGGGTGAAGGCCACCGGCAGCCCGAGGCAGAGTGCGAGGTTCACGGCCACCGCCCCGGCCCGCAGCGCGGGCCGCCGCCCGAGCAGGATCGCGACCGCGAGCGCGCCCGGCACATAGGCCCCGACCGCCCAGTTCGCATAGGCATGCGACGCGAGCGCCTGCGCCGTCACGATCGCGAGCGGCGCCGCCGCCACGAGCAGGAGCACCCCCTCCGCCCCGCCGCGCCGCACGGGCAGCCTCGCAAGCCCCGCCAGCAGCACGGCAAACACGATCGGCCCCGCGACCGCGAATTGCGCGGCCACGAAGACCGCCGCCCCCGACCAGTTCAGCGCGAAGCCCTGCCAGTCGGCATTCTCGGCCGTGTGCTGGAAGGTCGGAAAGCCCATCAGCGCGTTCCAGATCAGGTTCGGGGCAAAGACCGCCAGCGCCACCGCCGCCGCCGTCCCGATCTGCGCGCGCGAAAGCCGCCAGTCGGCCCGCGCGAGCATCGCCGCCCCCATCCCTGCGGCCGCGAAGATGAGCGCGTATTTCGACATCATCCCGAGCCCGAGGCAGAGGCCGAAGAGCCCCGCATCCCACCGCCCGCCCCCCGTCGCCGCCCGGTGCCAGAACACCAGCGCAAAGGCGATCGCGCACATGAGCGGGGTGTCGGTCGAGACGAGGATCGACCCCAGCCCGACCGCCGGCAAGGTGGCAAAGATCACCCCCGCCCAGGCCCCCGTGACCAGGCCCGCCAGCCGCACCCCGAGCCACATCACGCCCACGGCCGTCAGTGCGTGCATCACCGGCAGCCAGGCGCGGATGGCGACGTCGCCATCGCTGCCGAGGAGCTCGGTCGAGGCGCGGATCAGCCAGCCGATCATCGGGGGCTTCGAATAATGCCCGAAGGTCAGCTCGCGCCCCCAGAGCCAGTACTGGCTCTCATCCACGAAGAGGTCGATCGCGAGCGCGGGCAGAAACGCGATCCGCCAGGCCGTCAGCCCGAGGATGAGCGCGAGCGCGCCGAGGATCGCGCTATTCGGCCGCGCCACGGCGCCGCTCGGCGTGGATGAGCCAGAGGTTGCGCGAATAGATCACGATGCCCATGCTCTGGCCGAGGATGAAGACCGGATCGCCCCGGTGCACCGCATAGCTGAAGAGCACGAGCCCGCCGCCGAGCGAGAAATACCAGAACGCGACCGGAATCACCGACTTGCGCGTGCGCTCCGAGGCGATCCACTGCACGAGGAAGCGCGCGGTGAACAGAAGCTGCCCGGCAAAGCCGATCACGACCCACCAGAATTCGCCCCAGCCCGCGACGCCGAGGAAGGACCAGACCGTTTCAATCGCCATCTCGGCGCGCCCCTCCGCTGGCGATTTCGACTGCACGCACCCTCTTGCGCCTTTTGATGAGCCACGCAACCCCCGCGAGGTCGGCGATGCCCACGAGTGCGCGCCCGAGGTTGGTATAGTTCGACCGCCCGGCGCCGCGCGGGGCATGGGCGACATCGACATGCGCGACGCGCCAGCCGTCGCGGGCAAAGAGTGCCGGCAGATAGCGGTGCTGGTGGTTGAAGAAGGGAAGCGCCAGATAGGCGTCGCGCCGAAAGGCCTTGAGGCCGCAGCCCGTGTCGCGCGTCGCATCCCCGAGAACGGCCGCGCGGATCGCGTTCGCCAGCCGCGACGCCAGCCGCTTCGAGAGGGTGTCGCGCCGCCCGACGCGCTGGCCCGCGACCAGCCCGAGCCGCGGATCGGCCGTCGGGGCCAGCAGCGGAGCGAGGATCTTGGGCAATTCCGAGGGCGGGTTCTGCCCGTCGCCGTCGAGCGTCGCGACAATCGCGCCCCGCGCGGCGTTGACGCCCGAATGCACGGCCGCCGACTGCCCGCCCGCCTGCGGATGGCTCAGCACCCTGAGCCAGGGCCGCGTGCGGCCGAGCGCCACCGCCTGCGCCTCGGTGTCGTCGTCCGACCCGTCGTTGACGATCACGAGTTCGAACGGGCCGAGCGGCGCGCAGGCAGCCTCGATCCCGGCCACGAGGGCGGCGATGTTTCCCGCCTCGTTGCGCATGGGCGTGACGATCGTGAACTGCACCATCTCGGCCCCCGCGGATTGCGCGTCCTTCTAGGCCGGTTTGCCGGGCGGGATCAATCCGTCGCCGTCGTGGCCGGCGCGGCGGCCGCTAGAAGCCAGTCGCCGAGGGCGGGGCGCAAGCTCTCGACCCCGGCCGCGCAGCCCGCGTCGATGATCGCGCGCGCCTCGCGCAGGTCGACCGCCCGGATCGCGGCCTTGACCGGCCCGATCGAGGCCGGCCGCATCGAGAGCGTGCCGACCCCGAGTGCCGCGAGCGCGATGGCCTCGAGGGGCCGGCCCGCATCCTCGCCGCAGAACGACAGCGGCGTGCCCGCGGCCGCGCAGCGTTCGACGATTCGGCCGATCAGCCCGAGATAGGCGGGATCGAGCGTGTCGTAGCGCCGTCGGACGCGCTCGTTCTCGCGGTCGGCGGCGAAGAAGAACTGCTTGAGGTCGTTGCCGCCGATCGAGACGAAATCGGTCGCCTCGAAAAATGCGGCCGGCGCGTAGGCGAGCGAGGGCGTCTCGAGCATCGCGCCCACCTCGAGCCGGTCGGGCAATGCCTCGCCACGCGCGCCGAAGCGGTCGATCTCGGCCCGGAGCATGTCCCGCGCGGCATGAAATTCGGCCGCCCGCGCGATGAAGGGAAACATCACCGACAGCGGGCCGCCCCGGGCCGCGCGGATCAGCGCCTGAAGCTGCATCCTGAGGACGCCCGGCCGGTCGAGCCCGACGCGGATCGCCCGCCAGCCCATCGCCGGGTTCGGCTCATCCTCGGGCTTCATGAAGGGCAGCACCTTGTCCGAGCCGATGTCGAGCGTGCGGAACACGACGCGCCGCCCCTTCGCGGCCTCGATCACGCGGGCATAGGTCGCGGCCAGTTCGCTGCGCTTGGGCACCGCGTTGCGGATCAGGAATTGCAGCTCGGTCCGGAAGAGGCCCACCCCCTCGGCCCCCGATCCCACGAGCGAGGGCAGATCCGCCATCAGCCCCGCATTCATCATGAGCGAGACGGTCGTGCCGCAGCGCGCCGTCGCGGGCAGATCGCGCAGCGAGGCATAGCGCGCCTGCGCGGCCGTCTGCATCGTGATCTTGTCGCGAAAGGCGGCGGCGACGCTCTCCTCGGGGCGCAGGTGCACGAGGCCCTGATCGCCATCGACAAGGATGCGGTCGCCGTTCAGCGCCTCGGCGGTGGCGTCCTTGGCGTGGATGACGAGCGGGATCGCGAGCGCGCGCGCAACGATCGCGGCGTGGCTGCCGACCGATCCCTCCTCGAGCACGACACCCCGCAGCTTGCGCCCGTAATCGAGCAGGTCCGCCGGGCCGATGTTGCGGGCGACCAGCACCGGGTCGGGCGGCATCTGCGCGCCGGTGTCGCGGCCCTGCCCGGTCAGGATCCGCAGAAGGCGATAGGAGAGATCGTCGATGTCGTGCAGCCGGTCGCGCAGATAGGCGTCGGGCACCTGCTCGAAGCGGGCGCGCGCGGCGGACTGCTCCTTCTCGACCGCCGCCTCGGCCGAGAGGCCGCGCGCGATGTCCTCCTCCATCCGCCGCGCCCAGCCGCGCGAATGGGCGAACATCCGGTAAGCCTCGAGCACCTGCCGCTGGTCCTTGTCGAGCGTCGGGGCCGAAAGGAGGTCATCGACCGAGACGCGCAACTGCTGGACGGCGGCGCGCAGCCGCTCGGTCTCGCGCACGGGGTCGTCGGCGACGGGGTTCGTCACCACGACGCGCGGCTCGTGCAGCCAGACATGGCCCTCGGCCGTGCCCTCCTGCCCCGTGCCGCCGCGGAGCGTGACGGGGCGCTTGTGCAGCACGCCGAAGCTGTCGCCCGCGCCCACGAAGGCGCCAAGCTCGGTCATCTCGGCCAGCACCATGGCCACGACCTCGAGGCCGTAAACCTCGTCGTCGGAATAGATCCGCGCCTCGCGCGATTGCACGACCAGCACCCCGAGCCGCTCGCCCACCCGCCGGATCGGCACGCCGAGGAAGGAGGAATAGATCTCCTCCCCCGTCTCGGGCATGAAGCGAAAGCCCTTCTCGGCGGGCGCGTTGCCGGTGTTGACGGGTGCCGCCGAGCGCGCGACGCGCCCCACGAGCCCCTCGCCGAGCTTCAGCCGGGTCGCGTGGACGGCCGCGGCCCGCAGGCCCTCGGTCGCGCAGAGCTCGAGCGTCTCGGGATCGCGGAAGAGGTAGATCGAGCAGACCTCGGTGCCCATCGACTGCGCGATGAGGCGCACGATCCGGTCAAGCCGCGCCTGCCCCTCGGCGCCCGCCGCGAGCGTGTCGCGCAGGCGTCGCAGAAGCTTGCGGCTCTCGCTCTCGCTGCGCTCCGGCATCGGCTGCCTCCGCGGGCGTCGCGCCCGCCCGGTGGCCCCTACGGCCTGCCCGTTCCTTCGAGCGCGAAGGCATCATGCAGCGCCTGCACCGCGAGTTCCATGTATTTCCGATCGATCAGCACGGAAATCTTGATCTCGGAGGTAGAGATCACCTTGATGTTGATCCCCTCGCGCGCGAGCGTGGTGAACATCCGCGCGGCGACGCCCGTGTGGCTCCGCATCCCGATGCCCACGACCGACACCTTCGCCACCTCGTCGTCGATGATGAGGTCGTCGTAGTTGATCGCGCCCTTGGCGCGCGCCTCTTCCATCGCGCGGCGGGCGCGCGGCACCTGGTCGATCGGGCAGGAGAAGGTCATGTCGGTGACGGCGCCGGGGTGGGCCTCGTCATAGTCCTTTTCCGAGATGTTCTGCACGATCATGTCGACATTGACGCCCGCCTCGGCCAGCGGCCCGAAGATCGCCGCGGCGATGCCGGGGCGGTCCTCGATGGTGAAGAGGGTGATCTTGGCTTCCTCGCGCGAATGGGCGACGCCGACGACGGCCTTTGATTCCATGATTTCCTCCTCGGCGCAGACAAGCGTGCCGGATGTCTCGGTGACCTCTTCGAACGACGACAGCACCCTCAGCCGCACCTTGTAGCGCATGGCAAGCTCGACCGAGCGGGTCTGGAGCACCTTGGCCCCGAGGCTCGCAAGTTCGAGCATCTCCTCATAGCTGATACGGTCGAGCTTGCGCGCCTTCTTGGTGATGCGCGGGTCGGTCGTGTAGACGCCGTCGACATCGGTGTAGATGTCGCAGCGCACGGCGTCGAAGGCGGCGGCGAAGGCGACCGCGGTCGTGTCCGACCCGCCGCGGCCGAGCGTGGTGATCCGGTTCTCGGGGCTGAGGCCCTGAAAGCCCGCGACGACCGCGACCTTCATGCCCTCGGCGAATTTCTGCTCTATGTTGGTGCGGGGGATGTCGATGAAGCGCGCGGACCCGTGCTGGCTCGTGGTCAGGATCGGCACCTGCCAGCCCTGCCAGCTGCGGGCGGGGATGCCCATCTCCTGCAGGCGCAGCGCCATGAGGCCGGCGGTCACATTCTCGCCCGAGGCCACGACGGCGTCGTATTCGCGCGCGTCATAGAAGGTCGATGTGTCCGAAACCCATTTCACGAGCTCGTTCGTCTTGCCCGACATGGCCGAGACGATGACGATGACATCATGGCCGCGCGCGACCTCGGCCTGAACCTTCGTCGCGGCGTTCGCGATCCGGTCGAGGTCGGCAACCGAGGTGCCGCCGAATTTCATCACCAGAACTGGCATCGCCGCCCCTGTTCCCGTCCCGCGCCTGCCTGAAACGGCCGTCCTCTACGCGATGCGCGCGCGAGGTGCAAGAATGGCCGCGATCAGAAGGGGATGGGCGCACCGTCGTGGTTGCGAAAGCAGCCCGTGTCGGCGAGGTCGAGCGCCGCGAAGCGCGCCATCAGCCCCGCGACCGAGGTCGCGACATCGATCTCGGCGCCCGGGCCACCCATTTCGGTCTGCACCCAACCCGGGTGATAGATCCCGACCGCGACCCCATCCGCGCGCAGATCGGTGGCGAGGTTGCGCCCGAGGTTCAGCACCGCCGCCTTGGTCGCGCGATAGATGTAGGCCCCGCCCGGCGCGCGCGCCTGCGACCCCATCGCCGAGGAGAGGATCGCGACGCGCCCCCGCGCCGCGCGCAGCCGCGGCAGATGCGCCTGCACCGTCAGGAATACGCCCGTGACGTTGACGGCGAAGGCCGCCGCCCAGTCGCCCGCGGCGAAGCCGTCATCGAGCCGGTCGGCGCGGGCGGGATATATGGCCGCGTTGCACACGAGCAGATCGAGCGGCCGGCCGCGCGCGCCTTCGGCCAGCGCGCGCTGGCCCGCGGGATCGGCAACGTCGAGCGGCGCCCATGCGACGCCTGCGATCGCGGCAGGCGGCGTGCCGCCGGGGCGGTGCGTCGCGGTGACACGCGCGCCCGCGGCGGCATAGTCCCGCGCGAGGCCGAGCCCGATGCCGCGCGCGGCACCGGTGATCAGCACCTCGGGCGGCATCAGTTCTGCCGCCTTGTCGGGATGAAGGGCAGCGGGGCGACGGGGATGCCTTCCTCGATCAGCTGGCGCGCCTCGTCGGGGCGGGCCTCGCCGTGGATGGGCCGGCCCGGCTTGTCGCCCGCATGCATCGCGCGCGCCTCTGCCGCGAAGGCCAGCCCGACATAGTCGGAGTTGGATTCGATCCGGCTGCGAAGCTCCGAGATCAGGGCCTCTCGCTGGGCCGGCGTGAGATCTGGCGGCGCGGCGGTGGCCGCTTCGGGGGACGACGCCACGGGTTCCGACGCGGGCGCGCCACGGCCAAGGGCGGGCGCCATCAGCGCCTTTTCAATCTCGGCGTCGCCGCAGAACGGGCATGCGAGATGCCCCGATGCGCGCAGCTGGTCGAAGCCCGTCGATGACGGAAACCAGCTGTCGAACGCGTGCCCTTGCCTGCACCGCAGATCATAGCGTATCATTGCCGTCTTATCCTCGTTCCTGTCCGTTTTCCGCTTACCGGATTTCCAGTTGGCACTCCAGACGCAGAGCCTTCGCCCGACATGATCCTTGTCCCGACAACCGCGTTCTGGTGGCGCTGGTGGCGCCAGTTCCGGCCCGCGATAAACTCAATGATGCTTTCGGACAACGGCGCGGGTTCATTACCCGCCGGCGCGACGTCTGGCGCCGCCATGATCGGGGATGCCGGGCCGAACGATGGCAAGGAGGGCGTGCTAGAGGCGCTGATGCGGCGCGCGAATCGCGGGGATGAGGCCGCCTATGCGCTGCTGCTTGCGAAGATCATGCCCATTTTGCGCGCGATCGTGCATCGTCAGGCCCCCACCCTCGGCCCCGAGGCGCGCGAGGATGTGGTGCAGGTGACGCTCATCGCGCTGCACCTCAAGCGGCAGAGCTGGCGCGAGGATCTGCCCCTGCTGCCCTGGCTGCATGCGATCGCGCGCCACAAGGCGATTGACGCGATCCGGTCGCGCAGCTCAAGGCGCCACATCCCGATCGAGGATGTCGCCGACGTGCTGCCCGATCCCGGCGCTGCGGATCCCGCGCGGATTTACGACATCGACAAGGTTCTCGGCGTGATCGACCCGCGCGCGGCCGAGATCGTGCGCGCCATCGGCATCCGTGGCGAAAGCGCGGCCGAGGCCGGTGCGCGGCTGAACATGACCGAGGGCGCGGTTCGCGTGGCGCTGCATAGGGCGCTGCGTGCGATCGACGCCAAGCGCAAGAGGTTGCTCGAATGAAGACCGAGGTTCTGCTCAACCTGCTTGCCGCCGATGCACGGCTCCGTGTGAATCTCGGGTCGCGGCTCATGCTCGGCCTCCTCAGCGGCCTCGCCTGCGCGGGGGCCCTCGTCGCGGCGCTCTATGGGCTGCGGCCCGATCTGGGTCAGGTGCTGCTGACGACGACCGCCGCCAAGACGGCGGTGCCGCTGATCGCGGCGGTTGCCGCCCTCGCGGTCGTGCGGGTCGCGGCACGCCCAAGCGCGCCCCTGCGTCCGCCGATGCTGGCGCTTGCGGGCCTGATCGCGCTGATCGCGGCCGCCTTCGTCGTGATTTCCCTCGCCAAGGGCCAAGAGGCGCTGCGCGCGGGTCTCGGCAATCCGATGATGATGATGTGCGTGACGTCCGTCATGCTGATCTCGACGCCGCTGCTCGGGCTGCTCGTCTGGGCGCTTCGGGCGGGCGCGAACCTGTGGCCGGCGCGCAGCGGCGCGCTCGCCGGGCTCGCTGCCGGGGCGGCGGGCGCTGCGGTCTATTCGCTCG
The DNA here is from genome assembly GCA_964472135.1 of uncultured Gemmobacter sp. Classification (GTDB taxonomy): domain Bacteria; phylum Pseudomonadota; class Alphaproteobacteria; order Rhodobacterales; family Rhodobacteraceae; genus JAUREX01. The sequence goes on from CAYYJB010000031.1 coordinate 18,609, forward strand.
CCTGCGACCAGGATGACGTGCTGTTCGTGATCCCGACCTATTCCGGCGCGGTGCTGATGCTCGTGATCGTGGGCGCGCTCGCGGGGCAGTTCACGCTACGGCTCTGACCCTCAGCCGCGCGCGGTCTGGCCGAGATCGACGCTCTCGCGCGCCCGGGATTTGCCCGCCCCCTGCCCATGCGCCCAGAGTTCCGCGAACCTCAGGATAAGCGCGCCGAGCCCCGGTTCGGCCACGCGACGGGCGGCCTTGTGCGGGACGAACCAGCGCCGCCGGCGCTGCGCGGCCTCGGGGAACCGATCCGAGACGCGCGCGACCCGGAGCGGGAAAAGCTCTACCCTGACGGGCAGATCCGCGCCGGACTTGAGCACCTTGCGATAGTCGTATTCGCCCATCGGATCGGTCGCGACCGCACCCTCGACGCCTGCCTCTTCCCATGCCTCACGCGCGGCGGCCTCGAACGGGCTGCGCCCCGACATGGGCCAGCCTTTCGGCACGATCCACCGCCCGGTGTCGCGGCTCGTGACAAGCAGGACCTGAAGCGTCCCCGCGTGCTCGCGCCAGCACAGGGCCGCGAACTGGCTGCGCGCGTGATCGCCGCGCGCCAGACCATCCCCGAGGTCGGGGGGATCGTTGTCTTCGAAGCTGCTCATGGCCTCTGCCGTTTTGTTATTGCGAAATACATAGCACGCGCCGGCGTTTCCACAAAGTGCAGCTTGTCACACCCCCCTTGCTTGACCAGCCCCCGCCGCCCGCTACCCTTCCGGGCGTCCAAGCGGAGGGTACCCATGTTGGCGCGCATCATGGCGGTTTCGTGGCAGGCCCGGGCCGTGGCGCCGCTGTTGGCGGGTTTGTGGTTCTGTCTTGCGGCCGTGGCGGCGGCCGTGGCGGCCCCCGAGGCGCGCTTTCCATCGATCGACGGCGGCACGCTGGATCTGGCCGATTGGCGGGGGCGGCCGGTCCTCGTCGTCAACACCGCCTCGGGCTGCGGCTTCACCCCGCAGTATGAGGGGCTTCAGGCGCTGTGGGAGCGCTATCGCGACCGGGGCCTTGTCGTGCTCGCGGTTCCGTCGGACGATTTCGGGCAGGAACTGGCCGACGAGGCGGCGGTGCGCGCGTTCTGCGCCGTCAACTTCGACCTCGACCTGCCGATGACGACGATCACGCGCGTGCGCGGCGCGGACGCCCATCCGCTCTATCGCTGGCTGGCCGAGGCGCATGGCTTCGTGCCGCGCTGGAACTTCGCCAAGGCGCTGATCGGCCCCGACGGGGGCTTCGTGCAATCCTGGGGGTCGTCGGTCGAGCCCGAGTCAGAGGCCATCACCCGGCGCATCGAGGCGCTGCTCAACTGACCGGTGCGATCTTCATCGGCTCCGAGGTCTATCGCGGATCCTCCTATGGCGCGCACCATCCGCTGCGGGTGCCGCGCGTCTCGACCGTGATGGACCTCGCGCGCGCGCTCGGCTGGCTCGGGGGGGCGGCCTATCGCAGCGCGCCGCGCGCCCGGGCGGCGGCCGCGACGCGCTGGCACGATCCGGCCTATGTCGCGGCGCTGCAGGCCGCCGAGGCCGAGGGCGATGTCGGCCCCGAGACGCGCGCGCGCTTTCACCTCGGTACGCCCTCGAACCCGGTCTTTGCCCAGATGTGGACACGGCCCGCGACCTCGGCGGGGGGCGTGCTGCTTGCGACCGAGCTCGTGGCCGCGGGCGGGGTCGTGCATGTGCCGGGCGGGGGCACCCATCACGGGATGCCCGACCGGGCGGCGGGGTTTTGCTATCTCAACGACGCGGTGCTCGGTATCCTCGCGCTGCGCGACCGCGGCCTTGGGCGGATCGCCTATGTCGATCTCGATGCCCACCACGGCGACGGGGTGGAATTCGCCTTTGCCGCCGACCCCGAGGTGCTGCTGATCTCGGTGCATGAGGAGCGGCGCTGGCCCTTCACGGGGCGGATCGAGGATGCAGGCTGCGGCAATGCCTTCAACCTGCCCGTGCCGGCCGGGTTGAACGATACCGAGGCGGCCGCGATCCGCGAGCGGCTGATCGTGCCGCGCGTGGCGGACTTCGCGCCCGAGGCGCTGGTGATCCAGTGCGGCGCCGATGCGCTGGCCGAGGATCCGCTGTCGCGCCTGTCGCTCTCGAACCGCGCCTATCTCGCAACCCTCGCGGCCCTTCTGCCGCTGGCGCCGCGGGTGATCGTGCTGGGCGGGGGCGGCTACAACCCCTGGTCGGTCGCCCGCCTCTGGACGGCCGTCTGGGGGATGCTCGCGGGGCATGCGCTGCCCGACCGCCTGCCGCCCGAGGCCGAGGCGGTCCTGCGCGCGCTGGTGCCCGAGCACGGGCCTCGGCGCGGCGCGCTGCCCGAGCACCTCCTGACCACCCTGCTCGATCCCCCGCGCGAGGGCGCGCTGCGCCCCGAGATCACCGAGCGGCTCAACCTGCTGGCGGCGCGATGAGGGTGTTTCTGGGCCTGCCGCTGCCCGCGGCGCTCGAGGGGCCGCTGCTGCGGCTCCAGATGCTTTTGCCCCAGCCCGTCGCGCTGGTCGATCCGGACGATCTGCACCTGACGCTCGTGTTCCTCGGGCAGCAGGACCGGCGCGATCTCGCAGACCTCGACGCGGCACTCGGGACGCTCGCGCTCGAGGCGCCGCTCCTGCGGCCGGTCGGGCTCGGGGTGATGGGGGCGGGGGCGGTGCATGTGGCGATGGCGGCGGAGCCCGCGCTGATCCATCTGCAGGCCAAGGTCGCGCAGGCGGTGCGGGGGGCGGGCATCGCGGTGCCGCGCGCGCGCTTTGCCCCGCATGTCACGCTCGGGCGCATTTCGGGCGAGGTGCCCCCGCGCCTCGGCGCCTTCGTCGCGGCCGGCCCGCCCGAGCCGCTGCCGGCGGCGCGGGCGACCGAGCTTTGCCTCTGGCAGAGCCACCCGGGACGCAGCGCGCCGAAATACGAGGATCTCGCGCGCTATCCGCTGCGGGCCTGACCCTCAGCCCAGCCGCGGCGCGCGCAGCAGCGGCATCAGCGCCGCCATGTCCGGCCCGTCGCCCCGCCCCGTCATCGCCTTGCGCAGCGGCAGGTAGAGCGCCTTGCCCTTGCGCCCGGTCGCGGCCTTGACGGCCTCGGTCCAGACCGCCCAGCTCGTGCCATCCCACGGCGCGGGCGGCAGCAGCCCGAGGGCCGCGCGCACGAAATCGCCATCCTCGGGCGCGATCTCGGGCGCAGCGCCATCGCGGCAGAGCGCCCACCACGCGCCGAGGTCGGCCATCGTGCCGAGGTTCTCGCGCACCGCCGCCCAGAGCGCGGGCGCGACCGCGTCGGGCACGCCCAGCGCCGCGATGCGCCCCGCCACCGCCGCATGGGGCTGGCGGCCGAGATGGGCGCGCGTCAGCGGCCAGAGGTCGTCGGCGTCGAACTTGGTCGGCGCTGCCCCGAAGCTCGCGATGTCGAAGCCCGCCACCAGATCGTCGATCGAGCCCGCAAGCTCCACCGGCCGCGACGAGCCGAGCCGCGCCATGAGCGACAGAAGCGCCATCGCCTCGACCCCGCGCGCGCGCAGGTCGCGGATCGAGAGCGTGCCGAGCCGCTTCGAGAGCGCCTCGCCATCGACCCCGGTCAGCAGGCTGTGATGGGCGAAGGCGGGCGGCGTGCCGCCGAGCGCGCGCATGATCTGGATCTGGGTCGCGGTGTTCGTGACATGGTCGGCGCCGCGCACGATATGCGTGACCCCCATGTCGATGTCGTCGACCGAGCTTGCGAAGGTATAGAGCACCTGCCCGTCGGCGCGGATCAGCACCGGGTCCGAAACGCTCGCCGCGTCGATCGAGATCGGGCCGAGGATGCCGTCCGTCCACTCGATCCGCTCCTGGTCGAGCAGGAAGCGCCAGTATTCGCCGCGCTCGGCGGCAAGGCGCGCGCGTTCGTCGGCGGAAAGCTTCAGCGCGGCGCGGTCATAGACGGGCGGCCGGCCCATGTTGAGGAGTTTCTTGCGCTTGAGGTCGAGCTCGACCGGCGTCTCGTAGCAGGGATAGAACCGCCCCGCCGCGCGCAGGCTGTCGGCGGCCTCGGCATAGCGCTCGAGCCGGTCGGATTGCCGCTCCACCCTGTCCCAGTGGAGCCCGAGCCAGGCGAGATCCTCCTTGATCGCGTCGGCGTATTCCTCGCGCGAGCGTTCGCGGTCGGTATCGTCGAGCCGCAGGATGAAGGTGCCGCCGCCCTGCCGCGCGATCAGGTAGTTCATCAGCGCGCTGCGCAGGTTGCCCACATGGATATAGCCCGTGGGCGAAGGGGCGAAACGGGTGACGGGTGCGGACATGGTGGCCCTCCGGCTGCTCGGGCCACCTTTCACAAGGCCGCCGGATTGTCCATATCGGGGGCGGAGGTGGCATGATGGCGACAGGCGGAGAGATGGGGTCGGACCTGCCCGGATGGGTCGATCTGGCCGCCCCTGCGGCGGATGTGCTCGAGGAGATCGCGCGCGAGGCGGTGGCGGCGCTTCCGACGCCCTGGCAGGGACCGGCACGCGCCGTCGCGATCCGGGTTGCCGATTTCGCGACGGACGAGATGCTCGACGATCTCGGGATCGAGAACCCGTTCGAACTGACCGGCCTCTATGACGGCACGCCGCTGACCGAGAAGTCGGTCGCCGACCAGCCGCGGGGCCCCGATGCGATCTGGCTCTTCCGCCGCCCGATCCTCGATGAATGGGCAACGCGCGGCACCGTCACGCTGCGCGAGATCGTGACCCATGTTCTGGTCCACGAACTCGCGCATCATTTCGGCTGGTCGGACGAAGACATCGCCGCCATCGACCCGTGGTGGGAGATGGACGAGGACTGAGCGCTATTTCACCCGCACCGCGAAGTGCTTGCGGACGGGCTCGATGATCTCCCACGTCCCGCGGAATTCGGCCTCGACGACGAAGGCATCGCCCGCCTGCACCGTGACGGGTGCGCCGCCGTCGGGGGTGATGACGATGCGGCCCGCGATCATGTGGACGAACTCCCACGCGCTGTAGCTCGCGTGATAGGTGCCGGGCGTCGCCTCCCAATAGCCCGAGGCGAGCGTGCCGTCGGAATTGACCTGCTGCACCCAGGTGCGCATCGTGGGGGAGCCCGCGACGACCTTCCAGCCGTCGAGGATCGTGGGGTCGCCCGCGTCGGTCGGGGGCAGGGGCAGGCGGACGATGGTCGGCATGGCAATCTCCTCAAGTTGCGGGTGGCGCAGGCTAGGCGAGCGGCGCCTGTCGCGCAACCGCCGCGCTTGACGGCGGGGGCGGCGATGGGCGAGGTCTTGGCGATGGACCATCGCGCCTTCATCGCGGGCCTCGATCCCGGCCGGCGCGCCGATCTCTTGCGGCGCGCGGATGCGCCAGGGTTGCGCCATCTCGCGCTGCATCTCGGCGCGATCGTGGCCTGCGGCGGCGCGATCGCGGCGGGGGTGCCGGGCTGGCCGCTCCTGCTCCCGGTGCAGGGCGTGCTGATCGTCTTTCTCTTCACGCTCGAACACGAATGCACCCACCAGACGCCCTTCGCGCGCGTCCGGATCGGCGAGGCGGCGGGGCATATGGCGGGGGTCGTGCTGCTCCTGCCCTTTGTCTGGTTTCGCTATTTCCATCTCGCGCACCACCGGCACACGAACCTGCCCGGCCTCGATCCCGAACTGGCCGCGCCCAAGCCCGCGACGGGGGCGGCGTGGCTCTGGCATGTCTCGGGGCTGCCCTACTGGGCGGCGGGGGCCGCGCTGATCTGGCGGCTGGCGACGGGGCGGGAACGGCCCGCCTTTCTGCCCGAGGGCGCCCGGCCCCGGGCCGAGGCCGAGGCGCGCCTCATGCTCGGCCTCTATGCCCTTGCGGGGCTGTCGCTTTTCGCCTCGCCCGTGCTGATCTGGGTCTGGATCCTGCCCGCCCTCATCGGGCAACCCGTGCTGCGGCTCTATCTGCTGGCCGAGCACGGCGATTGCCCCGAGGTCGCCGACATGTTCGAGAACACCCGCACGACCTTCACGACGCGCGCGATGCGCGCGCTCGCCTGGAACATGCCCTATCACGCCGAGCATCACGTCATGCCGGCGGTGCCCTTTCACCGCCTACCCGAGCTGCACGAGGAGATGCGCGCCCATCTGCGCGTGACCGAACGGGGCTATGCCCGTTTCACCCGCCGCTATCTCGCGCGGCGGCTGGGCTAGGGTCAGGCCGCGATCTCCTTCGTAGCGGTCAGCCGCAGGTCGGGATAGTCGCGCACGATCCGGTCGATGTCCCATTGCAGGCGCGTGAGATAGACCGTGTCGCCGTCATGGTCGGTCGCGATGTGGCCGGTGTTGGCGGCGGTGAATTTCTCCATCGCGGGCTTGGGCCCCGCGACCCAGCGGGCCGAGGTGAACTGCGAGGCATCGAAGCGCACGGGCAGGCCGTATTCCTCATTGATCCGGCTCGCGAGCACGTCGAACTGCAGCGCCCCCACCACGCCCACGATGAAGCCCGACCCGATCGCGGGGCGAAAGACCTTGGCCGCGCCCTCTTCGGCGAACTGCATCAGCGCCTTTTCGAGGTGCTTGGCCTTCATCGGATCGGCCGCGCGCACGGTGCGCAGCAATTCGGGCGCGAAGGACGGGATGCCGGTGAAGTGCAGCGCCTCGCCCTCGGTCAGCGCGTCGCCGATGCGCAACTGCCCGTGGTTGGGGATGCCGATGATGTCGCCCGCCCACGCCTCTTCGGCCAGATCGCGCTCGGAGGCGAGGAACATCACCGGGTTCGTCACCGCCATCGGCTTGCCGGCGCGGACGTGGTGCAGCTTCATGCCGCGCACGAAATGCCCCGAGGCGAGGCGCACGAAGGCCACGCGGTCTCGGTGGCGGGGGTCCATGTTGGCCTGCACCTTGAAGACGAATCCCGCGACCGTGCCCTCATCCGGGCTGATCTGGCGCTCGGCGGCGCGCTGGGGCTGGGGCGGCGGGCCGAAGCGGGCCATCCCCTCCATCAGGTCGCGCACGCCGAAGGAATTGATGGCCGAGCCGAACCAGATGGGCGTCAGGCTGCCCGCGAGGAACGCCGCGCGGTCGAAGGCGGGCAATAGGCCGCGCGCCATCTCGACCTCTTCGCGCAGACGCGCGAGCAGGTCGGGCGGCACATGCTGCGCCAGCCCCGGATCGTCGAGGCCCGCGAAGGCGATGCTTTCGGCCACGCGGTTGCGATCGGCGCGGTCCATGATCTCGAGCCGGTCGTTGATGAGGTCGTAGGCCCCGAGAAAGTCGCGCCCCTGACCGATCGGCCAGCTGGCCGGCGTGACGTCGATCGCGAGGCTCTCCTGGATCTCGTCGATGATCTCGAAGGTCTCGCGGCTTTCGCGGTCCATCTTGTTGCAGAAGGTCAGGATCGGCAGGTCGCGCAGGCGGCAGACCTCGAAGAGCTTGCGCGTCTGGCTCTCGACCCCCTTGGCGCCGTCGATGACCATGATCGCGGCATCGACCGCCGTCAGCGTGCGATATGTGTCCTCGGAAAAGTCCGAGTGGCCGGGCGTGTCGACAAGGTTGAACCGGCAGGGCCCGTAATCGAACGACATGGCCGAGGCCGAGACCGAGATGCCGCGCTCCTGCTCCATCTTCATGAAGTCCGAGCGGGTGCGGCGCGCCTCGCCCTTGGCGCGGACCTGGCCCGCCATCTGGATCGCGCCGCCATAGAGCAGGAACTTTTCGGTCAGCGTCGTCTTGCCCGCGTCGGGGTGCGAGATGATCGCGAAGGTGCGCCGGCGGGCGACCTCGGGCGGCAGGGTGGGGGTGTTGGCGGCGGCGGTCATGCCCGGCCTTCTAGTCGGGTCGCGCGGCGAAGGAAAGCCGCGCGGCCCGGAGGTTTCACGCGCCGCCGAGGCGCGCGAGGGCCGCGCGGAGCCGCGCCGCCTCGGCCTCGGCCAGCGTCAGCGCCTCGCGCGTCTCCTCGACGACCTCCTCGGGGGCCGAGGCGACGAAGCGCGGGTTGCCGAGGCGCGCCGCCAGCCCCTTCATCTCGCCCTCGAGTTTCGCGAGCCCCTTGCCGAGGCGCGCGACCTCGGCCGCGATGTCGATGACACCCTCGAGCGGCAGCGCGAAGGCGCCTCCCTCGACGGCGACCGTGACCGAGCCCTTGGGCGCGCCTCCAGCCACCACCTCGCCCACCCGCGCGAGCCGGCGCACGAGTGCGATGTTGCGCCCGAGCACCTCCTGCCAGCGCGCCTCCAGCGCCGTCTGCACGAGGTCGAGCGTGAGGCCCGCGGGCACGCGCATCTCGGCCCGGGCCGAGCGGATCTCCTCGATCAGCGCGATGACCCAGCGCATCTCGGCCATCGCGCCCGCATCGACCGCCTCCTCGCCCGTCGCCGGCCAGTCGGCATGGGCCAGGAGTTTCGGTCGCCTGCCGGTGATCTGCCAAAGCTCCTCGGTGACGAAGGGCATGATCGGATGGGCGAGGATCAGGCACTGGTCGAGCACATGCGCCATCACGGCCCGCGTCTCGGCCGCGGTCGCGGGATCGTCGAGCAGCGGTTTGGCGAATTCCAAATACCAGTCGCAGACCCGCCCCCAGACGAAGGCATAGAGCCCGTTCGCCGCGTCGTTGAAGCGGAAATCCCCGAGTGCGGCGTCGAAGGCCATGCGCGCGCGCGCCGTCTCGGACAGGATCCAGCGGTTCGCCGTGGCGGTGGCGGGCGGCGGGGCGCTGGTGGTCGCGTGCCCCTCCCACACCCCGTTCATCTCGGCAAAGCGGCAGGCGTTCCAGATCTTCGTGACGAAATTGCGAT
>CAYYJB010000032.1:0-26828 GCA_964472135.1 uncultured Gemmobacter sp.
GCGACCTTCGATGGCATAGCTGAGATCCTCGATCGAGAGCATGGCCCCGCATGGCGCAAGCCCTGTGCGGCGTCAACGCCCCCGTGGCGCGATGGATCGAGTTATCAATGTGATCGAAGCTTGATCGCGTGGCGCGGCAGGTGCATGCTCGCCCCCGTTGCCTCCCCGGAGTGCCGATGCCGAACCCGCCCGAACCCGATCCCGCCAGCGGCATGGCGCAGTTGCGCGACCGGTCGGTCGCGCTGGCGCTTGCCCTCGTGATCGGCGCGATCGTCGCGGTGGCGGCTGTGGGTTTCTTTCGGATCGTCGGTGCGGCGGCCGCGCTCTGGGCGCAACCGCTGCCGCGCAGCCTTGCCGAGGCGGCCGAATCCTATGCCGCCCCGGTCGCGCTGGCGCTGGCCTTGAGCGCGCTGATCGCGGGGCAGATCCTGCGCCTGCTCGAGGGCGGGCGACCGCATGGGCCGGCCGATCTGATCGATGCCGCCCAGAACGACCGCGCGCCGGACCTGCGCGCCGGCGCGATCTCGTCGCTGCTCGCGCTCAACAATCTCGCGGGCGGGGCGTCGGTCGGGATTTTTGGGCCGCTCGTTCATTTCGGCGGTTGCATCGCGGCGGCGGTGCACGCGCGCGTGGCGCGCATGCCGATCGATGTCGTGCTGGGCTGCGGGGCGGGGGCGGCGATAGCGGCCGTCTTCTCGGCCCCGCTCGGGGCCGCGATCTTCGCGCATGAGGCGATCATCCGGCGGTTCGGGGCCTTTGGCGCCGCCCCGGTCCTCGGGGCGTGCTTCGCCGCCTTCTGGCTGTCCGAGGTGATGCTCGGACGCCACCGCTTCTTCGACGTCGGGGTACTGCCCGCGCTCGACCCCGCGACGCTCGGGGCGGCGGCGGTGCTGGGGCTCGCGTGCGGGGTGGTCGCGACGGCCTACATCCACGCGGTGACGGCGGCGCCGCGTCTCGCGCGCGCATCGGGGCTGCCGCTCGGCTGGCGCCCGCTCGTCCCGGCGGCGGTGCTGTTCGCTCTCTCGCCCGTGTTGCCGCATCTCCTTGGGGCGGGCATCGGCTCGGTCGAGCTTGCGATCGCGGGGCAGCTCGCGGTCGGCCTCATGGCGGTGCTGATCGCGGGCAAGATCGCGCTGACGGCGCTGTGCCTCGGATTTGGCTATTTCGGCGGGGTGTTCGCGCCGGCGCTGTTCTTCGGGGCGATGCTGGGCGGGCTCGCCGATGCCGCGCTCGGCGGCGGCGGGCAGACGACATTCGCCCTCGTCGGTGCGGCGAGCGCGGTTGCCGCCGTCATCGGCGCGCCGGTCGCGGCGATCGTCATAGTCTTCGAGATGACGGGCAGCTACGAGGGGGCCGTCTTGTCGATGATCAGCGTGGTCGTCGCGGCGCAGATCTCGCGTTCGTTCGCGGGCCGCTCGCTCTTTGACCGGCAGCTCGCGCTGCGGGGCGTTACGGTCGCCGATGACCACCGCCCCTGATCCCGCATGCCCGCCGGAGAGCCTCGGGCCGGTTCAGGCGACCTCGACCGTTGCGCGGTCGGCGTATACCTCGCCCGTCGTGTCGGTCCACTCGAAGGTCAGCTCTGCGCTTTGCTGCAACCGCAAAGAGAAGGCGAAATAGGGGTTCGTCGCGATCGCGGGTTCGAGCTTTGCCGAGAACAGCACCCGCTCGGCCACGCGGCAGACGAAGCGCTCGGCGATCCGGATCGGGATCAGGAGGCCGCTCGTATTGTGCCGCAGCCCGGTCTCCATCGGGTGGCTGATGATGGTGCGGACGGGAAAGATCTCTCCCGCCGCGACGCGTTCGGGGACGCTGATGCGGATGCGCGGCGCCCAGCCGGCCGGAAACTGGTCGTTCGCGACCGCATCCTCGCACGCGCCATATGTCACGTTCACGCGCCGCACCGCCTGAAAGCGCGCGCCCCCCGACATCTCGGCCACCGCGACCACATCCTGAAACGAATCGAGCCTGACGCGCGTGCTGATGCGCGCCTCGCCGCATTCGGGGGTGAAGTGGAAGGCGACGATGCGCGGGCGCGGGTTGCGCGCCGCATAGACGCGCACCACGCGGGGGTGGGCTTCGGGCGTCATCGGGCAGGGGATGTGCAACTCCATCGGCACCGACTTGCCCGAGTCCGAGAACTCGGGCATCGCGATCTCGATCTGCCCCTCGCCGATCATCGGCGCGCCAAAATCGGCGCTGATCGCGGCGCGCATCTCGATCTCGTCGGCCGAGGCGGCGTTCGGCCAGAGCCCCGCCCCCAGCCCCGCCCCCAGCCCAAGGCCCGAGGCCGCGAGGATTACCCCGCGGCGTGTCAGGCGGCGCATGGCCGGGGAAGTATCGGGGCGCGGGGTCATCATGCCCTCATCCTGCCCAGAGGCGCGGCCAAAATCCAGCCCCATCCGTATCCGGGGGCGGTTGGCAATGACACAGATTGGCAACAACAATTTGCGGACCTGCGATGCTCGGTCAGCATCGGTTGGGAGGGTATGCGGGTGCAAAGCGGCATGCGGGCGGTGCGCCGCGCGGCGCGCGTGGGGGCGTCTGTCGCGGTCATGGGGCTGGCAGGGGCGGTGGCGGCAGGGGCGGCGAAGGCCGATGAGGCCGCCATCCCGACCGCCTCCGTCCATGGCTGCACCAGTTGCCACGGGCCGGACGGGCGCAGCAGCGGTGCCATTCCGCCGATCGCGGGGCGCGATGCGACCGAACTTGCCGACCTCATGCGCGCCTTTCGCGACGGCAGGCTGGAGGGGTCTGTCATGAACCGCCTTATGGGGCCCATCGACGACGCCGAGATCGCGCGCATCGCGGGATATTTCGCCTCTCTCGCGGGGGCGGGGCAATGAGCGGGCTGACACGCCGGCGCGCGATCGGTATCGCCACCGCGGGGCTGGCCGCGCCGATGCTCGGGGCCGGGACGGCCGCGGGGGCGCGCGTCGTGGTCGTCGGTGGCGGCTTCGGGGGGGTTGCGGCGGCGCGGATGCTGCGCCGCATCGCGCCGCAGTTCGAGATCAGCATCGTGACGGGGGGCGGCGGCTTCGTGACCTGCCCCTTTTCGAACCTCGTGATCGGCGGCCTGCGCGATATGGCGCAGATCTCCTTTGGCTATGACGCGCTCGGTGCTGCGGGTATCGCGATCCATCCCGAGCCCGCGGTCGCGGTCGACCCCGACCGGCGCGAGGTCGTGCTCGGCTCCGGCCTGCGGCTCGGATACGACCGCGCCATCCTCTCGCCCGGGATCGACCTGCGCTATGATGATCTGCCCGGCGTCGGGCCCGAGGTCGCCGACATCCTGCCCCATGCGTGGAAGGCGGGCGCGCAGACGGCGCTGCTGCGCGACCAGATCCGCGCCATGCCCGAGGGCGGCACCGTCATCATAGCGCCGCCCGACAACCCCTTCCGCTGTCCCCCCGGCCCCTATGAGCGGGCAAGCATGATCGCGCACCACCTGAGCCGCGCCAATCCGCGCGCCAAGATCCTGATCGTCGATGCCAAGAACAGCTTCTCCAAGCAGGCGCTGTTCCAGGAGGGCTGGGCCGCGCTCTATCCCGGGATGATCGAATTCGTGCCCTTCTCCGATCACGGCGGGTTCAGCGCGATCGACCCGGCCGGGCGGCGGATCGAGACCTTCTTCGAGACCTTCGAGGCCGATGTCATCAACCTCATCCCGCCCCAGCAGGCGGCGCGCGTCGCGCTCGATGCGGGGCTGACCGGCGAGGGGCTGTGGTGCGACATCGACGGGCTGAGCTTCGAATCGCGCCTGATCCCCGGCATCCACATCATCGGTGATGCCGCGATCGTCGGCGACATGCCCAAGAGCGGGTTCTCGGCCGCCACCCAGGGCAAGGCCTGCGCCCACGCCGTCGCGGCCCTGCTTGCGGGCGAGGCGCCCGAGCGGGCGCTCCTGATGAACACCTGCTACAGCCTCATCGGGCCGGGGCACGGCATATCGGTCGCGGGCGTCTATCGCGCCGAAGAGGGGACGGGCCGGATGACGAGCCTGCCCGGCAGCGGCGGCACGAGCGCGCCCGGCGACCTGCCCGCGCTGCGCCGCGACGAGGCCGCCTTTGCTGAAAGCTGGTACGACAACATCACGCGCGAACTGTTCGGCGCCTGATGCCGGTTCGGGGCGGCCTAGGGGCAGGGGAAGTGCCGGATGAACATCTCGAGTGCCGTCTCGTAGGCCGGCAGATCGTCGATATAGCCGGTGCTGACCACGACATCGGGGCCGGTGAACACCTCGACAAGCCGGCGCCTCGTGGTGCCGGGCGGGATGCAGGCCTTGCCCGTCAGCACCGCGTGCTCGGCATAGCCTTGCGCGACGCCGTTGCAGAAATCCCGCCACTGCGGTTCCGGCCTCAGGCAGAGCGCGACCATGTCACCCGTTCGCGCGAAGAATTCCACCTCGATCGATGCGCGGCCGCCCGTTTGCGGCTCTGCCGCGGTCGCGCCGCCACCTTGCGCGAACGCGGGCAGGCCGAGGCCGAGCGCCACGCAGGTCACGATCGCACGCATCCGCCCCCCTTTGCGGCCACCGGCCGCGCTGACGCGATCAGAACAGGATGCACCAAAGCAGGATCCACGGCCGCGCACAACTCGGACTTGAACCCGGCCGGCGGCGGACCTAGCTGACGACTGACAGTCGCGACGGAGGATGAGGGACGATGAGATCGGGAAGGTTGCGCGGCATGGCCGCGGGGGTCGGGCTGGTCGCGTGGATCGTGCCCGCCGCGGCGATGGCAGAGACGATCACCGCCAACTGCACCGGCATGTTCAACCTCGACGTCTACGAGATCGACGCCGCAAAGCCCTCGCAAGAGGTCGCGGGGGTCGGGATGGCCGATGTCACGATCAGCGACGAGGCCATCGTTCTGACCGGCAGCTTCGGCGAGATGCGCTTCGATCTGAAGGTCGGCACGCTCTACAAGAACGGCAGCGACACGGGCATCTATTGCACCTACGCGCGCGGCTGAGGCGCCCGTCATAAGCGTCATCAATCCGAAATATTCCGCATTCGGCCAACATAGAGGTTGATCCGGCGACACCTGCTGGGCTGTCATCTGCGGGCGCCGTTTGTGCTCTGCGACTTGCGCCGGGGGAGAGCCTTCGGGTCGGCGCGGTCGCGCTCGCAGGCCGGCGCGCCTCGCGGGGTGGCCCTCGGCCGCCCTTTTCGCCACCTGTGGGAGGAAAGACATGGCGATAACACTCAACATCAACGGGCGGGACTACCAGATCGACGCCGATCCGCAGATGCCGCTCCTTTGGGCGATACGCGACAAGGCGGGCCTCACCGGGACGAAATTCGGCTGCGGGATCGCGCAGTGCGGTGCCTGCACCGTCATCGTCGACGGCAACGCCGTGCGCTCGTGCAACGTGCCTGCGGCAACGGCGGTCGGCAAGGCGGTGCGCACGATCGAGGGCGTGTCCGAGGCCAACGACCACCCCGTGCAGCTTGCATGGCAGGAACTGACCGTGCCCCAGTGCGGCTATTGCCAGTCGGGCCAGATCATGTCGGCGGTCGCGCTGCTCGAAAAGACGGCCGATCCGTCGGACAACGAGATCGACAGCGCCATGGCGGGCAACATCTGCCGCTGCGGCACCTATCCGCGCATCCGCGCCGCGATCCATCGCGCGGCCGAGCTCAGCAAGGCCTGATGGGGGGGAATGTCATGACCAAGATGAACTTCAGCAGACGCGCCTTCCTCAAGGTCACGGCTTCGGCGGCCGGTGGCCTGATGCTGGGCTTCCATGTGCCGCGCGCGGCCGAAGCCGGCGCGCATGGCGCGGCCGTCGAGATCAACGCCTGGCTCACGATCGACCCCGACAACATCGTCAGCATCGTGACCCCGCAGACCGAGATGGGGCAGGGCGCCTTTACCGCCGTGCCGATGATGATCGCCGAAGAGCTTGACATTCCGTGGGAGAATGTCCGCCACGTCTTCGCCGACGCCAACCGTCATGTGAACAACGACAACCTCTATACCACCACCTCGACCGGCGGCTCGACCACCGTCTCGCGTCGTCACCCCTACATGATGCAGGCAGGCGCCTCGGCGCGCGAGCGTCTGCGGGTTGCGGCCGCGACCAAGTGGGGCGTGCCGGTGGATCAGGTCACGGCCAAGCAGGGCGTGCTGACGGCGGGCTCGAACAGCGGCACCTATGGCGAGTTCGCCGCCGATGCGGTGAACGTCACGCTGGCCGAAGAGCCCAAGATCAAGGCCTACAAGGACTGGTGGCTGCTCGGCAAAGAGGACGTCAAGCGCCTCGACATCCCGCTCAAGACCAACGGGACGGCTACCTATCCGATCGACGTCGTGGTGCCCGGCATGGTCCACGCCGCCGTGCAGGCCTGCCCGGTTCCCGAAGGCAAGCTCGTGAGCTTCGATTTCGAGGCGATCAAGGGCATGCCGGGCGTCATCGCGGCGGTCGAACTCAAGCAGGTAAAGGACGTTCCGGCCTTCACCGACCTGCGCAGCGCGATCGCGGTTGTCGCCGAGGAATGGTATCAGGCCAAGAACGCGCTCGCCGTCATGCCGATCGTGTGGGACCTCGGCCGCGGCGCCTCGATCAGCTCCGAGAGCCAGAACGCCGAGGCGCTCCAGCTTCTGGCCGGGCCGGGCACGCTCGTGCTCAATCAGGATGGCAACATCGGCAAGAACCTCGACAAGGGCGTGAACCATGACGCCGTGCCGGGGATCATCGCCGCATCCTCGAAGGTCGTGCAGGGCGAGGTCTTTTTCCGCCCGTTCGAGACCCACGCCACGATGATGCCGCCCTGCGCGGTTGCTGACGTCAAGGCCGATCGGGCCGATGTCTGGACCTTCACGCAGGACATCGCGCGCTCGCTCAACGAGGTGGCCGACCAGCTCGGACGCGACACCAAGGCCGTGTTCCTGCACCAGACCTATCTGGGCGGCGGCTTCGGCGGCGGCTACAACATGGACGTCCACCGTCAGGCGGCGGCGATCTCGGCCGAGATCGGGCGGCCGGTCAAGGTCATCCGCAGCCGCGAAGAGGACATCGCGCAGGATTCGCAGCGCCCGCCCGTCTGGGGCACCTACAAGGCGGCGCTCGGCGATGACGGCCTGCCGGTGGCGCTTGTCACCCACTTCGTCGGCGAAGAGAAGATGCCCGCGTTCTCGCAGCGGGGCGTGGCCAACATGCCCTATCTCGTGCCGAACCGCCGGCACGAATACAGCACCGTCCAGAACCACATCCCGATCGGCTATCACCGCGCGCCGGGGGCCAACCACAACGGCTTCATCGTCGAGCAGATGGTGGACGAACTCGCGCAGGCGGGCGGGTGGGATCCGCTCGAATGGCGGCTGAAGCTGACCGAGGGCAACGAGCCCTGGCAGCGCATCCTGACGGCCATGAAGGAAAAGTCCGGCTGGCGGACCGATCTTGGTCAGGGTGCGGGGATGGGCTGCGCGGTCGTCGAATCGCACGGCACGATCGCGGGTTGCGTCGCGACGGTCGAGGTCAGCCGCCGCGGGCAGATCTACATCGACAAGCTCGACTACTACATCAACTCGGGCTACGTCATCAGCCCTCTCACCGCGCGCGAGCAGGCCGAGAGCTCGGCCATCTGGGAACTGAGCCACACCCTCTTCGGTGGGCTGGTGGTGCGTGACGGCCGGATCGTCAACACCAACTTCGACAGCTATCCGATGGTGCGGATGCCCGACACCCCGCCGACGATCGAGGTTCATCTCGAGAATTCGGAGAATCAGTGGTGGGGCGGTCTGGGTGAGCCGACCGGCCCGCCCACCCCGCCGGCGGTCGCCAACGCGATCTTCTACGCGACGGGCAAGCGCATCCGCGTGACGCCGTTCTCGAAGGTCTCGCTCTGACCGAAGGAGGCGGGGGTGATGTTGCCGCCCCCGCCTGCCCGGCCGGATACCGATGACGAACGACGACCGGAAGGGGCCCTCGGGGCCCCTTCCGCCCTTGCATGCCCGCGCCGCGCCGCGGCCTTCGGGGGTGGGGATGGTTTCACGAGGCTTCCTTGCGGCCCTCTGTCTTGCTGTGCTGCCGGCCGGCGCCGGGGCCTGGGAGGCATCCGACCTCGCACGATTGCGCACGACGCTGTCCTGCGCCGGCTGCGATCTGAGCGGCGCCAACCTGCTGCGGTCCGATCTGCGCGCCGCGACCCTCGCGGGCAGCGCGCTCGGCGGCGCGACCCTCTATTACGCGGTCCTGATCGGTGCCGACCTCTCGGGCAGCGACCTCACGGGGGCCGATCTGCGCGGTGCCAACCTGTTTCATGCCCGCCTCGACGGCGCGCGGCTCGATGGGGCCGATCTGACGGGGGCGAACCTGGCCGGGGCCAGCCTTGCCGGCGCCAGGATCACCGGCGCGGATCTGGGCGGGGCGAACCTATTCGCCGCCGATCTGTCGGCGGTCTTGATCGTTCGGACGAACCTTGCCGAGGCGCTGCTGCGTCGCGCAATCTTCGTGGGCGCGCAAGTCGATGCGCGCGCCTTCGATCGTGCCGTGCTCTGCCGCACCCTGATGCCCGATGGCCATCAAGATGACCGCGACTGCTAGGCCATGGCCCCCCGCCTGGCGGCTGATCGCGGTGCTCGCGGTCCTGCTCGTGGCGCTGCTTGCCCCACGCCCGGTTCGGGCCGAGGAGCCGGTCGCGCCCCCGCTCCTCGAACGCCTGACGCCCGAGGTCATGGCCGAGGTCTTTCCGGGTGCGACGCGGGTCGAGATGGTCGCCGACGAGGGCCCCGCCGCGGCGGCGGCCTTTGTGGGCGATGCGGCCGCGGGCTATGTTTTCTCGACCCTCGATGTGCTGCGCGCGCCCGGGTATTCGAGCACGCCCTTCGATGTCGTCGCGGGCGTCACGCTCGAGGGGCGCATCACGGGCGCGGTCGTTCTCTTTCACCGCGAGCCCTACCTCATCAACGATGCCGCGCGCACGGCCCGGCTTGTCACCTTCCTCGAGGCGCTGCGGGGCGGCGAGGCGCGCCTCGGCGCCGAGGGTGGGCTGCCGCCCGCCTTCGTCGTGGGCGCCACCATCTCGGCCCGGGCGATGCGCAACGCGGTGCAGGAAGGCGCGCGCATGGTGCTGCGCTATCGCACCGAAGAGATCACGGTGACCGAACCGACGATCGACATGATCAACTTCAAGCCGCTGAGTCCGGCGCAACTCGTGGAGGACGGCGGGCTCGTGCTGGCGCATGTCCGCAACGCCGATCTGCAGGCGGCGATGGACGCGGCCGGGGTCGGGGACCTGCTGCCCGAGGTGCCGATGACGGGCGGCCCCGAGGACATCTATGTCGATGTCGTGGCAGGCTATGCGAACCCGCCCCGGATCGGTCGCAACGGCGTCGGGCTAGAGCCCTACGACATGCTCGTGAACGGGATGCCCGAGGGCACTATGGGCATCTTCGTCGCGACGCTGGGCGGCGTCTACGACCATCGCGGCACGCGGTTCAACAACCTCTCGAACGGTTTTGCGCTCGACCGGATCACGCTCGAGCAGGGCGGGCGCGCCTATGGCTTCGAGAAGTCCGACATGATCCCGGCGCGCGGCAAGATGGCCGACATCCTGATGCTGCCGCTCGATTCCGGTTTCGATCCGATGCAGCCGTGGCGGGCCGATCTGCATGCCGTGGCGCTCCGCCCCGACGGCACCCGCGTGCCCTTCGTGCTTGCGCGGCTCGAGTACACGCTACCCGCAAGCTACATCCTGATGCCCGAGCCCGAACCGCGCCCGGCCTGGCTGGAGGCGTGGGAGGAAGGCGCACGCGACATCGCGATCCTTGGTGCCGCCCTCGCCGTCCTGACGGGCCTTCTGGCGTTTCAGGGCGCGCTGTCGCGGCGTAGGCGGCTGCACCGGGTGCTGCGGCTCGGGTTCCTGACGTTCACGCTGGTCTGGATCGGCTGGACCGCGAGCGCGCAGCTCTCGATCGTGCATCTGGTCAACTACCTCAAGGCGCCCTTCGCCGATCTCGATCTCGGCTTCTATCTGGCCGAGCCGCTGATCGTGATCCTGTCGGTCTATACGGCCGTCTCGCTCGTGCTGCTCGGGCGGGGGGTGTTCTGCGGCTGGCTCTGCCCGTTCGGGGCGCTGCAAGAGCTGCTCGCCCATGCGGCGCGGGCACTGCGGCTGCCGCAATGGAACCCGGCCGAGCGGGCGCAACGCGCGATGTGGTGGGGCAAATACCTCTCGCTCGGCCTCATCCTGTCGCTGGTCGTGGTGGCGCCCGAGGCCGCGCCCGCCGCCGAAGAGATCGAGCCCTTCAAGACCGCGATCACCGCGATCTTCGTGCGCGGCCTGCCCTATGTCGTCTATGCGGTCGCGCTCCTCCTCATCGGGCTGTTCACCGAGCGCGCCTTCTGCCGCTTCCTCTGCCCGCTCGGGGGCGCGCTCGCGATCCTTGACCGGCTGCACCTGCTCGATCTGCTCAAGCGACGGCCGGAATGCGGCAACCCCTGCCATCTCTGCGAACGGTCCTGCCCGGTCAAGGCGATCGAGCGGTCGGGCAAGATCGTCATGGCCGAGTGCTTCCAGTGCCTCGACTGCATGGTGGAATACCACGACGACCGGCGCTGCCCGCCGCTCGCGCAGATGCGCAAGCGGCAGGCGCGTACGCAGCCCCCCGCCTTTGCCGCCATGACGGCCCGCCGCGCGCCCTCGGCCTGAGGTGCCTCAGCGACCGATGAGGCGCGCAAGCCCCGCCGCCGCGACGGCACGCACCAATCCGTCCTCGATCCCCTCTGCCGTCGCCAGCGCCGCGTCGTGCCTGCCCGCACCGGCCTCGGCGAGCGCGGTCGCGAGGATCAGCTCATCGAGCGCCGGACCGCTCGCAAAACCGCGGGCAAGCGCCCCTGCCCCCGCCCCGTCGCCCGCCGCGGCCAGTTCCGCGCAGATCTCGGCCACGACCGCGGCCTGTTCGCCCCGATGCGGCACGGTGGCGACAAGGCCGAGCGCGGCCGCGATCTGGCCGCGCCTGGCCTGTGCCCGGGCGATGGCGATGCGTGCCTGCGTCAGATGTTCGATAGCGCCGATCTCGGCCGCGAGGGCCTCGGCCTCGACGATGTCGCCCGTCTCCGCGAGGTGCTTGGAAATCGCGACAAGCGCCGCGGCGTTACCATAGGCCGAATGGATCTGCCGCGCGAGATCGACTGCCTCGGCCACGCTCCCGCGGGCTGCCAGCGCATCGGCGATTGCGATCAGCGCCTCGGTGTCGGCGTAGGCGGCCTCGATCAGCCGGGCCGTTTCACGGGCACCTGCGATATCGCCACCTCCCGCCTGCGCCGCCGCTATCCGCCCAAGCGCGCGCGACCGCGCCGCCACGTCGGGAATGGCATGCGCCGTCTGAAGGGCAGAGTCGACATCGCCCGCGGCCGCCTCGATCGCGGCGATTCCGACGAGGGCCTCGTAGAACCAGAACTGATCGAAATCCTTGCTGCGCACGACGAGCCCGCTCGGGATCTTGCGGGAATTCTGGTCGGTGGTGAACCAGTAGTCGGTCGCGATCCTGCTCGCGGCACGGATGGCGGCCGCGATGTCGCCCGTGCGGGCCACCGAAAGGGCGATGGCGGCTTGCGCTTCGGACCGGCGATAGGGGTTGGCGATGGCGACGACGGTCTCGTAGGCGCCCGGCACATCGCCGCGCCGCGCCTGTTCGGCCGCGATCGCCTCGAGCGCGAGGATCCGGGCCGAGCGGCTGCGCGCATCGTCGATCCCGAGCGCGAGGTCGCGCGCGCGCGCCGTGTCGCCCGTCTGCGCGATGGCAAGCGCGATCTCACCCACGGCCTCGGCGGCGGTATCGGGCTCCGCGATCTCGGCCGCCACCGCGAGCGCCTCTTCGAACCGCCCGAGGGTGCCAAGCGCGGTGGCGACGGCAAAACCTGCCTCGTCGCGGTCGCGCGCACGCGTCAGGGTGCGCCGCGCATCCTCGGCGGCGCCGATCAGGCAATCCGGGGTGGCGGGCGGCGCGCAACCGAGGCCGGCCGCCTGCGCGGCGGGTGCCAGCGCCCCGATCAGGGCGAGCGCGACAATCCCCGCCACCCGCCCCCTCAATGCCGGCCCCCCGGATGCGGAGGGCGGATGGATCGCGCGATCTTTCGCCCGCCCGCGTATCTGCTAGTCTGCTCCGGGCAATCCCCCTGCGGAGGTCGGACATGAAGTCGATCATCGCGGCAGGTCTGATCCTCGGCCTTGCCGCCCCGGCCCTTGCCGTCGATGCGGCTGCGCTTGCCGCCTTGCGCGATACGGGCAGTTGCGCGGGGTGCGACCTGACGAAGGCCGATCTGCGCTGGGCCAACGTCTATGGCGCCGAGCTTGCCGGGGCGCCGAACCTCGTCGGCGCCGTTCTGGATGGCGCCGTTCTCGATGGCGCGAACCTCTATGGCGCGAACCTCGAAGCCGCGCGGCTGCGGGGCGCCAGCCTGCGCGGCGCCGAGATGTCGTGGACAAGCCTTCGGGGCGCCGATCTGACGGGCGCCGATCTGACCGGGGCACGCCTCGATGGCGCAATCTTCTGCGGCACGGTCATGCCCGACGGCACCCGCAACGACGCGGGATGCTGAGGCTGCGGGATGGAGCAGGCGCTCTGGTTCATCGTCGCGATCAGCGTGCTTGCCGACGGGTCGGTTTCGGCCGGAAACGGCACGCTGCTGCAAAGCTTCCCGACGCGCGCGGCCTGTGAGGCCGCCCTCATCGACGAGTTCGATCGCGGCTATTCGGCCGGATTCGTGGCTGAACGGACAGAGGGCGCGCTCCAGCTCGTCCTCGAGAGGGGCAGGGGCCGCGATGTGCTGCAATGCCTCTCTCCCTTTACTCGGACCGCCGGAAACTAGTGCCCGCGTCCGCCCGGCAGGAGCGGTTGCAGACCAAGGCCCGTCGGCTGGTATTCGCTCCGAAGCGCGGCGGCGAGGGCCTCGGCGAAGTCGTGAAAGGGCCTGACACTGTTGAGATGGCGCGGCATCGCCAGCCCCATCGTGCGCGCACCTGCCCCGATATCGTAGAACCGGACGCGCCCCCGCACCTCATCGGGGAGGTTGGGGATGATCGAGGATGGCGTGTGGCAGGTCGCGAGCCCTGCCGCGACGATGCGGATCGCGCTTTCATGCGTCGTGCAGCCGAAGAAGGGATGCGCCCCCGGCAGCATGCTCGAATACCAGTCCTGGGTCCGGCCGAACCACGGTGCGACGACGCGCAATTCGGCATAGCGCGCGAGGCAGCCGAGCGCGGGCGGAATGGGCGCCCCCCCGAGGACGGCCCGCAGCGTTGCGTCTGGCACCGCTTCGGGAACGGCCCAGACGATGCGGTCTTCGTGGGCGGGCAGGACATGCAGCGAGGCGCGATGTTCGGCAAGACATTCGGCGTTCAGCAGCGCAATGCCGATGCGATGCGTCATCAGGAGTTCGACGAGATCCTGCGAGGTGGGCGCCGTCGTCAGCTCGAAGCGCGACAACCGTGGCAGGTCGACGGCGAGGCGGGCGACCATCTCGCCGAAGGGGCCGCCGAACGAGGGGGTTGTGCCAAGGGCGACGGTGACGCCGCGTTCGACGAAGAGATCTTGATGCTGCGCCTCGGTCGCCTCGATCTTGCCGAGGATCCGGGCAGCGGCATCCGCCCAGAACGAACCCGCCGGCGTCAGCTCGGTCTTCAGGCTGCGGCCGCGTACCATAAGCTGCGCGCCGAGCGCCTCTTCCATCTTGGCGAGTTGCTGCGAGATGTTCGGTTGCGACATCTCCAGCCGGCGCATCGCGCGGCTGATCGACCCCGCGACCGCGACGGCATGGAGGATCTCGAGTTGCCTGAGCGAAACCTTCATCGGGTTCGAAGGTCCATCCGTTGTTGCGAGACGACGGGGCTTTCCGGAGAACTGTCGCCACTCGATCGCCTTCTATCCCCGCCGGTGCGTCGCCCGCAACCGCCAGATGCGACCCGGCGGCAGAGATCGCGGTTGCTCATGCGTCACGCTTCCAATTGAAACAGGGATTTGTGGGCGGCATGCGTGGCTTTGCCGCAGCCTTGCGCACGGTTTCCTGATGGTCTAGCGGGCACCCGTACGCGCGTGGCGGCGGGATCTGCCGACAGACCGAACGGCGCCGCGGCTCAGACCCCGAGGTGGCGGGCGATCCGGTCCTCGCCGAGCGCCCCGAGCGCGCCCGTCCAGACCTCGCGGCCGCGTTCGAGGATGACCGCCCGGTCGGCGATCGCGCGCAGTTCGGCAAGCGACTTGTCCACGATCAGGATCGACATGCCCTCGGCCTTCAGCGTCCGGATCGCCGCCCAGATCTCGGTCCGCACGACGGGGGCAAGGCCCTCGGTCGCCTCGTCGAGGATCAGAAGCCGCGGGTTGGTCAGAAGCGCGCGCGCGATCGCGAGCATCTGCTGCTCGCCGCCCGAAAGGGTCTGCGCCCGCTGATCCATCCGTTCGGCCAGCCGTGGAAAGAGCGCGCCGATCCGCCCGAGCGTCCAGCGCCCCTCTCGCGCCGCGACGCCGAGGTTCTCGGCCACCGTGAGCGGGGCGAAGCAGCGCCGCCCCTCGGGGACGAGCCCCAGCCCCATCCGCGCGGCGCGGTGGATCGCGACGCCGGCCAGATCGTGCCCGCCAAACCGCAGCCTGCCCGCCCGATGGGGCAGCAACCGGCAGATCGTGCGCAGCGTCGTCGTCTTGCCCATGCCGTTGCGGCCCATCAGCGCGACAACCTCGCCCTCATGCAGATCGAAGCTGAGCCCGAACAGGGCCTGCACCGGGCCATAACCCGCCTCGATCCCCTCGAGTTCGAGCAGGGCGCCCATCCTTCAGGCCCCCTCGCCCAGATAGGAGCGCCGAACTTCGGGGTTGGCGCGGATCTCGGCCACCGTTCCCGTGGCAATGATGCGGCCATAGACCAGCACCGAAACCCGGTCCGCGAGTGCGAAGACCGCATCCATGTCGTGCTCAATCAGCAGGATAGGCGCCGCATGGCGCAACTCGGCCAGCAAACCCGTCAGCGTACGCGCGCCCTCGGGGCCGGTGCCCGCCATCGGTTCGTCGAGCAGCAGCGCGACCGGGCGCATCGCCAGCGCCATCGCGATCTCAAGCCGCCGCCGCTCTCCGTGCGCGAGGGCGTCGGCCCGCTGATCGGCCCGATCGCCGAGGCCGACCCGCGCCAGTTGCGTCTCGGCTGCGGCGCGCAGCGCGCCGTCGCGCCCTGCCGCGCGCACGAAGCGCCAACTCGTGCGCGTCGCGCCCTGAACCGCGAGCATCACGTTTTCCCGCGCCGTGAAATCGCCCACGACCTGCGAAACCTGGAACGACCGCGCGAGGCCGAGGCGCGCACGCGCCGGTGCGTCGAGCGCATCGATCGGCCGGCCGCAGAGCCGGATCCGGCCCGCGTCGGGCGCAATCTCTCCCGTGATCAGCTTGACGAGGGTCGATTTTCCCGCGCCGTTCGGGCCGATCAGCGCATGGATCTCGCCGGCGCGCAGATCGAGGCTGACCGCGTCGCTGGCCTTCAGCGCCCCGAACGACTTGCTCAGCCCCTCGACCTCAAGAACCGGCGCGCTCATCTTCCATCCCCGCCGCGCAGCGTGCCGACGATGCCGCCCGGGGCGCGAAGCACGATCAGGATGAGCAGGACGCCCAGCAGCGCCTGCCAGTGGTCGGACACCCCGCCCAGCAGATGCTCGAGCACGATATACGCCCCGGCGCCTGCGACTGGCCCCATCAGCCGCCCCACCCCGCCGAGGATCACGAAGGCCATGATCTCGCCCGACATGTGCCAAGACAGCATCGCCGGGCTGACGAAGCGGTTGAGGTCGGCATAAAGCGCCCCGGCAAGCCCTGTCAGCATCCCCGACAGCACGAAGGCCGCAAGGCGGATGCCGAAGGGGCGGATCCCGACGGCGACGGCGCGCGCCGGATTGGCCCTCGTCGCGCGCAGCGCCATCCCGAAACGGGCGCGCACGATCATCGACGACAGGCCGAGCGCCAGCATCAGGATGGCGGCGGCAAGCGCGAAGAACTGGATCGGGTCGAAGGTGTTGAGGCCCGGAAAGCGATTGCGGACATAGAAGGAAAGCCCGTCCTCGCCGCCGTAGGCCGGCCACGAGATCGCGAAGTAATAGAGCATCTGCGCGAAGGCGAGCGTCGCCATGATGAAATAGACGCCGCTCGTGCGCAGCACGAGCGCGCCGATCAGCGCCGCCGCCAGCCCGCTCAGCACCATCGCCGCCGGCCAGATGACCAGCATCTCGGCGCTGCCACCTATCGCGAACGGCCATGCCGCGATCGGCTCGCCCGACATCGCGTGGCTCGCGAGGATGCCCGCGACATAGCCCCCGATCCCGAAAAAGGCTGCGTGGCCGAAAGAGACGAGCCCGCCATACCCCAGCACCAGATTGAGGCCGACCCCCGCCAGCGCGAAGATCGCCGCCTTGGTCGCAAGCGTGATGATGAAGGGCTCCGAAACCAGATGCGCCACGACGGCGACGCCGATCAGGAGGCCGAGGATCGCGCCATCGACAAGGGATGCCCTGCTCATGCCCGGGCCCCGTAAAGGCCCTGCGGCCGCCAGATCAGCACCCCCGCCATCACGATGTAGATCAGCATCGAGGCGAGCGAGGCGCCGACGCTGCGCGCGGCCGCCGGTTCGAGCACCAGCCCGAGCAACTGCGGCAGCATCGCCTTGCCGAGCGTGTCCGTCATCCCCACGAGCAGCGCCCCGACCAGCGCACCGCGGATCGAGCCGATCCCGCCGATCACGATGACGACGAAGGCGAGGATCAGCACCGGCTCGCCCATCCCGACCTGCACCGACTGGATCGTGCCCACGAGCGCCCCCGCCAGCCCCGCCAGCCCCGCCCCGAGCGCGAAGACGAAGGTATAGAGCCTCGCGATGTCGACGCCCAGTGCCGCGACCATCTCGCGGTCCGCCTCGCCGGCCCGGATCCGGATCCCGATCCGCGTCCGCCCGATCAGCCAGAACAGGCCGAGCGCGACCGCAAGCCCGATCGCGATGATGGCCAGCCGGAAAGCCGGATAGACCACCCCCCCGGGGAGCACGACCGTACCCGAAAGCGCGTCCGGCAGCGACAGATAGAGCGGGAACGACCCGAACAGCCAGCGTGTCGTCTCCGAAAAGACGAGGATCAGCGCGAAGGTCGCCAGAACCTGATCGAGGTGGTCACGCGGATAGAGGCGGCGGATGATCGCCACCTCGATGATCGCGCCGGCCGCCGCCGCCGCGACGAGGCTCGCCCCGAGCCCGAGCCAGAACGACCCGCTCGCCGCCGCGACCGCCGCGCAGGCGAATGCCCCGATCATGTAGAGCGCCCCGTGCGCGAGATTGATGAGGCCCATCACCCCGAACACGAGCGTGAGCCCCGCCGCCATCAGGAACAGCATCATGCCGTATTGCAGCCCGTTCAGCAGCTGCTCCGCGATCAGCACCGCCGACATCACCGCGCTCCGGTGCGGGCCGCAGATGCGACGGGGCAGGGGGGCATTGCCCCCCCGCCGCCGCGGCCGTGTCCGCGTCTGCGGCCGATCACATCTTGCACTGCTCGGCGTAGGCGTCGCCGCGCTCGGTCAACGCCACGCCAACGATGCGGTTGGTGATGACGCCGTTCTCCTCGATCACCTCGCGGACATAGATGTCCTGGATCGGATGATGATTGGTGTTGAAGCGGAACGCGCCCCGGGTCGAGGCGAAATCCGCCGCGCGCAGCGCCGCGCGGAAGGCATCCTGATCCGAGACATCGGCCTTGGCCGCCGCCGACAGCAGCAGGTTGGCCGTATCGAAGCCCTGGCTGGCATAGAGCGAGGGCAGCCGGCCGTATTCCGCCTGAAAGGCTGCCACGAAGGCCTGGTTGGCCGGGTTGTCGAGGTCCTTGGACCATTGCGCCGTATTCTTGACCCCGAGCGCCGCCGATCCGACCGCCGCGAGGATGTCCTGGCTGAAGCTGAACGCCGGTCCGATCAGCGGGATGCCCACGCCTGATTCGGCGTATTGCTTGGCGAAGGCGATGCCCATCCCGCCGGGCAGGAAGAAGAACACGCTGTCGGCCCCGCTGGCCCGGATCTGCGCGATCTCGGCCGCATAGTCGGTCTGGCCGAGCTGGGTATAGATCTCGCCCGCCAGCCCGCCGTTATAGAAGCGCTTGAAACCTGCAAGCGCGTCGGTTCCGGCCGGATAGTTCGGCGCGAGGATGAAGGTCTTGGCATAGCCTGCCGCGTTGGCGTGCGCGCCCGCGGCCTCGTGCAGGTTGTCATTCTGCCAGGCGACATTGAAATAGTTCGGGTGGCAGTTCGCCCCCGCAAGCGCCGACGGCCCCGCGTTGGGCGAGAGATAGAACTTGCCCTGTGCCACCGCGGCCGGCACCACCGCCATCGCGAGGTTCGACCAGATGATCCCGGTCAGCACATCCACCTTGTCGGACTGGATCATCTTGTCGGCAAGCTGGACCGCGACATCGGGTTTCTGCTGGTCGTCCTCGATCACCACCTCGACGCCCGCCGCCGCCGGGCCTGCCATCCTGAGCGCGAGCATGAACCCGTCGCGCGCGTCGATCCCGAGCCCCGCGCCGCCGCCCGACAGTGTCGTGATCATCCCCACCTTCAGGCCATCGGCCTGCGCCACCGCCGACGACATGAGCGCCGCCACCGCGATTCCGGACAGTATCCTGCGCATTTCCCCCCTCCCTCGGGATTATTTCTGTTCGGCCATTCTGCCCAGCGCGCGCCGCGCGTCCAGAGCGAATTCGTCCCGCCTCCGCACCAAGGCAGGGGGGTGCGCCTCAGGTCGCGCCGCCCGGCCCCGCGCCGCGCCCGAAATCGGGGGCGGCGGTGTCCTGGCCGGCCTCGATGATGCCGCGGCGGATCGCGCGGGTGCGGGTGAAATAGGCGTGCAGGTGGTCGCCGTCGCCCAGCCGGATCGCCCGCTGGAGCGCAAACAACTCTTCCGTGAAGCGGCCGAGGATCTCGAGCGTCGCCTCGCGGTTCGTCAGGAACACGTCGCGCCACATCGTCGGGTCCGAGGCGGCGATGCGGGTGAAGTCGCGGAAACCGGCGGCGGAATAGTTGATGACCTCGCTGCCGGTCACCCGGCCGAGGTCGTCGGCCACCCCAACCATCGTGTAGGCGATGAGGTGGGGCGCATGGCTTGTGACCGCAAGCACGCGGTCGTGATGCGCGGCCTCCATGGTGTCGACCTTCGCGCCCATCGCCTCGCAAAGCGCGCGCAGGCGCGCGACACGGGCGGGGTCGGTGCCGGGCTCGGGCGTCAGCAGCCACCAGCGGTTGCGAAAGAGGCTGGCAAAGCCCGCGCGCGGCCCCGAATGCTCGGTCCCCGCGATGGGGTGGCCGGGCACGAAGGCCACGCCGGGCGGCACATGGGGCGCCACCGCATCGATCACCGCCTGCTTGACTGAGCCGACATCGGTGAGCGTCGCGCCCCGCGCGAGATAGGGGCCGATCTCGGCCGCGATCCTCCCCATCTGGCCGACGGGGGTCGCGAGCACGACGAGGTCGGCGCCCATCACGGCCGCCGCGGCGGTCTCGTGGATCGAATCGCAAAGCCCGATCTCGGCCGCGATGGCGCGCGTCTCGGCGCTGCGGGCGTGGCCCGCGATGTGGCGCGCGAGGCCCCCCTCGCGCATCGCATGCGCCATGGACGAGGCGATGAGGCCAAGCCCGATCAGCGCCACCCGGTCATAGATCGGCGTCTTGCCCGTCGTGGTCATCTCCGCCCCCGCATGAATTCCGCGACCGCCGCGGCGACGCGCGCGCAATCCTCCTCGCGCCCGATCGTGATCCTGAGCGCCTCGGGAAAGCCATAGCCCGCGACGCGGCGCACGATGATGCCCGACGCGCGCAGATGGGCGTCCGCCCCCTCGGCCTCGGCCGCGTCGGCAAAGCGGGCGAGCACGAAATTGGCCTGCGAGGGGTCGCAGGCCACCCCGCATTCCGCGAGCCGCGCCGCGAGCCAACCGCGCAGCCGCGCCGTCTCGGCCTTGCAGAAGGCGCGGTGGGTGGTGTCGCGCATCGCCGCCTCGGCGGCGGCAAGCGCGGGGCCCGAGAGGTTGAAGGGGCCGCGGATGCGGTCGAGCACCCCGATCACCTCGGCCGGGCCGAAGCCCCAGCCGATCCGCAGCCCGCCGAGCCCGTGGATCTTGGAGAATGTCCGCGTCATCACGACATTGGCGCGCGTCGCCGCCAGATGCGCCGCCCCGTCACCCTCGTCGGCATATTCCGCATAGGCCCCGTCGATCACGAGGATCGCCGATTCGGGCATTCCGTCGGCCAGCACCGCCAGTTCCGCCGCACTCAGCGCCGTGCCCGTCGGGTTGCCGGGGTTGGCGAGGAACACGAGCCGCGTGCGCGGCCCCGTCGCCGCGAGCAGCGCCGCGACATCCACCCGCCGGTCGCGCTCGGGCGCGACGACGGGGCGCGCGCCCGCGCCCAGCGCCGAGATGCGATACATCGAAAAGCCGTGCTCGGGATAGACGACCTCATCCCCCGGGCCGGCGTAGGCCTGGCAGATGAGGCTCAGGATCTCGTCCGACCCCACCCCGCAGATGATGCGGGCGGGATCGAGCCCCTCGACCGCGCCGATCGCGGCGCGGAGTGCGGCGTGGTCGGTCGGGGGATAGCGGTGCAGGAAGGGCGCCGCTGCGGCGAAGGCCGCGACTGCGGCGGGCGAGGGGCCGAAAGGGTTCTCGTTCGAAGAGAGCTTGAGCACATCCGCCCTCCCCGGCAGATGCGCCTCGCCGCCCTGATAGGGCTTGATCTCGAGAATGCCGGGCTGGGGGGTGATCCGGGGGGCGATCATGTCCGTGCTCGCTCTGCGCCGGTCGGGAACGCGACCGCGCCGGCTGGATCGGGGCGCGGTCGCGCGCGCCCCGACCCGGGACGCGTGATCAGTTCTTGGCGTAGAATTCGACGACGAGGTTCGGCTCCATCCGGACCGGATAGGGCACGTCGCCGAGGCCCGGTGTGCGGGCAAGGCGCGCCGTCATCTTGTTGTGGTCGACTTCGAGATAGTCCGGCACCTCGCGCTCGGCGAGCGCGACCGCCTCGAGCACGAGCGCAAGCTGGCGCGAACGGTCGCGCACCGCCACCACATCGCCCTCACGCACGCGGTAGGAGGCGATGTTGACGCGCTTGCCGTTCACGGTGACATGGCCGTGGTTGACGAACTGGCGCGCGGCGAAGATCGTCGGCACGAACTTGGCGCGGTAGCACACCGCATCGAGGCGCCGCTCGAGCAGGCCGATCAGCGCCTCCGAGGTGTCGCCGCGCTGGCGCTCGGCCTCGGCATAGATGCGGCGGAACTGCTTTTCGGTGATGTCGCCGTAATAGCCCTTGAGCTTCTGCTTGGCGCGCAGCTGCGTGCCGAAGTCCGACAGCTTCGTCTTGCGCCGCTGGCCGTGCTGGCCGGGGCCGTATTCGCGCTTGTTGAGCGGGCTCTTGGGCCGGCCCCAGATGTTCTCGCCCATGCGGCGGTCGATCTTGTACTTGGCAGCCGTGCGTTTGGTCACGTCTGATCTCCTTCCAGCGATGTGAAGGGCGTTGTCCTCTGCCCCTTGCGGGGCCGACAGGCATCCCCTCGCGGGGGCCGCCAACACCAAAGCCCCGGCGTGCCGGACGCACCCCGAGGATCGCGCGCTTATACGCGCGCCCGCGCCGCAGTCAATGCCCGAGCGTCGGGTCGTCCGCCGCCGCGCCAAAGCGCCATCCGGCCCGGCGCGGCACGCGCAGCGCGATCATGGGCTTGAGGAGGGGCGAGGCGAAGCGGCGCAGGTCGAGCGCCTCGTGCACCCCGCGCACGACCTGCCCGCCGACCGAGGTCTCGACCATCGCGCGGGCGTAGAAGGGCGCATCGAGCATCCCGAGGAGCTGGCGCGGCGCGAAGCCCGCATCGGCGCGGGTGCGGCGCGGCAGGCCCCAGAGCGTGCGCGGCAGGCGCGCCTCGGGCGGCGGGGCCATGCGTCCGGCCGTCCCGTCCGCCGCGAAGTCGAGCGCGACCGCGAGGTCCGATCCGTCGCGGCGGCGCGCGTCATAGAACACCGCCGCCCGCCCGCCGGGCAGGGCGTAGCGGCCCCAGGTCCAGGTCGCGAAATCGGCCTCGAGCGCGCGGGTCCCGAAATTGGCGTCGAAATAGCCGTGCCCCTGCCAGCGGTGGCCCGGCTCGATCTCGACCTCGATGCGCGCCGAGGGGGCGAAGGGGCGCCAGACATGCGTCCCCTCGGGCGTGAGCGCGACCTCGATCCGCGCGAGCGCGTCGGGGATGAGGCGCACCTGCCCCCGCACCGGCGTGACGAAGGGCGGCGCGCCGATTTCGTCGATGTCGATGACGAGGGCGCCACCCTGCCAGCGCATCCGGCTCGGCCCCACGGTCAGGCTGTCGCGCGTCTGGCGCAGCGCGGCGCGGCCGCGGTCGGTCATGGTGAAGCGGCCCTGCGGCCCATAGGTCGCGACATTGATGCAGACGTGGTTCTCGGGGTCGCGCCGGCCGCTCCAGGCATACCAGGGCGAAAAGACCGAGCCGATGAAGCCGATCACCGAGACGGCGCGCCGCCCGTCGTCGGAAACGCCGTCGACATACCACCACGCATAGCCGTCGGACGGGACGTCGAGGGCAAAGCAAGGTCCGTCAAGATCGCCTCGGCCGCGTGCAGGCCGGACAGGGTCGCCATCGGCACCCCCGCCCCCGGATGCACCCCGCCGCCCGCCAGATAGAGCCCCCGCACCCGCGTCCGCGCCCCCGGCCGCAGGAAAGTCGCGGCCGTGCCATGCGGGCTCCGCCCGTAGAGGGAACCGTCCGACCCCGGATGCAGCCGCGCGAAGTCCGCCGGAGCCGTCAGGCTGCGGGCCTCGGGTTCGGGGGTAAAGGTCAGCCCCATCCGCGACAACGTGGCGAAGGTGCGCGTCCGGCATTTCTGTTCCTCCCGCTCGGCCGCGCCGCGAACGGGCGGGGCGTTCATGATGATCTCGAATCGCTCGGCCGCGCCGGGGTCGGCCGGGGCAACGCCGCGATCCTGCGCGCAGACATAGAGGGTCGGGTCCTCGGGCATGCGGCCCTCGGCGATGGGGCCGAATTCGGCCGCCGGGTCGGCGCCGAAAAAGACGTTGTGGTGGACGAGATCCGCGCCCGCCCGCCCGCCGGGTTGCGCCGCGAAGGCCCAGACCCAGGCCGAGAGGCTCCGCGGCGCGACCGCGACGCGCGGCACCGCGCCCCGCACCCCGGCCCCGAGCAGCCCCTGCCCGAACCCCGCCGGATCGCCGTTGAACACGACCGCCGAGGCCGCGATCCGCTCACCACTCGCAAGTTCGACGCCGCAAGCGCGGCCGCCCTCGCAGAGGATGCGCGCCACGGGTGCGCCGAGGCGCACCTCGGCGCCCACCTCCTGCGCGAGGGTCGCGAGCGCCCGCGCGAGCGCCCCCATCCCGCCCTGCACGGCATGGACGCCGGCGCGTTCCGCCTGCCAGATCAGGGCGAGGACCGCGGGCGTGCGCGCGGGGTGCCCGCCGACATAGGTCGCGTAGCGCGCAAAGAGCTGCGCGAGGCGCGGGTCGCGGAAATGATCGCGCAAGAGGCCCCCGAGGCTCCGCCCCGCGAGGAGGGCGGGCCAGGTGGCGGGCGCGCGCGCCGCCGCCGCCGCGATGGCCCCGAGCTGCGGCCGCGCGGCGCGGATCACCGGTCCGTCGAAGGCCGCCATCAGCGCGGCACTCGTGCGCTCGAAACGCCGATAGCCGGCCTCGGCCGCGGGCCCCGCGAAATCGCGGATCGCCGCTGCATTCGTCTCGGCATCGTCGGTCAGGTCGAGCCGGCTCCCGTCGGGCCACCAGTGCCGCGCGATGATGGGCTGGCGGATCAGCGTCACCCGCTCGGCAAGGCGCGCGCCCGCGGCGGCGAAGAGATCCTCGAACACCCACGGCATCGTCAGGACGGTCGGCCCCGCATCGACTGGGCCCGCCGCGCTTGGCAGGGTGCGCATCTTGCCGCCCGCCTCGCGCCGCGCCTCGAGCACGCTGACGCGCGCCCCCGAGGCGGCGAGGCGGATCGCGCTGGCAAGGCCGCCCATGCCCGCGCCGATCACGATGATATGCGGCGCTCGGTGCGATGATGCCGGCCCGGTCATGTCGATCCACCTCCTCGCGCGATTGTTGACTTCGCGGCAAAAACTGTCCAGTGTAATTTACAGATGGATGTCATCCTTGCGTGACATTCGAAAACGGCCGGGGGACGCATGGCACTGGACGCCCGCATCGAAACGGCCATCGCGGCCGCCCTTCGCCTCGGCAGCGGTGGTGCCGACGCCCCGCCGCGCCTTGCCGCGGCGCTGGACTATTCGGTCACGCCCGGCGGCGCGCGGATCCGCCCGACCATCCTGCTGAGCGTGGCGCGCGCCTGCGGTGACGACCGGCCCGCCCTTGCCGACGCGGCGGCGGCGGCGCTCGAACTCATCCATTGCGCGAGCCTTGTTCACGACGATCTGCCCTGCTTCGACGATGCCGACACGCGCCGGGGCAAGCCCTCGGTGCATCGCGCCTATGGCCAGCCGCTCGCGGTCCTTGCTGGCGACAGCCTGATCGTGCTCGGCTTCGAGGTGCTGGCGCGCGCGGCCGAAGCCGATCCCCGGCGCGGCATCGGGCTCGTGCGGACCCTTGCGGCCTGCACCGGCATGCCCGGCGGCATCTGCGCCGGCCAGGGCTGGGAGAGCGAGCAGCAGGTCAACCTCTCGGCCTATCACCGCGCCAAGACCGGCGCGCTCTTTGTCGCGGCGACCCAGATGGGCGCGCTGGCGGCCGGGCAGGATCCCGAACCGTGGGAAGACCTCGGCGCGCGGATCGGCGAGGCGTTCCAGGTCGCCGACGACCTGCGCGACGCGCTCGGGGACGAACGCAGCCTCGGCAAGCCCGCGGGGCAGGACGCGGCGCATGCCCGCCCGAACGCGATCGCGGAATACGGGGTGCTGGGCGCGGTGCGGCGGTTGCAGGACATCCTCGGCGGCGCGATTTCCTCGATCCCCTCCTGCCCGGGCGAGGCCGCGCTTGCGGCGCTGGTGCAGCGCTATGCCGAGCGGATGGTCCCGGTCATTCCCGCCGGCGTGAAGGGCTGAGGTGTCGGAGACGGCGATCGGAAGCGAGGGGCGGTTGCGCGCGGAGGCGCGCGCCGGATGGATCGTGCGGCTGGCGGCGTCGCCCCGGTTTCAGGCCTTCGCGGCGCGCATTCCCGGTCTGCGGACGATCGCGCGCGCCGAGGGCCGCGCGATCTTCGACATCATGGCGGGCTTCGTCAACGCGCAGGTGCTGATGGCGCTGGTCGAATTGCGCGTCCTCGAACGGCTGCATGAGGGGGCCGCGCGGCCCGACGCCCTCGCGCCGCGCATCGGGCTCGATCCGCGGCGCGCCGAGGTGCTGCTCCAGGCGGGCGCGGCGCTCGGGCTGTTGCGGCGCCGGCGCGATGGCGCCTTTGCCCTCTCGGTGCGGGGGGCTGCGTTTCTGGGCGTGCCGGGGCTGACGGCGATGGTGCGCCACCACCGCGTCCTCTATGGCGACCTCGCCGATCCGGTGGCGCTGCTCAGGGGGGATGCCGAGCCCGCGCTTGCGCGGTTCTGGCCCTATGTCTTCGGGGCCGCCGGCGCGACGGACCCGGCCGATGCGGCGCTTTATTCCGATCTCATGGCGCAGTCGCAGGCGCTGGTGGCGGCCGATACGCTCGGGGCGGTCGATCTCAGCGGCGTGCGGCGGCTGCTCGATGTCGGCGGCGGCACGGGCGCCTTTCTTGCGGCGGTGGGCCGGGCCCATCCGCAGATGGAGCTTGCGCTCTTCGATCTGCCGGCGGTGCTCGAGGGGGCGCAGTCGCGGCTGGCCGCCGCCGGCATGGCGGGGCGCGTGCGGCTTTGCCCGGGCAGCTTTCGCGACGATCCGTTGCCGACCGGGCAGGACGCGATCAGCCTCGTGCGGGTGCTCTACGATCACGCGGATGCGACCGTCGCGGCGCTTCTGCGGGCCGCGCACGACGCGCTGCCGCCGGGCGGGCGGATCGTGATTTCCGAGCCGATGTCGGGGGGCGCGCGCCCCGACCGCGCGACGGATGTCTATTTCGCCTTCTACACCCTCGCGATGGGCACGGGCCGGACCCGTTCCGCCGCCGAGATCGCGGCCCTTCTGTCGCGGGCGGGCTTTGTCTCGATCGCCCCGGTCGCGCCGCGGCGCAGCTTCGTGACCTCGGTTGTCACCGCGCGCCGCGCGGCTTCCTGACGGGCATGTGTCAATTCAGGTTGACAGTCTGATTTGTCATTCTAGAATTACATCATCGCGCATCATCCGCCCCCAAGGGGCGAGGGGGCGCTACGGGGACGCCATGCAGACTGACGCCGTCATCCTCTCGGCACCGCGCGACCTCGGGCTTCGCGAGGTCGGCCTCGTCGCGCCGGGGCCGTCCGACATCGTCGTCCGCGTTGAACATTCGGGCATTTCGACGGGCACGGAAAAGCTCTTCTGGTCGGGGCTCATGCCGCCCTTCCCGGGCATGGGCTATCCGCTGGTCCCCGGCTACGAGGCCGCGGGCGAGGTGGTCGAGGCCGGGCCTGATTCGGGCCTGCGCCCGGGCGAGCGCGTGTTCGTCCCCGGCGCCAACTGTTTCATGCCGACCGAGGCGGGCCCGCTGCGCGGCCTCTTCGGGGGTGCTGCGCGCCATCTGGTGACGCCGGCGCAGCGCGTGACGCGGATCGATCCGGCGCTCGGGGCCGAGGGCGCGCTGCTCGCGCTGGCGGCGACCGCGCGGCACGCGATCGCGGGGCTCCATTCCGACCTGCCCGACCTCATCGTGGGCCACGGGGTGCTCGGCCGGCTGCTCGCGCG
>CAYYJB010000033.1:0-26546 GCA_964472135.1 uncultured Gemmobacter sp.
GCTGCGGGTTGGTCGCACCCCATTTGGGCTGCGCCGCCGCCGCCGCCGCCACCGCCGCGTCGAGCTCGGATTTCGAGGCGAGCGGCACGCGCGCCTGCACCTCGCCCGTGGCGGGGTTGAACACATCGCCGAAGCGGCCGGAGGTGCCCGCGACCAGCGCGCCGTTCAGCCAGTGGGAAAGTTCCTTCATCGGAGGCTCCATCTTCAGATCGGCGGCACAATAGCTTTGCGGCGTGGCCGGCGAAAGACCAAAGGGTAAAACCTGCGGGTTTGGCGTCATGGCTTCTTGACAGACGCGATCGGCCGAAGAACGCTGCACCTGAAAGACCGAAGTGACGGAGACAATACCACAAGGACACCGGCAGCGGAGGCGCGCGATGATCGTGCAGCAGATCATGAAGTCGAAACCGGCGGGCGGGGTCGCGACCATCGGCCCCGGGGCGGGCCTTGGGGCGGCCGTCGCGTTGATGGCACAGCGACGCATCGGCGCCCTTGTCGTCAGCCGGACGGGCACGGATCTCGAGGGGATCGTGTCGGAGCGCGACATCGTGCGCGAACTGGCCGCGCAGGGGCCCGCCTGCCTCGGCCGGACTGTCGCCGAGGTGATGACGCGCGCGATCGTGACCTGCGCGCTGGCCGACACTGCCGAAAGCGTGCTCGAGCGCATGACGGTGGGGCGCTTTCGCCACATGCCCGTGGTCGAGGGGGGCGAGATGGTCGGGCTCATCTCGATCGGGGATGTCGTCAAGGCGCGGCTTGACGATCTCGCGGCCGAGAAGGATGCGCTTGAGGGGATGATCAGGGGCTTCTGACGCCCTCGGGCGGCGGAAGAAGAGGCAAGGCGCGCGGTGGAACGCGCCACAGAGGGGCTGACATGCGGATCGGACTTTACCCGGGCACCTTCGACCCGGTGACACTCGGGCACATCGACATCATCGGGCGCGCGGCGCGGCTGGTCGACCGGCTGGTGATCGGGGTCGCGATCAACCGCGACAAGGGTCCGCTCTTTTCGCTGGAAGAGCGCGTCGCGATGGTCGAGGCCGAATGCCGCCCGATCGCGGCGGCCGAGGGGGTCGAGATCATCGCCCACCCATTCGAGAACCTGCTCGTCAATTGCGCGCGCGACGTCGGCGCCAGCGTCATCATCCGCGGGCTGCGGGCTGTGGCCGATTTCGAATACGAGTTCCAGATGGTCGGCATGAACCGCGCCCTCGATGCGCGCATCGAGACCGTCTTTCTCATGGCGGACGCGCAGCGCCAGGCGATCGCATCGAAACTCGTCAAGGAGATCGGGCGGCTCGGGGGCGATGTGGGCAAGTTCGTGACGCCCGCGGTCGCCGCCGCGCTCGGGGCGAAATTCGCCGCGAAGGGCTGAGATCGCGCAACCCCCACCCTGTGCAGCGAGGCCACGGGGGGCTATCTTCGGGCGATGGAACCCGTCTCGATCGTTGCCGCCGTCGCCGGCCTCTTCCTCATCATCGGGCTGGCCGAGCCGGTCGCCGATCGGTTGCGGCTGCCCTTCACGGTGGTGCTCGCGGCCATCGGGACGCTGATCGGCATCGCGGCCGTGCTCGCGGGCGAGACGCTGGCCGATCCGGCGGCATCCGAGGCGCTCGGGCTTCTGGCCGCGCCGGTCCGGTCCGACCTGCTCCTGTTCGTCTTTCTGCCGACGCTGCTCTTTCAGGTGGCGCTTGGCCTGAACCTGCGGCGGATGCTCGATGACTGGGTGCCGATCCTCGTGCTGGCGGTGGTCGCGGTCATCGTCGCGACGCTCGCGGTCGGATTTGCGCTGGTGCCCGTGGCGGGGCTTGCGCCGGTTGCCTGCCTGCTCATCGGCGCGATCGTCTCGACGACCGACCCCTCGGCGGTCGTCTCGATCTTCCGCTCGATCGGGGCGCCGCAGCGGCTCGCGCGGATCGTCGAGGGCGAAAGCCTGCTGAACGATGCCGCCGCCATCGCGCTTTTCGGCTTCTTCCTGACCTTCGTGATGTCGGGCGTGCCCGATCCGACGCTGCGCGATATCCTCGTGGGCTTTCCCTGGCTCCTCGTCGGGGGGGCGGCGGCCGGCTGGGCGCTGGCGCGGGCGGGGGTGGCGGTCATCGGCGCGCTCGGGCAGTTCCCGGCGGCGCAGGTCTCGCTCAGCGTGGCGCTGCCCTATGTCGCCTATCTGATTGCCGAGCGGGGGCTCGGCGTGTCGGGTGTCATCGCCGTGGTGGTCGCGGGGCTCACGCTCAACCTCACGGGGCCCGGGCGGCTGGCGCCGGCGGTCTGGACTTATCTGCGCGGCGTTTGGGACATGCTCGCGCATTGGGCGGGGGCGCTGATTTTCCTGCTCGCGGCCCTCATCATCCCGCGGCTGATGGCCGAGGCGCGGCTGACCGATATCGGCCTCGTGCTCGTCGTGGTGCTGGCGGCGACGGCGGCGCGTGTGCTCGTGCTGTCGGGGATGCTGCCGGTGCTGGCGTTGCTGCGCCTCTCGCCGCGGGTCGAGCGGCCCTATCGCCTCGCGATCCTGTGGGGTGGGCTGCGCGGGGCGGTGACGCTCGTGCTCGCGCTCGCGGTCACCGAGAACCCGCAGGTCGCGCCCGAGGTCAAGCGCCTCGTGGGCATCCTTGCCACGGGCTACACGCTGTTTACCCTGTTCGTCCAGGGCACGACGCTGCGCCGCGTGATCCGCAGGCTCGGCCTCGACCGGCTCGCCCCGCTCGATACCGCGCTTGCCAATCAGGTCATCGCGGTGGCCCTGCAATCGGTGCGCGAGCAGGTCGCGACCACCGCGCAGGAGCAGGCGCTTGGCAAGGAGCTTGTGCGGGCAGAGGCCAAGCGCTTTGCCGAACGGCTCGACCGCGCGGTCGAGGATGCGGACCGGGGCGAGGGGATATCGGACCGCGACCGCATCACGCTCGGCCTCGTCGCCCTCGCCGGGCGCGAGCGCGAGATGATCCTCGAGAAGTTCCGCGAGCAGGTGATCTCCACCCGCGTCGTCGATGCGATGCTCTCGGATGCCGACCGGCTGATCGAGGCGACGCGGGCGGGGGGGCGCAACGCCTATCGCCAGACGGGGCGGCGCAGCCTCGGGTCGGGGCGGCGCGCGCGTCTCGCGGTCTTCTTGCACAACCGGCTGGGGATTTCGGGCCCGCTCGGGCGGATGACGGCGGACCGGTTCGAGACGCTGATCGACCAGCGCATGATCCTTCATGCGCTGCACGATTTCATCGACGGGCGCATCCTGCGCATCCACGGCCGCCGCGTGGCCGAACTGCTGCACGAACTGCTCGGCCGCCGCGAGGAAGAGGTGGACAGCGCGCTCGAGGGGCTCAGGCTCCAGTTTCCGGGCTATGCCGAGGAACTCGAGCGGCGCTATATCCGCCGCGCCGCCCTGCGCTACGAGGACAGCGAGTACGACGCCCTGCGCGACGACGGGCTGATCGGGCCTGAGCTGCACGCGCGGCTCAAGGCACGAATCGGGGCGGAGCGCGCGCGTCTCGATGAACGGATCGCGCTCGACCTCGCGGTGCAGAAGGCGGAACTCGTGCGGCAGTTCCCGCTTTTCTCCGAGATGGACGCGCCGCAACTGCGCCGGCTCGAGCGCGCGCTCAAGACCCGCCATGTCGAACCGGGGACGATCGTGCAGCGGCGTGGTGCGCCGATGCGGCGGGTGCATTTCATCGCCTCGGGCGCGGTCGAGGTCGAGGTCGCGGGGCAGAAGACGCGCCTTGGGCGGGGCGAGATGTTCGGCCAGATCGCGATGCTGACGAAGGGGCGCATCCGCCCTCAGGTGACCGCGATCGCCCATTCGACGCTGCTGATCCTCGATGAGGGGACGTTTCGCCGGCTGATCGCGCGCCACGCAAGCCTGCGCGAGGCCGTGGTCGAGAGCGCACGCCGCAGGGGCGTCGCGCTCGACCTCTGAGCGGGCTTTGCGCCGGTGCCGCCCGCGTGCTAGGGGCCGGGTCGTGCGATGGGGGGGGACGGGGCATGGCGGACGACCGGCTGATCGTGGCGCTCGATGTGGGCAATGTGCTGGCGGGTCTCGACCT
Source organism: uncultured Gemmobacter sp. (assembly GCA_964472135.1). GTDB lineage: Bacteria > Pseudomonadota > Alphaproteobacteria > Rhodobacterales > Rhodobacteraceae > JAUREX01. The sequence goes on from CAYYJB010000033.1 coordinate 4,041, forward strand.
GGCGCGGAAACTTGGCGATGCGGTCTCCTTCTACAAGGTCGGGCTCGGGATGCTGACGGGCGGGGGGCTGGCGCTTGCGCGCGAGCTCAAGGACGATCACGGCAAGCGCATCTTTCTCGACCTCAAGCTCTTCGACATCGGCGCCACCATCGAGGCGGCGGTGCGCGGCATCGCGGGGCTCGGCCTCGATTTCCTGACGGTGCACGGTGATCCTCAGGTCGTCGCCGCCGCCGCCGAGGGGCGGGGGGAGAGCGATCTGAGGATCCTTGCCGTCACGGTGCTGACCTCGCTCGACCGGGGGGATCTCGATGCCAACCTCATCCGCGAGGGAACGGTGGCCGAGATCGCGCGCGAGCGCGCGGCGCGGGCCTTCGCCGCCGGCGCGGATGGCGTCATCGCAAGCCCGCACGAGATCGCGGCGATCCGCGCCCTGCCCGGCGCCGCGGGCCGGCTGATCGTGACGCCGGGGGTGCGGCCGGCGGGCAGTGCGGCCGGCGACCAGAAGCGCGTCATGACGCCCGCCGAGGCGATCGGCGCGGGCGCCGACCATATCGTGGTGGGCCGGCCCGTTTGGCAGGCGGCCGACCCGGCCGCGGCGGCGCGCGCCATCGTGGCCGAGTTCTCGGGGATGCCCGTGCGCGTGGACAAGCCGCTGCGGCGCGGCTAGAAACGCCCCGAGCGCCGGCAGGGGCCGCGCGCCGCAGGGCGGTTCGGATGGTCTCGCGCGTCATTCCGGTCGAGTGCTTCGACCTCGTCATCTTCGGCGCTACGGGCGATCTGGCGCGGCGCAAGATCTGGCCGGCGCTCTGGCAGCGCTGGCAGTCGGGCCAGATCCCGCCCGAAAGCCGCATCATCGGCGCCGCGCGCGCCGAACAGGGCGCGGATTCCTTTCGCGACTGGGTCCGCGCCGCGCTGCCCGCCGCCGCCGAGGGCACGGCCGAGTTCCTGCAGCGGATCGACTATGTCGCCCTCGATGCCCGCGGCACGGCCGGATGGGCGGCGCTGGCGGCGCTGGTGCGGCCCGATGTCGTGCAGGCGTTCTATTTCTCGGTCGCGCCCGACCTCTTCGGCGATCTGGCCGAGCGGCTGCACGCCCATGCCATCGCCGGCCCGACCGCGCGCATCGTGGTCGAGAAGCCTTTCGGCCACGACCTCCAGACCGCGCGCGCGCTGAACGCGACCCTCGCGCGGCATTTCGAGGAAGGGCAGATCTACCGGATCGACCATTACCTCGGCAAGGAGACGGTGCAGAACCTGATGGCGGTGCGCTTTGCCAACATCCTGTTCGAGCCGCTCTGGAACGCGCGCTATGTCGACCATGTCCAGATCACGGTCGCCGAGACGGTCGGCGTCGGCGGCCGGGGGGCCTATTACGACGGCTCGGGCGCGCTGCGCGACATGGTGCAGAACCACATGATGCAGCTTCTGTGCCTGATCGCGATGGAGCCGCCCTATCACTTCGACCCCGACGCCGTGCGCGACGAGAAGCTCAAGGTGATCCGCGCGCTCGATCCGGTGCGCCCGGCCGATGTCGTGCGCGGCCAGTATCGGGCGGGCCCCGAGGGGCCCGATTACCGCACCGACGCCGGCAACCGCCAGAGCGTCACCGAAAGCTTCGTCGCGCTGCGCTGCGGGATCTCGAACTGGCGGTGGAAGGGCACGCCCTTCTATCTGCGCACGGGCAAGCGGCTGCGCGCGCGGGCCTCCGAGATCGCGATCACCTTTCGCGACCCACCGCATCTGATCTTCGACGACGCGCCGGGCTGGAAGGGCAACGTCCTCTCGATCCGGTTGCAGCCGAACGAGGGGATGAACCTCTCGGTCATGATCAAGGAGCCGGGGCCGGGGGGGATGCGCCTCGTGCAGGTGCCGCTCGACATGTCGTTTGCCGAGGCGCTCGGGGCCGAGGGCACCGACATGCCCGATGCCTATGAGCGGCTGATCATGGACGTCATCCGGGGCAACCAGACCCTCTTCATGCGCGGGGATGAGGTCGAGGCCGCCTGGGCCTGGATCGACCCGATCCTTGCTGCCGCGACCGATGCCCCCGCCCCCTACGATCAGGGCAGCGCGGGCCCGGACGAGGCGCTGGCGCTCTTGCACCGCGACGGGCGGCGCTGGCGCGCCATCGCGCCATGAGGGTTCGCAGCCACCCCGACCGCGACGCCTGGGCCGAGGCAGCCGCGCGGGCGATCGCGGCCGATCTCGCTGCCGCACTCGCGCGCGATGGCCGTGCGAGCCTCGCGCTGCCCGGCGGCACGACGCCCGCCCCGATCCTCGAACGGCTGGCGCAGATCCCGCTCGACTGGGCGGGGGTCACGGTATTCCCGGCCGACGAACGCTGCGTGCCCGAGGGGGATGCGCGGTCGAACACGGGGCTCTTGCGGGCGCATCTCATGCGCGGCCCGGCGGCGGCGGCGCGGCTGATCCCGCTCGCGCTCGCTGATCCCACGGCCCAGGATGTCGCCCGCCTCGGCGCCGCGCTCGCGCCGCATCTGCCGCCTTCGGTGCTGCTCGCGGGGATGGGGGCTGACATGCACACGGCCTCGCTCTTTCCGGATGCGCCGGAACTCGTGGCGGCGCTTGCCCCCGATGCGCCGCCGCTCATGCTGGTGGCGCCGGCGGGCCAGCCGGAGCGGCGGCTGACCCTCTGCGCGCGGATGCTCGCGGCGTCGGGGGCGATCCATCTGGCGATCACCGGCGCGGAGAAGCGCGCGGCGCTCGACCGCGCCGCCGGCCTGCCGCCGACGCTTGCCCCGGTCGCCGCCATCCTGCCGCGCGCGACCGTCCACTGGAGCCCCTGAGATGTCCGACTGGAACACGCTGAAGGCCCTTCACGCCCAAACCCGCGACCGGCCGATCCTGACCCTGCTGCAGGATCCGGGGCGGGTCGCGCGCTTTTCGGTCGCGGCCGACGGCATGCGCCTCGATGCCTCGAAGACGGGGATCGACGATGCGGCCCTCGCCGCGCTCGTGGCACTCGCCGAGGGGGCGGGGGTCGGACCTGCGCGCGATGCGATGTTCCGGGGCGATCCGATCAACGGAACCGAGCGGCGCGCGGTCCTTCATACCGCGCTGCGCGACCCCCGCGGCGCGCCGCTGCGGGTCGGGGGCGAGGATGTGCGGCCGGAGATCGCCGCGACGCACGCGCGCATGCAGGCCTTTGCCGCGGCGGTGCGCGACGGCACCCACCGCGCGGCAGGCGGCACCATCACCGATGTCGTCAACATCGGGATCGGGGGGTCGGACCTCGGCCCCGCGATGGCGGCGGCGGCGCTTGCGCCCTATGCCGACGGGCCGCGCCTCCATTTCCTGTCGAACATCGACGGGGCGCATGCGGCCGACATCCTGCGCGGCCTCGATCCGGCCCGCACCCTCGTCATCGTCGCCTCGAAGACCTTCACCACCATCGAGACGATGACGAACGCCGAGACGGTGCGCGACTGGCTCTTGCGCGGGGGGGGCGATGTCGGGCGGCAGGTGGCGGCGGTCTCGACCGCGACCGACCGCACCCTCCGCTTCGGGATCGACCCCGCGCATGTCTTCGGCTTCGCCGACTGGGTCGGCGGGCGCTATTCGATGTGGGGGCCCGTGGGGCTCGCGCTCATGCTCGGGATCGGGCCCGCCCGGTTTGACGAGATGCTGGCCGGCGGCGCGGCTATGGACGCCCATTTCAGGGACGCCCCCCTCGGGCGCAACATGCCCGTGATGCTGGCGCTGGGCGGCATCTGGCACGCGCAGGTCGCGGGCTGCGCCACCCGCGCCGTCCTGCCCTATGAGCAGCGGCTGCACCTTCTGCCCGCCTATCTCCAGCAGCTCGAGATGGAATCGAACGGCAAGGGCGTGACGATGGCGGGCGCGGCCCTCGCGGTGCCGTCGGGGCCGGTCGTCTGGGGCGCGCCCGGCACGAACGGGCAGCACGCCTTTCACCAGCTTCTGCATCAGGGCACGCAGGTCGTGCCGGCCGAGTTCCTGATCGCGGCCGAGGGGCACGAGGCCGACCTTGCCCATCATCACCGCATCCTGGTCGCGAATTGCCTCGCGCAGTCAGAGGCGCTGATGCGCGGCCGGTCGGCGGCCGAGGCCGAGGCGATCATGCTGCGCGCGGGCCTCCCGGCGGCCGAGGCGCGCCGGCTTGCGCCGCACCGCGCCTTTCCGGGCAACCGCCCCTCGGTCACGCTGGCCTATCCGCGCCTCACGCCCTTCGTGCTCGGTCAGATCGTCGCGCTTTATGAGCATCGCGTGTTCGTCGAGGGCGTCTGCCTCGGCATCAACTCCTTCGACCAGTGGGGGGTGGAGCTTGGCAAGGAGCGGGCGGTCGCGCTCTTGCCGCTGGTCGAGGGGCGCTCGGATGCGGCGCCGGCGGGCGATCCGTCCACCGCGGCGCTCGTGGATTTCCTGCGGCGGCCCTAGGTCGGGGCTGGGCTTTCGACCGTGGCCCTGTTACGCTGCGCCGCAGCATGGCCGCGCGCATCCTCACCATCGCCCAGCAGAAGGGCGGCTCGGGCAAGACGACGCTTGCCGCGACCCTGGCCGCGACGGCCGCGGCGGCGGGGCAGCGTGTCGCGCTGATCGACAGCGACCCGCAGGGCAGCCTCGGGCAATGGTTCGCGCTGCGCGAGGCTGCGGGGCTTGCGGGCACGATGCGTTGCCTGCGCACCTCGGCCTGGGGGGTGGCGACCGAGGTCGGGGCGCTGCGTGACGCGGCCGATCTGATCGTGATCGACACGCCGCCCCGGATCGACGCCGACCTGCGCCCGGCGCTGCGGGCGGCCGACCTCGTGCTCGTGCCGGTGGCGGCCTCGCCGCTCGATCTGTGGGCGACGCGCGGGGTGCTCGATCTCTGTGCGCGCGAGGGGCGCGCGCCGGTGCTTGTCCTCAACCGCCTGCGCGCCGCGAGCCGGATCGGCGCCGAGATCGCGAGCGCCGCCGCAGGGCTCGGCGCCGACCTGCTGCCCGCGGCGCTCGGCGACCGAGTCGCGCATGCGGGCGCGATGGGGCAGGGCCGCGCGGGAACCGAATGCGCCGACCGTACCGCCCGGGACGAGGCGCGCGCGCTGTTGAGCGCGGTAATCGCGCGATTTTCCGCGCCCTGAGGCTGCCTGACTGTCAGGGCGAATTTACACTTGCCGCTGTCCACATACTGTGACAAAATGTCACCCATGTTCCCGTTTCTGGCGCCGTTCGAGCGCGAGGGGCAAGGGACAGGAGAAGACCGGCGCGTCCCATCGGACGGGGCAGGGCCGGAGCACGCAGGAAACTGCCAAGGACGGAGGAAAGCATGTCCGCGAATGACCATGACAAGGTCTGGCCAACCGGCCTGACGGTAAAGGAAGCCGAAGAGGTGCACAGCTACCTCATCGACGGAACGCGCGTCTTCGGGGCGATCGCCCTGCTCGCGCACATCCTCGTCGCCGCGACGACGCCCTGGCTCGGCTGAAGGAGGAACCCAAGATGAACAACGCCAAGATGTGGCTGGTCGTCAAGCCGACGGTCGGCATCCCCCTGTTCCTGTCGGCCGTGGCCGTGGGCTCCTTCGCCGTGCATGTCGCGGTGCTGAGCAACACGACCTGGGTCGCGGACTTCCTCTCGGGCCAGCCGCTCGGCGCCGGTGCGACCGCCGCCCTGCCGCTGCCGGCTGATGGCGCGGCCAAGGTCGCCTTTGTCGAGGGTGGCGCGGCCGCTGTCGGCCAGCAGGTCCTCGTGATCCTGCCCGACGGCACCACCGCGCGCGCCGTGATCGGCGCTCCGGCGGGTTCGGCAACGCTGAACTGACGCGGACACGGGCGGCCGGCGACCTCCCTCGCCGGCCGCCCGATCTCCATTTCCCGCGAGCGGCGCCAATCGGGGCGCCCAGGCGAAGGGTTCGGGTGCGATGGCCGACTTCCGCGCCTATGTGATCGGAAATCTGGCGCGCATGGCCCCGCGCTATCTGCCCTTCGCCGATGTCGCGACGCCCGATCTGCCGCTCGCGCGCCTGCTCCGGCTGTCGCTCTTCCAGATCAGCGTCGGCATGGCGCTCGTGCTGCTCGTCGGCACGCTGAACCGGGTGATGATCGTCGAGCTTGGCGTATCGGCCGCGGTCGTGGGGGTGATGCTGGCGCTACCGCTCGTGTTCGCGCCCTTTCGGGCGCTGATGGGCTTCAGATCGGATGTCCATCGTTCGGCGCTCGGCTGGCGGCGGGTGCCCTATATCTGGAAGGGCACGATGCTGCAGTTCGGCGGCTTTGCGGTGATGCCCTTCGCGCTGCTGGTGCTGTCGGGCTATGGCGAGGCGGCCGAGGCGCCGGTCTGGCTCGGCCCCGGCGCCGCCGCGATCGCCTTTCTTCTGGTCGGCGCGGGCGCGCACATGGTCCAGACCGTGGGGCTGGCGCTCGCGACCGACCTCGTGCCCGAGGCCGACCAGCCGCGGGTCGTGGGCCTGATGTATGTCACGCTGCTGGTGGGCATGATCGGCAGCGCGCTGATCTTCGGGGCGCTGCTCGAGGATTATACCCCCGGCCGGCTGATCCGGGTGGTGCAGGGGGCGGCGGTCGCGACCATCGTCCTCAATGTCGTCGCGATCTGGAAGCAGGAGGCGCGCGACCGGCGCCGCGCGGCCGACACCACGCCCCGGCCGGAATTCGCCGATGCCTGGGGCTCGCTGATGCGGGTGCCCGGCACGGCGCGGCTGCTGATCCTCGTGGCACTCGGGACGGCGGGCTACGGGATGGCCGATGTCCTCCTCGAACCCTATGGCGGCGAGGTGCTCGGGATGTCGGTTTCGCAGACGACCCGGCTGACGGCGGTCATGGCCGCGGGCGGGCTGGTCGGGATCGCGCTGGCCGCGCGGGTGCTCGGGCGCGGCGGCATCCCGCTCAGGCTCGCGGCACTCGGGGCGCTGATCGGGCTGCCGGGCTTCGGGGCGATCATCCTTGCCGCCTATGGCACGGGGACCGCGCTGTTCGTCATGGCGATCGCCCTCGTCGGGGTCGGCGCGGGCATCTTTGGCCATGCGACGCTGACGGCCACGATGCGCGCCGCGCCGCGCGCCCAGATCGGGCTGGCGCTCGGGGCGTGGGGGGCGGTGCAGGCGACGGCCGCGGGCCTTGCGGTTGCCGGCGCGGGCATCCTGCGCGACGTGATCCGCGCCCTGCCCGATGCGGCGCACGGCGCCGACGGCCCCTATGTCGCGGTCTTCGCGATCGAACTCATCCTGCTGCTGGTCGCGCTCGCGCTGGCGCTGCCGCTCATGCGCGCGGCGACTCGACGACGCATCGCGCAAGGCTAGATCTGACCCGTACGGGCCGCGGCGCGCGCCCGAAGACCCAAGCGGCCCACCCAAGGGCCCGAGAACCGGAGGAAAGCATGACCACCATCGTCTCACGGCTCTATGCGAGCAAGGCCAAGGCGCAGGCCGTCGCCGACGCGCTCCATGCCGAGGGCTTCCCGGCTTCGATCGTCGACGTGATCGAGGCGGGCGACAGCGACACCGCGGCCGCTATCCGCGCCGCCCGCGTGCCGGCCGCCTCGGCCGCGACCTATGCGGCGCAGATGTCGGCCGGCGGCAAGGCCCTTCTGGTCTGCCGAGCGCCCTTCAACCCGATCGGCGCCGCGCGCCTCGCGATGCAGATCGCCGACCGGCACGACCCGCTGCGCTCGGGCGTTGCGGATGAAGACGTCTATGTCACCGAGGAAATCCGCACCGATTACACCCTGAGCGTGCTGACCGATCATCCGCGGTTTTTCAGCATGGACATCATTCCGGGGTCGGATCTGGTGCGCGGCCCGATCTCGAACGCCTTCGGCATTCCGCTCCTGTCGCGCAAGAAGCGCGACTCGGCCATGCGGGGCGGCGGCTTCATGTCGACGAAGTTCCTGCCCTTCCCGCTCCTGACGCGGGGCCGGCGCGCGAATTCGGCCATCGCGGGGGGGGGCCTCATCACCGCGGGCCTCATGCCGACGGTCGCGCGGCGCAGCTGACGAGCCTCGGCGCTTGCAGCGCGCGGGCCGGGGGGGTAAACCGCCCCGGCCTGACGCCCGGAGCCGCCATGTCGATCACGCCCGAGACCGCCCGCAAGGTCGCCCGCCTCGCCCGCATCCGGGTCGAGGACGCCGACCTTCCGGCCCTTGCCCGCGAGCTGTCGGGCATCCTGAACTTCATGGAGCAGTTGAACGAGGTCGATGTCGCAGGCGTGGAGCCGATGACATCGGTCACGCCCATGCGCCTGAGGCTGCGCGAGGATCGCGTGACCGAGGGCGAGATGGCCGCGCGCATCCTCGCCAACGCCCCCGACCAGCGCGAGGGCTTCTTCGCGGTGCCGAAGGTGGTCGAATGACGCTCAACACCCTGTCGATCGCGGCGGCGCGGGATCTCTTGCGCAAGCGCGAGATCAGCGCGGTCGATCTGACGATGTCGTGCCTGAGCGCGATCGATGCGGCCGATGATCTCGGCGCCTTCGTCCACCGCACGCCCGATCTCGCGCTCGAACAGGCGCGCGCGGCCGATGCGCGGCTCGCGGCCGGGGGGGCGCCCGACCTCTGCGGCATCCCGCTCGGGATCAAGGATCTCTTCTGCACCCGCGGCGTGCCCGCGCAGGCGGCGTCGAACATCCTGCGCGGCTTCCGCCCAGAATACGAATCGACCGTTACCGCGCGGCTGTTCGATGCGGGCGCGGTGATGCTCGGCAAGCTAAACATGGACGAATTCGCGATGGGTTCGTCGAACGAGACGTCGTGTTATGGCCCGGCCGTCAATCCGTGGAAGGTGGACGGGCGGCGGCTGACGCCCGGCGGCTCATCGGGCGGGTCGGCGGCGGCGGTGGCGGCCGACCTCTGCCTTGCCGCGACGGGCACCGACACCGGCGGCTCGATCCGCCAGCCCGCGGCCTTTACCGGGATCGTGGGCCTCAAGCCCACCTACGGGCGCGTCTCGCGCTGGGGGATCGTGGCCTTCGCCTCCTCGCTCGATCAGGCCGGGCCGATGACCAAGACGGTGCGCGACGCCGCGATCTTCCTGCAGGCCATCGCCGGCGAGGATGCCAAGGACGCGACCTCGGCCGCGCTGCCCGTGCCCGATTTCGAGGCTGCGCTGACGGGCGACATCCGAGGCCGGCGCATCGGCATCCCGCGCGAATACCGCATGGACGGCATGCCCGCCGAGATCGAGCGGCTCTGGTCCGAGGGCGCGGCGATGCTGCGCGACGCGGGCGCCGAGATCGTCGACATCTCGCTGCCGCACACGAAATACGCCCTTCCCACCTATTACGTCATCGCGCCCGCCGAGGCGTCATCGAACCTCGCGCGTTATGATGGCGTGCGCTTCGGCCACCGCGCGACGCTCGGGCCCGGCGAGGGGATCGTCGACCTCTATGAGCGCACCCGCGCCGAGGGCTTCGGCCCCGAGGTGCGCCGGCGCATCATGATCGGGACCTATGTCCTCTCGGCCGGGTTCTACGATGCCTACTACAACCGCGCCCGCAAGGTGCGCGCGCTGATCAAGCGCGACTTCGAGACGGTCTTCGCCGACGGGATCGACGCGATCCTGACGCCCGCGACCCCCTCGGCCGCCTTCGAGCTGGGCGCGCAGGCCTCGGCCGATCCGGTGGCGATGTATCTCAACGATGTCTTCACCGTGACGGTGAACCTCGCGGGGCTGCCCGGCATCGCGGTGCCCGTCGGGCTCGACGCGCAGGGTCTGCCGCTCGGGCTCCAGCTGATCGGCCGGCCATGGGATGAGGCGGGGCTGCTCGCTCACGCGCATGTGCTGGAAAAGGCGGCCGGTTTCGTGGCGAAACCCGCAAGATGGTGGTAGGGCGATGCCGCACCGGAGGTTTGTCAGCATGATGCGCCCCCTCGCCTCGCTTGCCCTCGCGCTCGCCCTCGCGGCGTGCGCCGAGCCGCCCGTCGACGAGGATCTCGCCGCCGCCGAGGCCGGCAAGGCCGGCATCTCGGATGAGCAGGATTTCGACGCCGTCGCCGCGCGCGAGACGATCGAGAGCGACCGCGAACGTCTGGCGGCGCAGCGCGAGCAATATGTCTTCATCCCGCCCACCGCGCTGCCCGACACGGCAGGGGTGGAGCGGCCGATCATCATCGATTTCGCGCTCCGGACGCGCCACCAGCCCGGCCAGCAGCGCTGGAAGCGCAGCGATATCCGGCTGCAGAGCTATGCGCGCGCCTGCGGGCGCTATGCCGCGGCCGATCTCGCGCAGGAGGCGTTTCTCAAGGCCGGGGGGCCCGAGCGCGACAGGCTGGGCATCGACCCCGACGGCGACGGCTTCGCCTGCGGCTGGGATCCGCGCCCCTTCCGCCTCGCGCTGCGCTGACGCCCGCCCGATGCGGGCCTGCCCCTCGCCCAATTTCGGCCCGCGGCGGGGGGGCGGCGCGCCGCATCTGATCGTGCTCCACTTCACCGCGATGGCGAGCGCGGCCGAGGCGCTGGAGCGTCTGTGCGACCCGGTGGCCGAGGTCTCGGCGCATTACCTCATCGATCTTGACGGCACGCTCTGGTCGCTCGTGCCCGAAGAGGCGCGCGCCTGGCACGCGGGGGCGGGGGCGTGGGGCGGGTGCGCGGATGTCAATTCGGCCTCGGTCGGGATCGAGTTGCAGAACCGGGGCGATCATCCCTATCCGCAGCCGCAGATGGGTGCGCTCTGCGCCCTGCTCGACGCGATCCGCGCGCGCCACGCCATTCCGCCGCAGGGCGTGATCGGCCACGCCGACCTCGCGCCCACGCGCAAGGCCGATCCGGGGCCGCGGTTCGACTGGCGGGGGCTTGCGCGCGCGGGCCACGCGGTCTGGCCCGACCGCGCCGCGGCGGACGGCCCGCCCCTGGCCGAGAGCCTCGCGCGCTTCGGATATCCCGCGGCACCCATGCCCGCGCTGCTCGCGGCCTTTCGCGCGCGCTTCCGTCCCTGGGCCCGCGGGCCCGAGGATGCGACGGATCGCGCGCTGGCCGCCGACCTCGCCGCGCGCTTCCCGCCCGATCAGAGTGCCGCGAAGCCGCCCGTGGCGGGGTCATAGGCCTCGAGGCTCCCTTCGCCCATCGAGGTCCAGAGGCCGTGCAGGGTCAGTTCCTCGGCCGAGATCGCCTCGGTGACGAAGGGAAAGGTGGACAGGTTGCGCAGCGACATGACCACCGCCGCCTTTTCGAGGGCGCGCACGCGCGCCGCTTCGTCCGCGATCCCCGCGACCTCGAGCCAGGAGGGGCGCAGCATCTCCATCCAGCGGCCGACAAAGCTTGTCTCGGCCTCGAGCTCGGGGGCGTGGCCGTTGCACATGTCGTGGCAGCCGCGCACCCCGCCGCAGTTGGCGTGACCGAGCACGACGATATGGGCCACCCGCAGCGTCGTGACCGCATATTCGACCGCAGCCGAGGTGCCGTGGTATTCGCCGTCCGGGTTGAAGGGGGGCACGAGGTTGGCGATGTTGCGGTGGATGAAGAACTCACCCTCGTCCGCGCCGAAGATCGAGGTCACATGCACCCGGCTGTCGCAGCACGAGATCACCATCGTGCGCGGATGCTGCCCGTCCTGCGCGAGGCGGCGATACCAGGCCTTGTTCTCGTGCCAGGTGGTGGCACGCCAGCCGTGGAAACGCTGGATCAGGAACCCCGGCAGGGGTCGGACGCCAGAGATCATGCTGGGCCTCCTGCGCGCGAGCACGCGGCATCTTGCATTTGACCGAATTTCCCGGCCGCTTCAATCCGGCGCACAACCAAATCTTCACCCCGCGCGGCCATCCTCGCCCCCGGGTGAAGAGGTGTCTGGGGATTGTCATGCCAGCCGAAGTGCTGCGGCTCATGCCGCATGAGCGGGTCTTGCTCGATTCCTCGCGGATCGAGGTTCTCTATGCGCAACTTGGTGGCGAGGAAGTGCAGGCGCTTGTTGAGCGCGCGATGAACGAGCTTTGCGTGGTGCGCAGCGAGTTGTCGGCGCAATACGCGGGCGGCGATCTGCACGGGTTCTCGCGCAATCTGCGCCGGTTGCGCCGGATCGGCGAGCATCTGGGCCTGCCGGTGATCGCGCGCGTGGCCGACGATGTGGCGGCCTGCCTCGATGCGGGCAACGCGACGGCGCTTGCCGCGACATGGGCGCGGCTCATGCGCACCGCCGATCAGGCCATCGCGGGGCGGTGGGAGGATGCCTCGTGATCCTCGGGCCGGTCGAGCCAGGCTGAGACCGCCGCGATGAACTCGGCCGGGCGATCGGCGTGCAGCCAGTGGCCTGCACCCTCGAGCGTCGCGAACGCTGCCGCCGGGAATTGCGCCCGGATCGCGCCGTGGTGCTCGGGCCGCACATAGGCCGACTGCGCGCCCGAGAGGAACAGCACCGGCCTATCGAACCGCCCCGGCAGGTCGGGCCAGCCGATGATCCGGTCCATCTCGGCCTCCAGCGCCCGCAGGTTCATCCGCCAGCGCGGCCCCTCGGCGCCGATCTCGAGCGACATGAGCAGGAACGCCCGCAGGGCTGCGTCGGGAATGGCGGGCTGAAGACGGCGGTCGGCCTCGGCCCGGCTGGACACGCCCGCCAGATCGAGCGTCCGCAGCGCGGCGATGATTGCCCGCTGCGCCGCCGCGTGGCCATAGGCGACGGGCGCGATGTCGGCGACGATCAGCCGCGCGACGCACTCGGGATGCAGGAGCGCCAGCGCCATCGCCGCCTTGCCGCCCATCGAGTGGCCGAGCACATCGGCCACCCCGCCCGCCTCGGCCGCGATCAGCTCTGCCAGATCGCCCGCCATCTCGGGGTAGCCGTGCGCATCCGACCAGGGCGAGGCGCCATGGTTGCGCATGTCGGGGCAGATGACGCGCCGCCCGTCCTGCGCCAGCCGCTTGGCGATCGCGCCCCAGTTGCGCCCCGCGCCGTGCAGCCCATGGGCGATGACGAGGGGCCTCCGCCCCCCGTCCTGCCCGTGGACCGTCGCGGCCAGCACCCGCTCAGAGCCCCGGATAGATCGGGAAGCGGTCGCAGAGCGCCTGCACCTCGGCGCGCACGGCGGCCTCGACCTCGCCGTTGCCATCCTCGCCGTTGGCGGCAAGGCCATCGACCACGCGCACGATCCAGTCAGCGATCTGGCGGAACTCGGGCTCGCCGAAGCCGCGCGTCGTGCCCGCGGGCGTGCCGAGCCGGACGCCCGAGGTGACGGTGGGCGATTCCGGGTCGAAGGGGATGCCGTTCTTGTTGCAGGTGATGTGCGCGCGGCCGAGCGCCTTTTCGGTCGCGTTGCCCTTCACCCCCTTGGGCCGCAGATCGACGAGCATGACATGCGTGTCGGTCCCGCCCGTGACGATGTCGAGCCCGCCCTTCATCAGCTGGTCCGCGAGCGCCTGCGCGTTGCGGATGACCTGCGCCTGATAGGTCTTGAACTCAGGGCGCAGCGCCTCGCCGAAGGCCACGGCCTTGGCCGCGATCACATGCATGAGCGGCCCGCCCTGCATGCCCGGAAAGACGGCCGCGTTGAACTTCTTGGCCAGCGCCTCGTCCCGCGTCAGGATCATGCCGCCGCGCGGGCCGCGCAGCGTCTTGTGGGTCGTCGTCGTCGCGACATGGGCGTATTCGAGCGGGTTGGGATAGAGCCCCGCCGCGATGAGGCCCGCGAAATGGGCCATGTCGACCATGAAATAGGCCCCGATCTCATCCGCGACGGCGCGGAAGCGGGCGAAGTCGATGATGCGCGGAATGGCCGAGCCGCCCGCGATGATGAGCTTCGGGCGATGCTCGCGCGCGAGCGCCTCCATCGCGTCGTAGTCAAGCTGCTGGTCCTGCGCGCGCACGCCGTAGTGGACCGGGTTGAACCACTTGCCCGAGACGTTGGGCTTGGCGCCGTGCGTCAGGTGGCCGCCGGCCGAGAGGTCCATCGCGAGGAAGGTATCGCCCGGCTTCAGGAGTGCGAGAAACACCGCTTGGTTGGCCTGGCTGCCCGAATTGGGCTGCACATTGGCAAAGCCGCAGTCGAAGAGGGCGCAGGCGCGTTCGATCGCGAGGGTCTCGGCCACGTCCACATGCTGGCAGCCGCCGTAATACCGCTTGCCGGGATAGCCCTCGGCATACTTGTTCGTCATCACCCCGCCCTGGGCCTCCATCACGGCGCGGCTGACGATGTTCTCGGAGGCGATCAGCTCGATCTCGTTGCGCTGACGGCTGAGTTCGGCCGTGTTGGCCGCGGCGAGCGCGGGGTCACGGCTGGCGAGAGACTCGGTGAAGAAACCGGCATCGCGGTGCGCGGCGTTCTGCGGGGCGTTCATGGGCGGGCTCCCTTCGGGGTGCGGGGGTGGGTGGCTTGGGCGCGAAATAAACTGTCGCGGGCGTCTCGGAAAGGCCGGATGCGACATCGCGCACGATTTGGGCGCCTTTTTGCGACGCGGCCCCCCCGGATGGCCTTGCGGCGGCTGGACACAGCGCACAAGATGCCGCGGATTCAATCCGGCGGGTGCGCAGATGGCCGAACACAAGACCCTGGCCTTTCGCGCCGCCCGGACCGATCAGGCGCAGGCGGCACTCGCGGACCTCGTCGCCCGCTACGGCCAGTGCCCGCCCGAGGGGGCGCGCGCGATCGTGGCGCTCGGGGGCGATGGCTTCATGCTCGAGACCCTGCACGCCACGCAGGCGCTGGGCCTGCCGGTCTATGGCATGAATTGCGGCACGATCGGCTTTCTGATGAACGCCTATGACGCCGAGCGCCTGCCCGAGCGCGTCGCGGCCGCCGAGGAGACCGTCATCAACCCCCTTGCCATGACGGCGATCCGCCCCGACGGCACGCGGGCCGAGGCGCTTGCGATCAACGAGGTCTCGCTCTTGCGGGCGGGGCCGCAGGCGGCGCGGCTGCGCATCAGCGTGGATGGCAAGGTGCGGATGGAAGAGCTTGTCTGCGACGGCGCGCTGCTTTGCACCCCGGCGGGGTCGACCGCCTACAACTATTCGGCGCACGGCCCGATCCTGCCCGTGGGGTCGGATGTGCTGGCGCTGACGGCGGTCGCGGCCTTTCGCCCGCGGCGCTGGCGCGGCGCGCTGCTGCGCAAGACGGCGCGGGTGCGCTTCGATGTCATCGACCCGGTGAAGCGGCCCGTGATGGCCGACGCCGACGGCCGGTCCGTGCGCGAGGTGGTGGCGGTCGAGGTCCGTTCCGAACCCGGCATCCGCCACCGCATCCTCTTCGATCCGGGCCATGGCCTCGAGGAGCGGCTGATCTCGGAGCAGTTCGTCTGATCGGGGCGGGTTGCGGCGCGCGCCCGAAAGGGAGAAACTGCGCATCATTGCCCGAGGGGGCCTTGCCATGATTCCAGGAATTTCCAGCCGCCGCCGTTTCGCCGACCTCTCGGAGCGCGAGGTGCTCGCGCTCGCGATCTCGGCCGAGGAGGACGACGCGCGCATCTATCGCAGCTATGGCGAGCGGCTGCGCAAGGAATACCCCGCGACGGCGGCCGTCTTCGATGCGATGGCGGCCGAGGAGGACGATCACCGCCGGCGCCTGATCGAGCTGCACGACGCGCGCTTCGGCGGGCCGATCCCGCTCATCCGGCGCGAGCATGTGGCGGGGTTCTATGCCCGCCGGCCGGTCTGGCTGGTCGAGAACCTGCCGCTCGAGACGATCCGCGCCGAGGCAGAGGGGATGGAGCGTCAGGCGCAGGCCTTCTATGAACGCGCGGCCGCGCGCACGACGGACGCCGCGACACGGCTTCTGCTTGGCGATCTGGCGGCGGCCGAGGCCGGGCACGGGCGCAAGGCCGAGACGTTCGGCGCCGAGCATCTGGGCGAGGACGCCCGCGGCGCCGAGGACCGCGGCGCGCGGCGCCAGTTCGTGCTGACCTGGGTGCAGCCGGGGCTCGCGGGGCTGATGGATGGCTCCGTCTCAACCCTCGCGCCGATCTTTGCCACGGCCTTCGCGACGCAGGATCCCTGGACGACGTTCCTCGTGGGCCTCGCGGCCTCGGTGGGCGCGGGCATCTCGATGGGCTTCACCGAGGCGGCCTCGGATGACGGCACCCTCTCGGGGCGGGGCAGCCCGGTCAAGCGCGGCATCTCGGCGGGCGTGATGACGACGATCGGCGGGCTCGGCCACGCGCTGCCCTACCTCATACCCGATTTCACCACCGCGACGGCAATCGCGATCGCGGTCGTCTTCGTCGAGCTCTGGGCCATCGTCTGGATCCAGAACCGCTTCATGGAAACGCCCTTTTTCCGCGCGACGCTTCAGGTCGTGCTCGGCGGCGCCCTTGTGCTCGCGGCCGGGGTGCTGATAGGCGGGGGTTGACGCCGGCGCGCAGGGCAAGATGGACGAGATATTCTTTCGCACCCTGCCGTTCTTTGCCGTCGTGGGGGTGGGTTACCTCGCGGCGCGGGCGCGGATCATCTCGGCCGAGGCGACGGCGGGCCTGACGCGCTTCGTCTTCTATTTCGCGCTCTCGGCCATGCTCTTTCGCTTCGCGGCGAGCCTCTCGGTCGGCGAGATCTTCGATCTTTCCTTCGTGCTCGCCTATCTCTCTGCCTGCGGCGTCGTCTATGCGCTGGCCTTCGCGGTCGCCCTCATCCGGCGCACGGGGCTTGCCGAGGCCGCGATCGAGGCGCAATGCGCCGTCATCGGCAACACGGGCTTTCTGGGCGTGCCGATGCTGATCGCGCTGCTGGGGCCTGCGGCGGCGGGGCCGATTCTGCTGCTGCTCGCGCTCGACCTGATCGTGTTCTCGAGCCTTTTCACCCTGCTTGTCACCGCGCTGCGCGAAGGGCGGATGCGGCCCGGAACGGCCTTCGGCGGCCTTCTGCGCAACCCGATGATCGCGTCGATGGCGCTCGGGCTCGGCTTTGGCGCGACGGGGTGGACGATGCCGGCGCCGGCGGCGGATTTCCTGACGCTGCTCGGCGCGGCCGCCACGCCCGGCGCGCTCTTCGCGATCGGCGCCTCGCTCGCCGACCGCTCGGCCGAGCGTCTGGCGGTGGCGTCGTGGCTCGCCTTTGCCAAGATCGTGCTGCACCCGATCGCGGTCGCGGTCGCGGCGCTCTGGGTGTTCGATGTGGAGCCATTCGCGGCGGGTGTGATGATCGCGGCCTCGGCGCTGCCGGTCGCGGGGAATGTCTATATCCTCGCGGCGAGCTATGGCATCGCGCCGCAGCGGGTATCCTCGGCGATCCTGATCTCGACCGCGGCGAGCATCCTGACCGTCACCTGGGTCATCGCGCAGATCACGGGCGGGGTTCTGGCCCGGCCATGATCCAGTCCGATCCGCGCGCGACGGTCGTCGGCATCGCCTGCATCCTCGGGGCGGTGACGGCGTTTTCCATCAATGACGTCGCGATCAAGTTCCTCTCGGGCGGCTATGCGCTCCATCAGATCGTGCTGATCCGCTCACTGATCGGGCTGGCCTTTCTGGTCGGAGTGTTCATGCCTTTTGCCGGCGGGTTGGCGGCACTGCGGATGCGGCGGCTGCATCTGCATCTGGCGCGGGCGCTGCTGATCGTGCTGACGAACACGCTCTTTTTCCTTGCCATCGCGGTCATGCCGCTGGGCGAGGGCGTGGCGATCTTTTTCGTTGCCCCCCTCATCATCACGGTGCTGTCGGTCGTGTTCCTGGCCGAAAAGGTCGGGCCGCGACGGTGGTTCGCGGTCGTCGCGGGGCTTGCGGGCGTCGTCATCGTGATGCGGCCGGGGACCGAGGCGATGCAGCCCGCCGCCCTGCTCGTGCTCGGCTCGGCGCTCGCCTATGCGGGGGGCAACATCCTCGTGCGTCGTCTTGGCGGAACCGAGAGCGCGCTCGCGATGACCGTGTCGGTGCAGCTGACCTTCATCGTGGTGGGCGCGCTGATGGGGCTTGCGTTTGGCGACGGCGCGCTCGCGCAGGGTGAGGGGGTGCTGGCCTTCCTGCTGCGCCCCTGGGTCTGGCCCGATGCGGGCGATGCCGCCATCCTGCTCGCGAGCGGGCTTGCGAGCGCCACGGGCGCCTTCCTCGTGTCGCAGGCCTATCGGCTCTGCGATGCCGCGCTCGCGGCACCGTTCGAATATGCGGCGCTGCCGCTGGCGGTGCTGTGGGGCGGGTTCATCTTCGGCGAGCGGCCCGACGCCTTCGGCTGGGCGGGCATGGCCTTGATCCTGGCCTCGGGGCTATATGTTGCCTTCAGGGAATTGCAGCTTGACCGCGCGCGGAGGCGGGCATGAATTTCGAGATCATCGGACCCGAGGCCGAGGCGCTGCTCGGCTGGCATGCGCTGGCGGATGCGCTCGAGGCCGGGCACCGCCTCCCGGTCGCGGGCATCGGCGACACCTTTCTCTATCGCGGCACCGACACGCTGCTCACGCGCTCGGCCTGGATCGACGGGATGGGGATCGCGGTCAAGTCCGCGACGATCTTTCCGGGCAATCCGGCGCGGGGCAGGGCGGCCGTGAACGGTGGCGTGATGCTCTTTTCCGACGCCGAAGGGCTGCCCGAGGCGCTGATCGATTTCCACCTCGTGACCCGCTGGAAGACGGCGGGCGACAGTTTCCTTGCCGCGCGCCACCTCGCGCGACCCGATGCGCGGTCGGTCCTGATCGTCGGCGCCGGCAAGGTCGCGGCCTCGATGATCGCGGCCTACCGCGCGCTTTTCCCGGCCGCCCGCATCGCGCTGTGGAACCGCACCGTGCAGGCGGCCCACGCGCTGGCCGCGCTGCACGAGGGGGTGGAGGTCGTCGGGGATCTGGCCGGGGCGGTCGCGCGCGCCGATGTCATCGCGACGACGACCATGGCCTCAGAGCCGCTGATCCGGGGCGAATGGCTGAAGCCCGGCACGCATCTCGACCTGATCGGCGCCTATCGGCCCGACATGCGCGAGGTCGATGACGAGGCGCTGCGGCGGGCGCGCATCTTCGTCGACTCGCGTGCCACCACCATGGCGCATATCGGCGAACTCAAGGACCCCATCGCGCGCGGGGTGATCTCGGAGTCCGACATCCTCGCCGATTTCCACGACATCGCGGCGGGGCTCTTTCGCCGCCGCTCGGCCGAGGAGATCACGATCGCCAAGAACGGCGGCGGCGCGCATCTCGACCTCATGACGGCGCGCCACATCCTGTCGGTCTGGCGCGCCGCGCGGGGCTGATCGGTCTGGATGCTGGTAGGCCCGGAGGGATTCGAACCCCCAACCAAGGCGTTATGAGCGCCCTGCTCTGACCGTTGAGCTACAGGCCCGGCCATCCCGACGAATCGCAGATCGGGCCCGACGGGTCAAGGATCGCCCACGCCCGCGCCTCAGGCGCGGGTGCCGGCAAAGCGCGCCTGCCATTCGGCGCGCTCCTCATCCGTGATCTTGCGAAAGAGGACATCGGGCGTGGCAAAGCCGTGCCCCGCCGGCAGGACGGCGAGCGCCGCGGCCACATCGTCGGGCCAGGTCCAGTCGGTCGAGCGCATCGCCGCCATCATCGCCTCGGCCGCGTCGGGGATGAACGGGCGCGAGAGCACCGCATAGACCCGGATGAGGTTGAGCGCGAGGCGCGTCTGCGCCGCGGCCGTCTCGGGGTCGGTCTTGACCACCGACCACGGCGCCGCCGCCTGCAGGTATTCGTTGCCGAGGACCCATATCGCGCGCAACTCGGCCGCCGCCTTGCGGATCTCGATCGCCTCCATCGCCGCGCCATAGGCCGCGATGCGGGCGGTCAGGTCGTCGACCAGCGCCGCCTCGCGCGCGCCCGTCGCGCCGCCCGCGGGCACCGTCTCGCCGAACTTGGAGCGGCAGAACTTCGTCACCCGGCTGACGAGGTTGCCCAGCACATCGGCGAGGTCCTTGTTCACGCTCGCCTGGAAATTGTCCCAGGTGAACTCGCTGTCGGAGCTTTCGGGGGCGTGGCTCAGCAGCCACCAGCGCCAGTAGTCGGCCGGCAGCAGCCCGAGCGCGTGATCCATGAACACGCCCCGCCCCTGCGAGGTCGAGAACTGCCCGCCGTCATAGGTGAGGTAGTTGAACGACTTGATGAAATCGACGAGCTTCCACGGCTCGCCCGAGCCCATGATGGTGACGGGGAACGACAGCGTGTGGAAGGGCACGTTGTCCTTGCCCATGAACTGGGTATAGCGCACGTCCGCCGCGCCCTCGTCCTCGCGCCACCAGCGCCGCCAGGCGGCCTCGGGCAGGGCGTGGGCATCGGCCCATTCGGCGGTCGCGGCGATGTATTCGATGGGCGCGTCGAACCAGACGTAGAAGACCTTGCCCTCCATCCCCGGCCAGGGCGCGGTGCCCTTGCGCACCGGCACGCCCCAGTCGAGATCGCGGGTGATGCCGCGGTCCTGCAGCCCGTCGCCGTCATGGAGCCATTTCTTCGCGATCGAGGTCGTCAGGATCGGCCAGTCGGTCTTGGACCCGATCCAGGCATCGAGGCGGTCGCGCATCACCGACTGGCGCAGATAGAGATGCGTGGTCGCCCGCCGCTCGAGGTTGCGCGAGCCCGACACGGCGCTGCGCGGGTCGATGAGGTCGGCCGGATCGAGCTGCTTGGTGCAGTTCTCGCACTGGTCGCCCCGCGCCTTGTCATAGCCGCAGTTGGGGCAGGTGCCCTCGATGTAGCGGTCGGGCAGGAAGCGGCCGTCATCGACCGAATAGACCTGCATCTCGCTCACCTCGGCAATGAGCCCCGCATCCGCCAGCCGCCCCGCGAAATGCTGCGTCAGCGCGTGGTTGCGCCCCGAGGACGACCGCCCGAAATGATCGAACGACAGGCGGAACCCGCGCGCGAGTTCGGCCTGCACCGCGTGCATCTCGGCGCAATACGCCGCCACCGGCTGGCCGGCCTTGGCGGCGGCAAGCTCGGCCGGGGTGCCGTGCTCGTCCGTGGCGCAGATGAACATCACCTCGTGCCCCCGGCCGCGCAGATAGCGCGCATAGAGATCGGCCGGCAGCTGGCTGCCGATGAGGTTGCCCAGATGCTTCACCCCGTTGATGTAGGGAATGGCCGAGGTGATCAGATGCCGTGCCATGCGCGCCCCCCTGATGGTCGGCAGAGCTTTAGCGCCCCGCGCGCGCCGCTGCCAGAGGGCAGCGCGCCTAGCCGTCGCGGCGGCGCGTCAGCAGGCGGCCGATCAGGAAGGAGGTGCGCGGGACATAGACGTAATCCGTCCGCGCGCCGGCAATGCGCCCGCTGCGGATGCGCAGGATGCCGAACACGACGAGGAAGAGGTGCGCCGCCGCGAGAAAGAGGAACATCGCACCGGGGCCGAACCACGCGATGAGGACCGCCGCGATCACGGGCGAGGCGATCGCGCCCACGGCATAGAGGAACATGAGCGCGGCCGACAGTTCGACCCGCTCGGACTGCTCCGCGAAGTCGTGGGCATGCGCGGCCGAGACCGAGAAGATCGGCATGGTCGTGGCTCCGAACAGGATGGCCGCGATCAGGACCGCGCTGTCGCCCCTCGTGCCGCCAAAGATGGTGAAGGCGCAGGCCGCGACCGATGCGACCGACAGCCAGACGAGCACGCCGCGCCGGTCGTAGCGATCGGCGAGCCATCCGATCGGCATCTGCGCGAGCGCGCCCCCGAGAACATAGGCGGCAAGAAATAGCGCGATGCGGTCGGCGGCGAGCCCAACCGTCAGGCCATAGAGCGGCCCGACCATGCGGAAGGCCGCCCCCGTGATGCCCGAGACGACGACCCCCGCCGCCGCGAGGGGCGAGCGGCGCAGCGCCAGAAGCGGGCGCAGGCGCGGCGCCTCGCCGGTCTCGGGCGCCTCGGCCCGGCTCAGCACCAGGGGAAAGAGCGCCGCGCAGGCCAGAAGCGCGAGGATGTTGTAGGAGACATAGGCCGCGGGCGAGAGCACCCCGATCAGCAATTGCGCCCCGAGGCTGCCCGAGATGTCGACGACGCGATAGACCCCCATCGCGCGGCCGCGCGTCGCGTTCGTGACCTTGGACTGCAGCCAGGCCTCGACGATGGTGTAGCAGCCCGCGATCGCGAGCCCCGCGGCCATCCGCATGATCGCCCAGGCGAGCGGGTCGATGACGATCATGTGGGCAAGGATGCCGATGGTGCCGGCGGCGGTGAATGCCGCGAAGGCGCGCGAATGGCCGACCGCCCCCATGAGGCGCGGCGTCCACCAGCAGCCGATCAGGAAGCCCGCGAAATGGGCCGAACCGAGCAGCCCCACCTCGAATTCGGAGAATCCGAGCTGGGCGCCCGAGAGCGCATCGAGCGGCGCAAGCCCGCCGAGGCCGAGCTGGAGCAGCACGACCGACAGGAAGAGGGCGGCGAAGGAGACGAGCAGGCGCATCGGATCGGGCCGAAAGGGAAGCGGCCCCGAGACGATGCCGCGAAGCGCCGCGCCGGTCCAGTGCCTTTCTCATGCGCCTCGGGCGTGCCTGGCGCGCGGGGTGCGGCGCGGCGGGGGAGTGGGGGACAGAACGGGGCGCGGCGGGGGAGCGCCCTCGGGCCCCGTTGAGGGCCCCTCGGGCGCGCGGGCGGACCCCGCCCGCCGGACGCTGCGCGCTGGCGGGGGTTCGCGCCTTTCAGCCGTCGGCGCGGATGCGGGCGTTCGCGGGATCGTGGGGGCTGTCCTCGACCACCTCGGCCGT
>CAYYJB010000034.1:0-24602 GCA_964472135.1 uncultured Gemmobacter sp.
ACCGCGCCGCCCGGATAGCCGAACACCACCTCGACGCCCTGATCCTTCAGGGCCTGAACGACCATCTTCGCGCCGGTCATCGTCTGCGTCATCGTCTGCTCCTGCGTTCTCGCAACAAAAAGCCCCCGCTTCGGGGTCGGGGGCGCAAGGGGTCGGGATCTCGGTCGATCACATGCCCGTGCGCCGGCCTCCTGCCACGATGTCTGTTGCTGCGTCCAAGGTTGCCCCCGCTGCGATGCGGCGGACACTAGGGTGGCCGGAGGCGGGCGTCAACCGGCAAATTCGGCATTTTATGTCGCAGGTGGCGGCAAATCTTTTCACTTGTTGCGCAAAAGGCGGCTCTGGCGTGCGATCCGGAAAAGAGGCACCCTCGATCTGGCCATGGGGGGGCGTATGCGGCGCCGGTGCCTTCGCGCCTTGCCTTCGATGACCCCGGCGGCTAGTTTCCCGCGGCAATCCAAGGGTCGATGCCGCGACCTTTCAAGGAGTTCGAGATGTTCGCAACACCCGCATTCGCACAAGCCGCCGGCGGCGGCACCGAGGCCTTCATGAGCTTCGTGCCCCTCATCCTCATCTTCGTCATCATGTATTTCCTGCTGATCCGCCCCCAGCAGAAGCGCGCCAAGGAGCACAAGGCCATGGTCGAGGCGCTGCGGCGGGGCGATCAGGTGCTGACGCAGGGCGGGATCATCGGCAAGGTCTCGAAGGTCAAGGAAGACGGCGAGATCGAGGTCGAGATCGCCGAGGGCGTGCGGGTGCGGGTGATGCGCGCCACCATCGCGCAGGTGATGTCGAAGTCCGAACCAGCCGCTTCGTGACGGGCAGGGCGGGGGGATGCTCCAGATCGCGACATGGAAGCGGGTCCTGATCTGGGCCATCTGCGCCGCGGGTCTGCTGGCGGCCATCCCCAACCTTTTCTATTCGCGGGTCGAGGGCCACAACGACGCCGCCGCGGCGGTCGCGGCGCGGGGCGGCGATCCGACCCCGGCGGAGGCAGAGGCGATCGCGCGCTGGCCTGACCTGCTGCCCGGCACGCTGGTCAACCTCGGGCTCGACCTGCGGGGGGGCGCGCATCTGCTGGCCGAGGTTCAGCTTGCCGATGTCTATGCGGGGCGGATGGATGGCATCTGGCCAGGCGTGCGCGATGCGCTGCGGGCCGAGCGCGACGCGATCGGCAGCTTTCGCCGGGTGGACAGCCTGCCCGGCACGCTGCGGATCGCGCTCTCTAACCCCGAGGGCATGACGCGCGCGCTCGAGATCGTGCGGGGGCTGGCGCGGCCGGTCGTGTCGCTGCTCGGGCCCTCGGGAGACGACCTCGAGGTGCGCGCCGAGGGGGCCGAGATCGTCGTCGCCCTGTCCGAAGCCGAGCAGGCCGCGACCGATGATCGCACCATGCGCCAGAGCCTCGAGATCATCCGCCGGCGGGTGGATGAGGTCGGGACGCGCGAACCCACGATCATGCGCCAGGGCGCCGACCGCATCCTGATCCAGGTGCCGGGCATCGGGTCGGCGGCCGAGTTGAAGTCGATCATCGGCACCACCGCGCGTCTGACCTTCCACCCGGTCAAGCAGGCCGCGACGGCCGCCACCGCGCCCGCCCCCGACGGCGACACGCTGGTGCTGCCCTCGGCCGAGGCGGCCGATGCGGTCTATGTCCTTGAGGCCGCGCCGGTCGTGACGGGGGACGAGCTGGTCGACGCCCAGCCCGCCTTCGATCAGAACAACCGCCCGGCCGTCAGCTTTCGCTTCAATCCGACAGGGGCGCGCAGCTTTGGCGACTATACCGCCGCCAACATCGGCCAGCTTTTCGCCATCGTGCTCGATGACGAGGTGATCTCGGCGCCCGTCATCCAGTCGCACATCCCCGGCGGGTCGGGCATCATCACTGGAAATTTCACGGTCGAGGAATCGACCGAGCTTGCCGTGCTGCTGCGCGCGGGCGCGCTGCCGGCGCGGATGGAGTTCCTCGAGGAACGCACGATCGGGCCCGAGCTCGGCCAGGACAGCATCGACGCGGGGCGGATCGCGGCGGTCGTCTCGCTGCTCGCCGTCCTCGTGTTCATGGTGGCGAGCTATGGCTGGTTCGGCGTGATGGCGAATGCCGCGCTCATGCTCAACATCGGGCTGCTGTTCGGGATGCTCTCGGCCATCGGCGCGACACTGACGCTGCCCGGGATCGCGGGCATCGTGCTCACGATCGGGATGGCGGTCGATGCCAACGTGCTCGTGTTCGAACGCATCCGCGAGGAACTCAAGACCGCGCGCGGCCCGGCGCGGGCGATCGAGCTTGGCTATGAAAAGGCGCTCTCGTCGATCATCGACGCGAACCTCACGACCTTTCTGATCGCGGTGATCCTCTTTGCCGTGGGCTCGGGGCCGGTCCGGGGGTTCTCGGTCACGCTCGGGCTCGGCATCTTCACCTCGGTCTTCACCGCCGTCTTCGTCACGCGCCTGATGATCGTGACATGGTTCGACTGGCGGCGGCCAAAGACGCTGACGGTCTAGGGGGGCGCGATGCGGCTGCGACTGGTGCGCGAAAAGACCTCGTTCGATTTCTTCCGCTTCTGGAGGGTCACCTTCGGGGCATCGGCTTTGGCGGTCGTCGCATCGATCGTGATCTTCGCGGTGCAGGGGCTGAATTTCGGCATCGACTTTCGCGGCGGCACCACGATCCGCACCGACGGCGCGGCCGAGATCGACATCGCCGCCTGGCGGGCGGCCATCGCCCCGCTCGGGCTCGGCGATGTCTCGATCACCGAGGTGTTCGATCCGGGCTTCGAGGCCGGGCGGCATGTGGCGATGGTGCGGGTGCAGGCGCAGGAGGGGGCCGAGGCGACCTCGCCCGAGATGATCGCGGCGATCGAGGCGGCGCTCAGGACCATCGACCCGACACTGACCTTCCCCGCGGTCGAGAGCGTCGGCCCCAAGGTCTCGGGTGAGCTTGTCGTCTCGGCGCTGACGGCCGTGGGCCTGTCGCTGCTGGGCGTCATGGCCTATATCTGGGTCCGGTTCGAATGGCAGTTCGCGGTCGGGGCGGTGGCCGCGCTGATCCATGACGTCGTGCTGACGATCGGGATCTTCTCGCTCTTCCAGATCCGCTTCGATCTCGCGATCATCGCGGCGCTGCTGACGATCGTGGGCTATTCGATCAACGACACGGTCGTGGTCTTCGACCGCGTGCGCGAGAACCTCATCCGCTTCAAGCAGCGCGCCCTGACCGAGGTGCTGAACCTCTCGATCAACGACACCATGTCGCGCACGCTGATGACCTCGGGGACGACGCTGCTCGCGCTCGTGATCCTGCTCGTGCTCGGGGGCGACGTCATCCGCGGCTTCGTCTTCGCGATGACCTGGGGGATCGTGGTCGGCACCTATTCGTCGGTCTTCGTCGCCAGCCAGATCCTCGTCTTTCTGGGCGTCAAGCGCGACTGGTCGAAGGGCGGCACGGCCGAGGGGCCGTCGGGGACCCGATTTGCCGGCAAGGACGGCACCGGCGCGTGAAGCTGACCGAGGTTTCCTTCGGGCGCGGCCTGCCGATCGATGGCTACGGGCCGGGGTTCTTTCGCGTCGCGGGCACCGTTCACCGCGGGGCGGTGCTGATCGCGCCCGAGGCGGTGCTGCCCTGGGGCGGGTTTGCGGATCCGGCGGCGGTGCTGGCGCTCGCGGGGGCGATCGATGTCCTCTTCGTCGGGACGGGGGCCGAGATCGCGGCCATCCCGGCCGCCTTCCGCGCCCCGATCGAGGCCGCGGGGATCGGGGTCGAGATCATGAACACCCCCGCCGCCTGCCGCAGCCACAACGTCTGCCTTGCCGAGGGGCGGCGCATCGCGGCCGCCCTCCTGCCCGTCTGAGGGGCGGGGCTTTTCATTCGCGGCGCGCGCTCCTATAGCCCGGAAAACACGCGCCGGCGAACGAGGCCCCGATGGAGACGATCACGACGACCGAGGCGCTTGCGGCCTTCTGCGCGCGCGCCATGGCGGCCCCCTATGTGACGATCGACACCGAGTTCCTGCGCGAGCGCACCTACTGGTCGAAGCTCTGCCTCGTGCAACTCGCGCTGCCGGCCGAGGACGGCACGACCGACGGGCCGGCCGCCATCGTCGATCCGATCGCGGGCGAGGGGATGTCGCTTGCGCCGCTCTATGCGCTGCTTGCCCATCCCGGCACGGTCAAGGTCTTTCACGCCGCGCGGCAGGACATCGAGATCTTCTTTGTCGAGGGCGGCGTCATGCCGGCGCCGCTGTTTGACACGCAGGTGGCCGCGATGGTCTGCGGCTTTGGCGAGCAGGCGGCCTATGAGACGCTGGTGCGGCGCATCGCCAAGGCCAACCTCGACAAGACCTCGCGCTTCACCGACTGGTCGCGCCGGCCGCTGACGGGGGCGCAGCTTGATTACGCGCTGGCCGACGTCACGCATCTGCGCGTCATCTACGAATACCTCTCGGCCCGGCTCGGCAGCACGGGGCGCGGCGGCTGGGTCGCGGATGAGCTGGCGGTGCTGGCCGATCCGGCCACCTATCGCACCGACCCCGACGAGGCGTGGCTGCGCATCCGCACCCGCTCGGGCGCGCCGCGCTTTCTCGCGACGGTGCGCGAGCTTGCCAAGTTCCGCGAGGCCTATGCGCAGGCCCGCAACATCCCCCGCACCCGCGTCATCAAGGACGACGCGCTGCTCGAGGTGGCCTCGCTCAAGCCCGCGACGCTCGACGATCTCTCTCGCGCCCGGCTCCTATTGCGCGAGGCGCGGCGGGGCGAGGTGGCCGAGGGGCTGCTCGCGGCGGTGCGGATCGCGCAGACGCTGCCGCCCGAGGCGCTGCCGAAGGGCGAGGATCCCGACCGCGACACCGCGCAGGTCAACCCCGCGCTCGCGGACCTCTTGCGCGTGCTGCTCAAGGCGCGCAGCGACGAATCGGGGGTGGCGGCGCGGCTGATCGCGTCGGCGGCCGACCTCGATGCGATCGCGGCGGGGCGGCGCGATGTCGCCGCGCTGGCGGGATGGCGGGCCGAGGTCTTCGGCGCCGATGCGCTGCGGCTCTGCAAGGGCGAGGTCGGCCTCGCCGCGCGCGGCCAGTCGGTGCGCGTCTTTGCGGTGCCCGCCCCGGCCTGAGGTGTCAGCGGGTCAGGCTGCGGCTACCCGCGGTCGCCCGCACCTCGATCCGGGCGCCCTGAAGCGCGGCGTCGGGGATGAAGACGGCCGCGACCACGCGCATCGTTCCCGCGCCCGGCGGCTGCCAGCCGACCAGCCGATAGGCCAGCACCCCCTCGGGCGCATCCGCAACGGGCAGGAGCGCGACATCCCAGCTGCCCGCCGGGGCACGCGCGGTCGCGCGCAGGATGATGCCGCCGGGCGTCGGATCGGCCGAAAGGGCCGTGACCTCAGGCAGAAGGGGGCGCGGATCGGCGGGGACGACGGGCAAGGCGACCTCGGCCTCATCCGCGGACCGGCCCCAGTTCGCGGGGTTGAGGCGCGACTCCGAGATCGTCGCGCATCCCCCGAGGGCAAGTGCCGCAATCATCGCCCAGGGGGCCGCCATCCGGTGCAGGGTCATGTCGTCCTCCGCGTTCAACCTGGACACGATAGCGCAGCGCGGCGGCCGCGAAAACCCTGCGCGCGTCTCTGGACCTCGGGCCGGCCAGCGCCTAGGTGAGAGGGGCAGGGGGATAGACCGATGACGACCGCAGCCTTCGCCGACCTCGCCGAGACGATGGAGTTCCTCGAGGATTGGGAGGACCGCTATCGCCATATCGTCGAGCTCGGCCGGACCTTGCGCCCGATGCCGGCCGAGCTGAAGACCCCCGCGACCAAGGTCGAGGGCTGCGCGAGCCAGGTCTGGATCCAGCCGATGATCGAGGGGGCCGGGCCCGGCGCGCGCTTCGATTTTCTGGGCGACAGCGACGCGCTGATCGTGCGGGGGCTGATCGGCGTCATGCATGCGCTCTATGCGGGCCTGCCGGTGGCCGAGGTCGGCGCGGTCGATGCGCAGGGCGCGCTGGCGCGGCTCGGGCTTGACAGCCATCTTTCGGCGCAGCGCTCGAACGGGGTGCGGGCGATGGTCGGGCGCATCCGCGCGCTGGCGGCGGCGGCCGCGGCGGGCTGATCGGCCGGCTTGCCGCGCGGCCGGATTGGCCCTATCGCTGGGGCATCATCCCGCACGAGGTGTTCCCGATGTCCCACCCCTTCGACGACGCGCTCGCGCGCCTCGGCCTGACCCTGCCTCCGGCCCCGGCGCCGGCCGCGAATTATGTGCCCCATGTGATCGCGGGCGGGATGCTCTATGTCTCGGGGCAGATCTCGCAATCGGGGGGGGCGCTGATCCGTGGCCGGCTGGGCGAGGACATGGACATCGAGGCCGGCGCCGCCGCGGCGCGGGCCTGCGCGCTCTCGATCCTCGCGCAGGCGCGCGCGGCCTGCGGGGGCGATTTCGGGCGCATCGCGCGGCTCGTGAAGCTCACGGGCTTCGTGGCCTCGACGCCTGATTTCATCGACCAGCCCAAGGTGGTGAACGGCGCCTCGGACCTCTTCGTGGCGGTGATGGGCGATGTGGGGCGGCATGCGCGCTCGGCCATTTCGGCGCCCTCGCTCCCGCTTGGCGTTGCGGTAGAGATCGAGGCGATCTTCGAGCTGGCCTGAGGGGGTCCGCGATGTTGCGCCCGCCCCTGCCCGATGCGCTGCGCGCCCACCCGATCGCGCACCGCGCGCTGCACGATCTGGCGCGGGGCCGGCCCGAGAACAGCCGCGCCGCGATCCGTGCCGCCATCGCCGCGGGCTACGGAATCGAGATCGACCTGCAGCTGTCGGCCGATGGCCGGGCGATGGTCTTTCACGACGAGACGCTCGAACGGCTGACCGGGGCCGAGGGCCCGGTTGCGGGCCGGAGCGCGGCGGAGCTTGGCCGCATCGCGCTCCGCGGCGGGACCGAGACGATCCCGACGCTGGCCGAGGTGCTGGCCGAGGTGGCGGGGCGGGTGCCGCTCCTCATCGAGTTCAAGGACCAGACCGGCACCATGGGCCCCGAGGATCGCGGGCTCGAGGCCGCGGCGGCGGCGGATCTGGTGGGCTATGGCGGGCCCTGCGCGCTCATGTCCTTCAATCCGCATGCGGTGATGCGCCTTGCGCGTCTGGCGCCCGGGTTGGCCCGGGGCCTGACGACCTCGGCCTATGACCCGGCCGAGTGGGCGCCGCTTTCGCCCGAGACCTGCGACAGGCTGCGCGCCATTCCGGACTACGACGCCGCCGGGTGCAGCTTCATCTCGCATGAATGGGCCGATCTTGGGCGCCCGCGGGTGGCCGAGATCGCGGCGGCGGGCGGGGCGATCCTGTGCTGGACGATCCGCAGCCCGGCCGAGGAAGAGGCCGCCCGCCGCATCGCCTGCAATGTCACCTTCGAGGGCTATCTTCCCCGTTGAGGGCAAGCGGGGGCGGTCGGCGATGACAGAGGCAAGCGAGATCCCGCAGGATGCGACGGCCGAGGTGCTGGCGGGCGTCGGCGCCATCGACCCTGCCGCATGGGACGCCTGCGCCTGCCCCGAGACGGCCGACGGCGGCCGACCGCGCGATCCCTTCACGACGCATCGCTTTCTGCACGCGCTCGAGTTGTCGGGCTCGGTCGGGCGGGGGACGGGCTGGACGCCGCAGCCCCTTGTGATCCGCCGGGGGGGGCGGATCGTCGCCTGCGCGCCCCTTTATGCCAAGGCCCACAGCCAGGGCGAATACATCTTCGACCACGGCTGGGCCGAGGCCTATGCGCGCGCCGGCGGGCGCTATTATCCCAAGCTGCAGATCGCTGTGCCCTTCACCCCCGCGACCGGGCGGCGCCTTCTGTGCGCGCCCGAGGCCGAGGGCTGGGGCGGGGCGGCGCTGCTCGGCACCGCGGCGGGGCTGGCGCGCGAGGGGGGGCTGTCGTCGGTGCACGCGACCTTCTGCACCGCGGCCGA
Source organism: uncultured Gemmobacter sp. (assembly GCA_964472135.1). Lineage (GTDB taxonomy): Bacteria > Pseudomonadota > Alphaproteobacteria > Rhodobacterales > Rhodobacteraceae > JAUREX01. Next base: position 7,936 of record CAYYJB010000034.1, read on the forward strand.
GGCCGAGACGGGCACGGCGCTCGGCTATCTGCCCCGCCGCACCAGCCAGTTCCACTGGATCAACGCGGGCTATGCCCGCTTCGAGGATTTCCTCGGCGCCCTCGCCTCGCGCAAGCGCAAGGCCATCCGGCGCGAACGTGCCATCGCGCAGGGCTTCGGCGGGCGCATCCTGCAACTGACGGGCGCGGATCTGAGGCCCGACCACTGGGATGCCTTCTGGCGTTTCTATCAGGACACCGGGGCGCGCAAATGGGGCCGGCCCTATCTGACGCGCGCCTTCTTCGATCATCTGCACCAGACGATGCGCGCGGACGTGCTGCTCGTGCTTGCCGAACGCGACGGGCGCGCGGTTGCCGGTGCGCTCAACTTCATCGGGCGCGAGACGCTCTTTGGCCGCTATTGGGGCGCGATCGAGCAGCACGACTGCCTGCACTTCGAGCTGTGCTATCATCAGGCGATCGACTGGGCGATCGCGGCGGGGCTCGCGCGCGTCGAGGCCGGCGCGCAGGGCGAACACAAGCTCGCGCGCGGCTATCTGCCGGTGGCGGTGCATTCGCTCCACTGGATCGCGGACGGGGGTTTTCGCGATGCGGTCGCGCGCTATCTGGCGGCCGAGGCGCGCGCGACGGACGACGACATCGAGGTGCTGACGGGCTATGGCCCCTTTCGCCGCGGCGCGCGGCCCGAGGAGGAGGACGAGGATGGCCGGTGAACCGCTCGACAAGGCCGCCCGCGAGGCGGCGCTCCCGCCGCTCGGTGCCGCCGGCTGGGTCGCGGTCGAGGGCCGCGACGCGATCCGCAAGGTCTGGAAGTTCCGCAACTTCTCCGAGGCCTGGGGTTTCATGTCGCGCGCGGCACTGGCGGCCGAGGCGCTGAACCACCACCCCGAATGGCGCAACGTCTACAACATCGTGGATGTCACCCTCACGACCCATGATCTGGGGGGGCTGGGGCCGCTCGATCTGGAACTTGCGCGGCGGATGGACGCGATCGCGGGCCCGGCGGCGGTGCTTGCCGACCAGGGCGCCCCGATCCTGAGCCTGTGTGAGGCGCGCGCCGCCGGGCGCGGCACGGGCGGCTGAGGCCATCCCGCTCGCCCGCACCCGGGCGAGGGTGAGCGGGGGATCGGCCCCCGGGCTTGCATGCCCGGCGAACCGAAGACGCGACGCCCCAAAACCCCACCGGAGCGCATCTCCGCCGGTGACCCGGATCGGCAATCCGGCGATATCCCCATCCGCGTCGCGCGCGGGGCCGACGATGGCGTCCGTCACGCCTGCAGGTCGGGCATGCGACACGCAGAGCACCACGGACCAGCGCAGCAGCGCCGCCACGAGGGCCATCGAGGGATGCGTGGAAGCAGGAGCCTGGAGGCGGGTACCGGAATCGAACCGGTCTACACGGATTTGCAATCCGCTGCGTAACCTCTCCGCCAACCCGCCGCTTGTCCCGAGGTGGCTCGTGCCTAGGCGATACCGCCGCGAGAAGCAAGGGGGCCGTTACGGGCATGCGGTGCGGCGCCCGATCCGACCGGCTCGCCCGACATCGCCTGCGGGCGCGCCGGTCCAGGCCCCACGGCCGCCGGTCGGCCGAAGTCGGTTTCGCGGCCTGCCATCGCGCATCGCCTCGCGCCCGCACCACGGGGTTCTTCGCTGCAATCGGCGTTGCGGCGACGGATAGGGCGATGCGAAGGGCGCAGTCCTACCCGGCCGCCACTTCCCATCCGCCCCCCGACAGGCTAGAACCCCCGCACCCTCAGGAAGCGTGGCAGAGGGGTTGATTGCACCGGTCTTGAAAACCGGCGACGGGCGACCGTCCGTGAGTTCGAATCTCACCGCTTCCGCCATCATACATTTCCGGCACATCCAGAGACGCCCCGAAAAGCCCTTGCAAACAAGGGGTTTTTTTGCTCGCAGATCGTCCTGCGACGCCCCGAGAAAACCGGGGTATGCCGCGGTTTCTGGGGGGGCCTTGGGGGAGGGAAGATCGTGACCTGCCCCGGGGCCGGCTCGGACGATGCTGCCTCTGGTGCGCGTCCGCCGGCCTGCGGCGGTCGGTGCCTAACCCAGCACGACCTGCGCGTGGCGCTTGCGGCCGGCGCTGAGCTTGAGCGGGCGGGAAAGCTCGGCCGTGCCGATCATCAGCCCCGCGTCCTGCACCGGCGCGTCATCGAGCCGCGCGCCGCCCTCGGCGATCAGGCGCCGCGCTTCCTTGCCCGAGGCCGCAAGCCCCGCGCGGACGAAAAGCTGCGCGAGGCTCACCCCCGCCGCGGCCTCGGCGGCGGGGATCACGACCGTCGTCATCGCGGCGCCGAGCGCTCCCTCCTCGAAGACGGCGCGCGCGGTCGCCTCGGCCGCCGCCGCCGCCGCCGCCCCGTGCAGCAGCGTCGTGACTTCGTTCGCGAGCACGATCTTCGCCGCGTTGATCTCCGCCCCCCCGAGCGCGCCCAGCCGCGCGCATTCGGCCACCGGCAGCTCGGTATAGAGCTTGAGGAAGCGGCCCACGTCGGCATCCGTCGTGTTGCGCCAGAACTGCCAGAAATCGTAAGGTGCGAGCATCGCCGCATCGAGCCAGACCGCGCCCGCGGCCGACTTGCCCATCTTGCGGCCGTCCGAGGTGGTCAAAAGCGGGCTCGTCAGCCCGAACACCGCCCCGTCCGCGACGCGCCGGGTGAGGTCTATGCCGTTCACGATGTTGCCCCACTGGTCCGACCCCCCCATCTGGAGCCGGCAGCCGTGACGGCGGTAGAGTTCGAGGAAATCGTAGGCCTGCAGGATCATGTAGTTGAATTCGAGGAACGACAGCGACTGCTCGCGGTCGAGCCGCGACTTGACGCTCTCGAACGAGAGCATCCGGTTGATCGAGAAATGCCGCCCGATGTCGCGCAGGAATTCGAGATAGTTGAGCCCGTCGAGCCATTCGGCGTTGTCGAGCATGATCGCCCCCGTCGCGCCCCCGCCATAGGAGAGGTAGCGGGCGAAGACCGTCTGCATGCTGGCGATGTTGGCCGCGATCTGGCCCGCGGACATGAGCGGGCGCTCCTCGGCGCGGAAGGACGGATCGCCGACCTTGGTCGTGCCCCCGCCCATCAGCGTGATCGGCTGGTGCCCCGTGCGCTGCAGCCAGCGCAGCATCATGATGTTCAGAAGATGCCCGACATGGAGCGAGGGCGCCGTCGCGTCATAGCCGATGTAGGTCGGCACGACGCCCGCCACCATCGCGGCATCGAGGCCGTCGAGGTCGGTGCAGTCGTCCATGAAGCCGCGCGCGATCATCACGCCGAGGAAGTCGGATTTCGGGGCCTTGGGCATCGCGGGAACCGGGGTGAAGAGGGGTCAGGCGCGTGCTATAGCCGCCGGGCGGGCGGAGGAAAAGGGCATGGCGGGGCCTTGGGTTCTGGGGATGATGTCGGGCACCTCGCTCGACGGGGTGGATGCGGCCCTTCTGCGAACGGATGGCGAGGCGGCGGGGGAGGCGGGGCGGACGGCCTATCGCCCCTATTCGCCCCCCGAGCGGGAGGTGCTGCGCGCCGCCCTTGGCCGCTGGCCGGGCGAGGCGGGCGTGGCCCGGGCCGCGCGCATCGTCGAGGACGCCCATGCCGAGGTCGCGGCCGGCTTTCCCGAAGCCGAGCTTGTCGCCTTTCACGGCCAGACGCTCGCCCATGATCCGGGCGGGCGGGGGACGCATCAGGTGGGCTCGGGCGAGCGGCTCGCGGCCCGGATCGGGCGGCCGGTCGCCTGGGATTTCCGCAGCGCCGACGTGGCGGCGGGCGGGCAGGGCGCGCCGCTCGTGCCCTTCTTCCACTTCGCGCTCGCCCGCCGGTTGGGCGGGGGGCCGGTCGCGTTCCTGAACCTCGGGGGGGTGGGCAACCTCACCTGGGCCGACCCTGCGGCGCCCGGGCCCGAGGCGGCGGGGGCGATCCTGGCCTTCGACACCGGACCCGCCAACGCCCCGATCGACGATCTGCTGCGCGCCCGCCGCGGTCTTGCCCGGGATGAGGGCGGCGCGCTCGCCGCCGCGGGGCGGGCCGATGCGGCGGTGCTCGCGGCCTTTGCGCGCCATCCCCATTTCGCGAAGGCCGCGCCGAAGTCGCTCGACCGCGACGCCTTCGCGGGCTTGCAGGGGGCGGTCGCGCATCTCGCGGACGCCGACGCGGCGGCGACGCTTGCGGCCTGCGCGGCGCGGGCGGTCGCCCTTGGCCTGGCGCTGATGCCCGCCCCGCCCCGGCGGCTGATCGTGGCGGGGGGCGGGCGGCTCAACCTCGGGCTGATGGGGTATCTCGCGGCCGAGACGGCGCCGGTCGTGCCCGAGGCGGCCGAGGCCGCGGGGCTTAATGGCGACATGCTCGAGGCGCAGGCCTTTGCCTTCCTCGGGATGCGGGTGCTGCGGGGGCTGCCCCTCTCGGCGCCGGGCACGACGGGGGTTGCCCGCCCGATGCCGGGGGGGCGGATCGCGCGGCCGTGAGGGGGCCGCGATTTTTCTTGCCAGACGGAAAAATCGCGCCTATCTGCCCGCCGAAAGCCCGATTTCCGCCCGCATGGGCTGCGACGGGCGCGTCAGGGGGGGACAACCCCCGGCACCAGAGGCAGCAAAGGACGACCCATGACGACCGAACGCCAGACCCCCGCGGCCCCCGCCCCCCAGCAGGGCGCCCGCACCCCCGCCGCCCCCCAGCGCCAGCAGGGCGGCGATCACATCGCGCGCCAGCAGGGCAGCGACGATGCCCCCCGCCAGCAGGGCGGCGAGACGGGCGCCCCCCGCATCGGCGATTGGGCCTCGATCTGACCTTTCGCCGGCGTGCGGCTGGTGCCAGAATGGCCCGGCCATGCCGACCGCAATCTCCACGATCCGCAACCTCGGGCCCGCGACCGAAGCGGCCTTTGTCCGCGCCGGCATCCCCGACGCCGAGACGCTGCGCGCGCTTGGCGCCGATGCCGCCTATGCGCGCCTTCTGCGCGCGGGCGAGCGGCCGCATTTCATCGCCTATTATGTCCTGGTGATGGCGCTGCAGGGCCGGCCCTGGAACGATTGCGCAGGGCCCGAAAAGGCCCAGTTGCGCGCCCGCTTCGATGCGCTGAAGGCCCGCGAGATGCCGAAGGGCCGCCCCGATGCGCTCGAGGCGGCCCTGGATGCGCTGGGCGTCGTGCCCGCGCGGCGCTGATCAGCCGACGAGCTCGAGGCCCGAGAAGAAGAAGGCGATTTCCTGCGCCGCGGTCTCGGGGGCGTCCGAGCCGTGGACCGAGTTCTCGCCGACCGAGAGGGCGAATTCCTTGCGGATGGTGCCGGGCGCTGCGTTCGCGGGGTTGGTCGCGCCCATCACCTCGCGGTTCTTCGCGATCGCGCCCTCACCCTCGAGCACCTGCACCACGACGGGCGCCGAGGCCATGAACTCGACCAGCTCGCCATAAAACGGCCGCTCGCGGTGGACGGCGTAGAACTGGCCGGCCTGCGCGGGCGAGAGGTGGAGGCGCTTTTGCGCGACGATGCGCAGGCCTGCCTCTTCGAACTTGGCGTTGATCCGCCCGGTGAGGTTGCGCCGCGTCGCATCCGGCTTGATGATCGAAAGGGTCCGCTCGATGGCCATGTTCCGCCCCGTATCCTGCGGGCCGGCCCCGTGCCGACCTCCTGCGCGGCGCGACCTAGCACGCGGGCCGGACGCTGCCAAGACGGCCGGCCGCGGCAGAGGGCGCCATCAGATCGAGAACGAGGTGCCGCAGCCGCAGGAGGAGGAGGCGTTGGGGTTCTCGATGACGAAGCGCGCGCCGATCAGCTCATCGGCCCAGTCGATGGTTGCCCCCGACAGGAACGGCAGCGACACGCGGTCCACCACCACGCGCACCGGCCCGCGTTCGAGCACGAGATCATCGGGTTGCGCGGCATCGAGCTTGATGTCGTAGTGAAAGCCCGAGCAGCCGCCGCCCTCGACCGCAACGCGCAGCGGGCGCGATTCGCCCATGGCCTCGGCGATCTCTGCCAGTCGGGCAAAGGCACGGTCGGTGACGCGGGGGGGCAGGGTCGGGGTCATCTCGGGATCATCTCGGGCCGGGTGCAATTCCTGATCGTTTCGCTTATATAAGGCGCCGGGCGCGAAGATGCCAGAGCGCAAGCGCCCCGAAGCAGGAAGGTGATCCGATGCGCGCCCCCTATGCCAGCCGCCCCGAGGACAGCCGCGGCCGCCGCTTTGCCGAGGCCGTCTCGACCTTTCGCAACGATTTCCAGCGCGACCGCGACCGCATCATCCATTCCTCGGCCTTCCGGCGGCTGAAGCACAAGACGCAGGTCTTCGTCGAGCACGAGGGGGATTATTACCGCACGCGCCTCACGCATTCGATCGAGGTCGCGCAGGTCGCGCGCACCATCGCGGGCGCGCTCGGGCTCGATACCGATCTGGCCGAGGCGGTGGCGCTGGCCCATGACCTCGGCCACACCCCCTTTGGCCACACGGGCGAGGATGCGCTCGGCGCGCTGATGGCGCCCTGGGGCGGGTTCGACCACAACGCGCAGGCGATCCGGATCGTGACCCGGCTCGAACGCCACTATGCCGATTTCGACGGCCTCAACCTGACATGGGAGACGCTCGAGGGGCTGGCCAAGCACAACGGGCCGGTGACGGGCGATCTGCCCGCCGCGCTGGCCGAGGCGAACGCGGCGTGGGATCTCGAGCTTGGCACCCATGCGAGCGCCGAGGCGCAGGTCGCGGCCATCGCCGACGACATCGCCTATTCCCACCACGACCTGCACGACGGCCTGCGCTCGGGCCTGTTCGACGAGGCGGCGCTTTGCGATCTGCCGGTAACGGGGCCGGCATTTGCCGAGGTCGACCGCCGCTATCCGGGGCTCGAACGGATGCGGCGGCGGCACGAGGCGCTGCGGCGGGTGTTCGGCGTCATGGTCGAGGATGTGATCGCGGTCGCGCGCGGGCGCCTCGCGGCCGCCAACCCGCGCTCGGCTGCCGAGATCCGCGCGCTCGGCACCACCGTGATCCGCTTCTCGAAGCCGCTCTATCAGGATCTGAAGGCGGTGCGCGCCTTCCTGTTCGAGCGCATGTATCGCGCGCCCCGCGTCATGGTCGAACGCGCGCGCGTCACCGCGGTCGTGAACGACCTCTTCCCCCTTTATATGCGCGAACCTGCCCTTCTGCCGCCCGAATGGCAGGCCGATGTCGCGGCGGCGGCGGATCGGGCGGGGCTCGCGCGGGTGGTGGCGGATTACGTTTCCGGCATGACCGACCGCTTCGCGTTGCAGGAGCACGCGCGGCTCTTCGGCGGTGTCGGCGTTCAGTCGACCAGCTGATCGGCCCGGATGTTGCCGACGTTGCGCAAGAGCTGCTGAATCAGGCTGACGTTGCGGATGGTCGTCTCGGTTGTGCGCCGAGAGATCGGCACGACGCGCCCGTCCTCGAGGCCATAGCGCGCGCTGTCGCGCAGCACGCCCTCGGCATCGAAGGAAACGACAACCACCTCGCGCGAGACCTCGCGCGGCGCGCGCGCCCCGAAATCGCGCCAGCGACTCTCGACATAAAACCAGTCGCCGCCCTGCATCAGACCGGCGGTCGAGGGCCGGCCGATCTTGGCCGCGACGGTCGCGCGCGTGTCGGCGCCGGGTTTCAGCTCGGCAAGCGACGCCTCGTCGGGGGCATAGCCGTGGGTGCGCACGTTCTCGGCGCAGCCTGCAAGCAAGATCGAGGCCAGTGCTGCCAGTGCGACCGCGCGGCCCGTCCGTCCGATGCCCATGCCGATCGCTGCCCTGCCTCTTGCCCCGGCCTCTTGCGCCCCGTAATCGGGTCACGACCGTTCGCTTACCCTACACGATGGCATGCCCGAGGTTCAAGGACGCAAGGAAGCCGCGATGTCCCGTTCGCCCACGATCATCCGCAGCGCCGAGGTTCAGGGACGGCGCGCCCGCAGCATCGAGCTGGTCGCGGATGACGCGACGCGGCTCGGCATCGCGCGCGACCTCGGGCTGATCGGGCTTGACCGGCTGGAGTTGCGGGGGACGCTGCGCCCCGAGGGGGCCGAGGATCTCGTGCTCGAGGGGCGCCTGCTTGCCCATGCCGCGCAGCCCTGCGTCGTGACGCTCGAACCCGTGTGGACGACGCTCGATGCGCCGGTGCTGCGCCATTATGTGGCGCGCGCGCCCGAAGCGCCCCCGGGCGAGAGCGAGATGCCCGAAGACGACACGCTCGAGCCACTTCCCGAGGCGATCGACCTCGTTGCCGTGGCGGCCGAGGCGCTGGCACTCGGCCTGCCCGATTATCCGCGCGCGGCCGGGGCCGCGCTTGGCGAGGCCGTCTTCGGCCCGCCCGGCGCGCCGCCGCTGCGCGACGCCGATGTGCACCCCTTCGCGGCGCTGCGGGCCCTGCGCCCCACCGACGAGGATGGGGGCTGAAGGGGGCGACGGCCTGAAAAAGGACTTGCGCGCGCGGCCAGAAGTTCTATGGTCCGCGCCTCGCGGGGCCGGTCTGGCCGGCGGGCTTGCAAGCCTGCCGCGGGGTCGCTCCGAATGAATCGCAGGGGCCAGTCCCCCAATCCGAGGTAGAGACATGGCCGTCCAGCAGAACCGAGTCACGCGGTCACGCCGCAACATGCGCCGCGCCCACGATGCCCTCGTGGCCGCGAACCCCAACGAATGCGCCAATTGCGGCGAGCTGAAGCGTCCGCACCACGTCTGCGCTTCCTGCGGCCATTACGACGGCCGCGAGGTGTCGGCCCGCGCCCCCGAGGTCGAGGTCGAGGACGACGCGGCCTGAGGGCCGACAGCGCCGCCGCAGCCCGGGCACGCCCCATGGCACAAGGCACACCGCGCAAAGCCCCTCCCGCTTCCCCGGGTGAAAGGGTCGTCGTTTCCGTCGATGCCATGGGCGGCGATCGCGGACCCGAGGCCGTCGTCGCGGGCGTCTGGCTGGCTGCGCGCGCGGCACCCGACCTCGATTTCATCCTCAACGGCCCCGAGGCGGAGGTGCGCCGCCTTCTCGGCCGCCATCCCGAACTCGCGGGGCGATGCCTGATCCGGCACGCCGAGCGCATCGTCGCGATGGGCGACAAGCCGAGCCAGGTGCTCCGCCACGGCGAGGGGACATCGATGTGGGGCGCGATCGAGGCCGTGCGCGACGGCTCGGCCGCGGTCGCGGTCTCGTGCGGCAATACCGGCGCGCTGATGGCGATGTCGATGATCCGCCTGCGCAAGCTGCCGGGCGTGAACCGGCCCGCCATCGCCTGCCTCTGGCCCTCGCGCGGGGCGGCGGGCTTCAACGTCATGCTCGATGTCGGCGCCGATGTCCGCGCCGATGCGCCCGACCTCGCGCAATACGCGCTGATGGGGGCGGCCTATGCCCGCCACGGGCTCGGGATCGCGGCGCCAAGGGTCGGGGTGCTGAACGTCGGGACCGAAGAGCACAAGGGCCGGCCCGAACTGCGCGCCGCGCTCGACCTCATTGCCGCGACGGCGGCGGCGGGGCGGTTCGAGTGCGCAGGCTTCGTCGAGGGCACCGACATCCCCTCGGACCGCGTGGACGTGATCGTGACCGACGGCTTCACCGGCAACGTCGCGCTCAAGACCGGCGAGGGCACGGCGCGGCTGATCCGCGAGTTCCTGCGCGAGGCGTTCGGCGCCTCGATCTGGTCGCGCGCCGCGGCACTCCTTGCCATGACATCGCTGCGCCGGCTGCAAGGCCGGATCGACCCGCGCCAGGTGAACGGCGGGGTCTTCCTGGGGCTGAACGGGACGGTGGTGAAATCGCACGGCTCGGCCGATGCGACGGGCGTCGCAGCGGCGATCGGCCTCGCGCACCGCCTGGCGCGCTCGGGGTTCCAGCAGGGCCTCAAGGCGCAACTGGCCGAGCTCGGGGCTGGCGCGGGGGCGGGTTTGGCCGCCGCATCGCTCGCGGCCGCGCGGGGGGCCGAGTGATGCGGCGCGCCTGCATCCGCGGGGTCGGCCATTACCTGCCCGCGCGGGTTGTCGGGAACGAGTATTTCGCGGCCACCCTCGCCACCTCGGACGAATGGATCCGCGAGCGATCGGGGATCGAGCGGCGCCATTTCGCGGCCGAGGGGGAGACGACCTCGGATCTCGCGGTCCGCGCCGGGCAGGCGGCGCTTGCCGATGCGGGCCTCGGGGCAGGGGATATCGACGCGGTGATCGTCGCGACCTCGACCCCCGACCTCACCTTTCCGTCGGCCGCGACGATGGTGCAGGCGGGTCTGGGGATGACGCGGGGCTTTGCCTATGACGTGCAGGCCGTCTGCGCGGGCTTCGTCTTTGCCATGGCCAACGCCGACGCGCTGATCCGCGCGGGGCTTGCCGGGCGGGTGATGGTGATCGGGGCCGAGACATTCTCGCGCCTGATGGACTGGACCGACCGCGGCACCTGCGTGCTTTTCGGCGACGGGGCGGGGGCGGTGATTCTGGAAGCGGCCGAGGGCGCGGGCACCCCGGCCGATCGGGGCATCCTCGGGGTCGATCTCAACTCCGACGGGCGGTATCGCGAGTTGCTCTATGTCGATGGCGGCGTCTCGACCGGCAGCGTCGGGCATCTCAGGATGCAGGGGCGCGAGGTCTTTCGCCACGCGGTCGAGAAGCTCGCCGCAACCGCGCAAGCGGCACTCGGCAGGGCCGGCCTGCATGAGTCCGAGGTCGACTGGATCGTGCCCCACCAGGCCAACCTGCGCATCATCCAGGCCACCGCCGCGCGGCTTCAGGTGCCGATGGAGCGGGTGGTGGTGACGGTGCAGGACCACGGCAACACCTCGGCCGCGTCGATCCCCCTCGCGCTGTCGGTCGCGCATGGGCGCGGGCAGATCCGGCCGGGGCAGCTGGTCGTCCTCGAGGCGATCGGCGGCGGGCTCGCCTGGGGGTCGGTCGTCCTGCGCTGGTAGTTGACTCGCGCCGCCCGAGCGAGCAACTTGGAACCAATAGGATTTGGTCGCGGGGAAGGGCAATGGCTGAAAACACGCTCACGCGGATGGATCTGAGCGAAGCGGTCGTGCGCGAGGTCGGGCTGTCGCGGAACGAATCCGCCCACCTGGTCGAGACCATCATCCAGCGCATCTCGGACGCCCTCGTCGATGGCGAGAGCGTCAAGATCTCCTCGTTCGGAACATTCTCGGTGCGCAGCAAGAACGCGCGCATGGGGCGCAATCCCAAGACAGGCGAGGAAGTGCCGATCACGCCCCGCCGTGTGCTGACCTTCCGCCCCTCGCATGTCCTCAAGGCGCGCGTCGCGGGCGGGGGCGCGGCGTGAGCGAACGCGCCGCCGCCCGCAAGAGCCCGGACGCCTTCCGCACCATCGGCGAGGTCGCCGAGGCGATGGGACTGCCCACCCATGTGCTGCGCTTCTGGGAAAGCCGTTTTCCGCAGATCCGGCCCGTCAAGGGGGCAGGCGCGCGGCGCTATTACCGGCCCGCCGATGTCGCGCTCATCACGGCGCTGCGCCGGCTTCTCCATGATGACGGGCTTTCCATCCGCGCGGTTCAGAAGATGCTGCGTGAACAGGGCGTGAGGCAGGTGGCAGCAATGGCGGCACCCGAGGTGATCGAGACCGCGCAGGTGCAGGCGCCCCCGCGCGCCCCGGCCGAGCCGATGACCGCCGCCCCGGCGGCGGCCACGCAGGCGCGCCCAGCCAATCCCGGCGGGTCGGATGGCAAGGTAGTGGCCTTGCCGCGCCGGCGCGCCGCGCCGCCTGCAACCGACGCGGCGCAGCTCTGCCTGCCGGGGTTTGAGCCGGACGCCCCCGACGGGGCCGGGGGCGCAGCCTCTGCCCTGCCCGCCGAATCACCCCGCGGCTTGCCGTCGGAAGCCGCGCCCGAGCCGTTGCCCGCCGTCGTCGCGCCGGATGTGGCCGCGCTCTATGCCCGGCTGTTGGCCTTGCGCGACCGGATGGCGCGCGCGGGCTAGGCCGCAGCCGATCTGCCAAAAGAAAAAGGCGGCAATCCCGGGGAGGTCGGGATTGCCGCCAGTCCGATCGGCCCGGGGAGGAAAAGGGCCTTTCGTCCATCGCCAGAGCCCGAAGACCCCAAGGACCCCAGGCGGCGCACGGGGGAGGAACCCGCCGCCACCCTCGCCACGCCGGCGGGAGGAGGCACCGACGCGCAGATCCGCGCCGGTGCGATGCTCGGCGCATTGTTGCCAAGATGGCGCGTTTCTGCGTTTGCGCAATAGCCGCGATCGCAATGCTGCCTTGCAGCATGAACATGGCGGAAAAGGACATAAAACATGCGTTTGCGCGGGGCTGCGCCGCAGAATCGTGCATCTCTGCGGCCATCTTCGCCGCCATGAGCGGCACTCAGGCGGCCCCCGATGGCCGTTCGATTCCAGACGCGGCGTGAATTCGACCACAAAAACCCAAAAAATCCCGTTGACTCCCATGAAAACCCATGACAAGGATTGACCATCGAACGGCGGGCAGACCACACGGGGCAAAGATCCCGGACTTGAGGCAGGTTTCACAGGCTCCCGCTGCACTGACAGAGTTCCGGCGCGCCGCCAGACCCCCCCCAATGGCGGCGCGACCGGGGACCCGATGACGGGGCGAGGGCGGCGGATCGGGCGAAGGCGCGCGGTCCGCCGTTTCCGTTCAGGGGGTGATCGGCCCGCGAGGGCGAAGCGAAGGCGCAGGGAAGGCGGGCGTGTACTTTCACGGCGAATTCACCCAGAGGGTTGACGCCAAGGGCCGCGTCTCGATCCCGGCCGACTTCCGCAGGGTGCTCGAGCAGGGCGATCCCGACTGGCACGAGGGCCTCAGGCCGCGCGTGCGCATCGTCTGGGGCGACCCGCGCCGGCGTTTTCTCGAATGCTTCACCGAGGCCGCGATCCGGGGCGTCGAGGCGCAGATCGCGGCGCTGCCGCGCGGCTCGGCCCGCCGGCGGCTGCTCGAACAGGTGATGATCGCGGGCTCGGACAGCGCCGAGGTCGATCCCGACGGGCGCATCATCCTCAACCAGCGCCTGCGCGAGCGCATCGGCCTGCCCGAGACGGGGGACGCGCTCTTTGCCGGGGCGCTCGATACCTTTCAGATCTGGCTGCCCGAGGCCTATGAGGCCGACAAGGCGCAGCGCTTCGCCGCGGCCTTCGCCGAGCTGCCGGCCGATGCCGATGTGCTGACGCTGCTCGATCCGCCGTCCGAGGGGGGGTGAGATGGGCATGATGGCGCCCCCGCCCCATATCCCCGTGCTGATCGGACCGCTGATCGCGGCGGTGGCGCCCGTGCGCGGCACCTGGGTCGATGGCACCTTCGGGGCGGGCGGATATGCGCGCGCGCTCATCGAGGCCGGCGCGACGCGCGTCATCGGCATCGACCGCGACCCGCGCGCGCTCGCGCTCGCGGCGGGCTGGGCGGGCGCGCTCGGCGATCGGCTGACGCTCGTGCAGGGGAATTTCGCCGATCTCGACACGCTCGCGGGCGGTCCGGTCGATGGGGTGGTGCTCGATCTTGGCGTGTCGTCGATGCAGATCGACGAGGCCGCGCGCGGGTTCTCCTTCCTGCGCGACGGGCCGCTCGACATGCGGATGGGCGCCGAGGGCCCGACGGCGGCCGACATCGTGAACCGCGCGCCCGAGGCCGCGATCGCCGACATCCTCTATCACTATGGCGAAGAGCACGCCGCGCGGCGCATCGCGCGCGCGATCGTCGCCGCGCGCGCCGTGGCGCCGATCGAGACGACGCGGGCGCTGGCCGAGATCGTGGCGGGCTGCCTGCCCCGGCCCAAGCCCGGCCAGAGCCACCCCGCGACGCGCAGCTTTCAGGCGCTGCGCATCGCCGTCAACGCCGAGTTCGAGGCCCTCGTCGCGGGGCTGGCGGCGGCCGAGCGCGCGCTGCGCCCGGGCGGGTTGCTGGCTGTCGTGACGTTCCATTCGCTCGAGGATCGCATCGTCAAGCGCTTCATCGCCGAGGCAGCGGATCCTGCGCGCGGGCAGAGCCGCCACATGCCGGGCGCCGCCCCCGCCCCCGCGCGGTTCGAGGCGGTGACGCGGCGCGCCATCGCCCCCGACGCGGCCGAGATCGCGGCCAATCCGCGCGCGCGCTCGGCCCATCTGCGGGTGGCGCGCCGCACCTCGGCACCGCCTGCGGCACCCGATCCGCGCGCGCTCGGCGTCCCGGCGCTGCCTGGCGCGCAACCCGGCCGCACCACTATCCGCGGCAGGGGGCGCTGATGCGCACGCTGCTCATACTCTTTGCGGGTTTCGGGGTTCTGAGCATGGCCTTCTGGGCCTATCGCGAGAATTACGCGACCCAGCAGGCCCTGCGCGAGGTCGCCGCCCTTCAGCGCGAAGTCGCGGCCCTGCGCGAGGCGATCGCGGTCAACCGCGCCGAATGGGCCTATCTCAACCGTCCCGACCGGCTGGCCGAGCTGGTCGTCGCCAACGTCGGGGCGCTGCCCTTGTTCGCGATCACACCCGAACAGTTCGCGGCGCTGTCGAACCTGCCGCTACCCTCGCTCGGCCCCGCCGAGGTCGAGGCGGCCGAGGCGGAGGGCCAGTGATGCGCACCCCGCTGCGCCCGCTGCCGCAGATCCTGCGCGCCCGGGTCGAGGGGGAAGACCCCGATCTGATCGAGGCCGCGAACATCCGGCTGCGCCACGAAGAAATGCGCGAGCGCGCGCGCGCCACCGCCGCGCAGCGCATCTGGTTCCTGACGGCGACCTTCTGCGTGCTCTTCGTCATCATCGGGATGCGCATGGGCGTGCTGGCGGCGACCGAACCGATCGAGCCCGGCATCGCCGAGGCGCGCGCCGAGATCCAGGCCCAGCGTGCCGACATCGTCGACCGGCAGGGCAGGGTGATGGCGACGAACCTTGTCACCCACGCCCTCTATGCCCACCCGCGCGACATGATCGACCCGATCGGCAGCGCCCGGGCGCTGGCCGCGATCTTCCCCGACCTCGACGCCGATACGCTGGCCCGCCAGTTCACCTCGGGGCGCAGCTTCGTCTGGGTGCGCCGCACCCTCTCGCCCGAGCAGCGCCAGCGGGTGCACGAGATCGGCGAGCCGGGCCTTCTGTTCGGCGCGCGCGAGATGCGCCTTTATCCCAACGGCCGCATTGCGGCGCATGTGCTGGGCGGGGCGTCCTTCGGGCAGGAGGGGGTCGATTCGGCCGAGGTCATCGGCACGGCGGGGATCGAGCGCGCGCTCGACCAGCGGCTGCGCGATCCGGCGCTGCTCGGCCAGCCGCTGGTGATGTCGATCGACCTCTCGGTGCAGGCGGCGCTGACCGAGACGCTCGAGGCGGGCATGCAGATCATGAACGCCAAGGGGGCGGCGGCCCTCGTGATGGATGCGCGCACGGGCGAAATCCTCGCCATGGTGTCGCTGCCCGACTTCGACCCGAATGACCGGCCGAACCCGCGCGTGACGGGCGATCCGGGCGACAGCCCCCTCTTCAACCGCGCGCTGCAGGGGGTCTATGAACTCGGCTCGGTGATGAAGGTCTTCCCGGTGGCGCAGGCGCTCGAGCTCGGCCTCGTCGGGCCGCGCACGGTGATGGATGTCAGGGGGCCGATCCGCGCCGGACGCGCGACAGTGCGCGACCATCCGACCACGCCGCGCGTGCTGACGGTCGCGGGCGTCATCGCCAAGAGTTCGAACGTCGGGACGGTGAAACTCGCGACCCAGATCGGCCACGGCCCGCAGGAGGAATTCCTGCGCCGCCTCGGCTTCTTCGCGCCCGTGCCCCTCGAACTCAGCGAGGCGGCCGGCGCGCGCCCCCTCGTGCCTGCGCGATGGTCCGACACCACCGCCGCGACCGTCGCCTATGGCCACGGCATCTCGGCCAACCTCGTGCATCTCGCCTCGGCCTATGCGAGCCTGGTGAACGGCGGCCTGCGCATCAGCCCGACGCTCGTGCGCCGGGATGATCCGGCGCTGGGCGAGCGCGTGATCGCCCCCGAGACATCGGCCCAGATGCGCGGCATCCTGCGCTCGACCGTCACTCAGGGGACGGCGCGGCAGGCCGAGGTCGCGGGCTATTACCTCGGCGGCAAGACCGGGACGGCCGAGAAGCCCAGCCGGGGCGGCGGCTATGTCGAGGACAAGGTGGTCGCGACCTTTGCCGGCGCCTTTCCGATGACCGACCCGCGCTATGTCATCGTCGTATCGCTCGACGAGGCCGAGGATACGACCGGCACCGAGGCCCGCCGCACCGCGGGCTGGACGACAGTGCCCGTCGTGCAGGTGGTCCTGCGCCGCATCGGCCCGCTGCTCGGGGTCAGGCCCGAGCCCGAGCCGGCGGAAACCGTCCTTGCCGATTACCCCGTCCTCAGCGAATAGGGGTCGGGCACGGATGGGGCACGATCACGGAGGCTGGGGTGGCTGAGCGGGCGCGCGCGCGTCTGGCCGATCTGGGCCTCGGGCCGGACGCGGGCGGCATCAGCGTGTCGGGCATCAGCGTGTCGGGCATCAGCGTGTCGGGCATCGCCACCGAAAGCCGCGCGGTCCGGCCGGGGATGCTGTTCGCCGCGCTGCCCGGCACGCGCGTGCATGGCGCGCGCTTCGCGGCCGAGGCCGCGGCGGCTGGCGCGGCGGCGATCATGACCGATGCGGCAGGGGCGGCGCTGGCGCGCGCGGCGCTCGGCGGTTACCCCGATGTGGCGCTGATCGTGGTCGAGGACGCGCGCGCCGCGCTTGCCCATGCGGCCGCGCTCTGGTTCGGCGCCCAGCCCGGGGTGATGGCGGCGGT
>CAYYJB010000035.1:0-24189 GCA_964472135.1 uncultured Gemmobacter sp.
CGGGTGCGCGAGACGGCCGAGATGCTGCGCCTCACCCCGCTGCTCGAGCGCCGGCCGCTCGAGCTGTCGGGCGGCCAGCAGCAGCGCTGCGCGCTGGCGCGCGCGCTCGTCAAGGGCGCGGGGCTTGTCCTGCTCGACGAGCCGCTCGCCAACCTCGACTACAAGCTGCGCGAGGAACTCCGGGTCGAGATCCCGCGCATCTTCGAGGCTTCGGGCGCGATTTTCGTCTATGCCACCACCGAACCCGAAGAGGCGCTCTTGCTCGGCGGCCACACCGCAACGATGTGGGAAGGGCGCGTGACGCAGTTCGGGCCGACGCCCGAGGTCTACCGCGCGCCGATGGATACCGTGACGGCGCGCGTCTTTTCCGACCCGCCGATGAACTTCGTGGCCTGTACCAAGGCGGGCGGACGGCTGACCCTCGGCGCCGATGTCCACGCCCCGGCGCAGGGCGCGGCGGCGCGGATCCCGGACGGGCGCTATCTGGCCGGCTTTCGCGCCAACCATCTCGGGATTGAGCGCCACGCTGCAGAGGCGGTCGAATTCCGCTGCACCCTCGGGGTGAGCGAGATCACCGGCGCCGAGACGTTCCTGCACCTCGACCACGGGGGCGACGACTGGGTGGCGCTCGTGCATGGGGTGCACGACATGGCGCCGGGTGCGGAGATCGGCATCTGGCTCGATCCGGCGCATGTCTATCTCTTCGCGGCTGATGGCCGGCTTGCCGCCCCCGCCCCCTATGCCGCGGCCGACGCCGGCGGAGGTGCCTGACCATGGCAAGGATCACGCTCGGCGATCTCGCGCACAGCTATCTGCCAAACCCAGCAGGCGAGGACGATTTCGCGTTGAAGCCCACGACCCATGTCTGGGAGGACGGCGGCGCCTATGCGCTGCTCGGCCCGTCGGGCTGCGGCAAGACCACGCTGCTCAATGTCATCTCGGGCCTCATCCGCCCGTCGCGCGGCCGGGTGATGTTTGGCGATCTCGACGTCACCGATGCCCCCACGGCTGACCGCAACATCGCGCAGGTGTTCCAGTTCCCGGTCGTCTACGATACGATGTCGGTGCGCGAGAACCTCGCCTTTCCGCTGCGCAACCGCGGCCGCGACGCCGCCTATGTCGCGGCGCGCGTGCAGGCGGTGGCGAAGATGATCGGGATGGAACAGGCGCTCGACCGCAAGGCGCGCGCGCTGACTGCCGATGCCAAGCAGAAGATCAGCCTCGGCCGCGGCATGGTGCGCGAGGATGTGAACGCGATCCTCTTCGATGAGCCGCTGACCGTCATCGACCCCCACATGAAGTGGGAGTTGCGCACGCAGCTCAAGGCGCTGCATCGCGATTTCGGTCACACGATGATCTATGTGACGCACGACCAGACCGAGGCGCTGACCTTCGCCGACCGCGTGGTGGTGATGTATGACGGCCGGGTGGTGCAGGTCGGCACGCCCAAGGAGCTGTTCGAGACCCCGGCGCACACCTTCGTGGGCTATTTCATCGGATCGCCGGGGATGAACCTCTTCGATGCCCGCATCGAGGGGGCGCAGGCGCATCTCGACGGCGGCAGCGTGCCGCTCGGGGTGCGCTATGGGGCGCTCTCGGGCCGCACGCGCGTCGGCATCCGCCCCGAGCATGTGACGCTCGGGGCAACGGGCGGGCTCGGTGTCGCGATCCGACGCGTCGAGGATGTTGGGCGCCACCGCATCGTGCGTGCCGAGGGCGCCTTCGGCCCGATCAACATCATGGTGCCCGAGGGCACGCCCATCGCGGCAGACGCGACTCAGGCCCTCTTCGATCCGGCGCGGATCAGCGTCTATGCCGATGACTGGCGCGTGTCGCCCGAGGCGGAGGGGCGCTGATGGACAAGACGCAGAACAACCGCGCGTGGTTCCTCGTCCTGCCGGTGCTGGTCGTGGTGGCGTTTTCGGCGGTGATCCCGCTCATGACGGTTGTCAACTACGCGCTGAACGACACCTTCGGCAACAACGAGTTCTTCTGGGTCGGGCTCGAGTGGTTCGAGGAGATGGTGACCTCGGAGCGGCTGCATGACGCGCTGGGCCGACAGATCCTCTTTTCCGCGATCATCCTCGCGATCGAGGTGCCGCTCGGCATCTATATCGCCCTCCACATGCCCAAGCGCGGCGCCTGGGCGAGCCTGTGCCTCGTGCTGATGGCGCTGCCGCTGCTGATCCCGTTCAACGTGGTGGGCACGATCTGGCAGATCTTCGGCCGGGTCGATATCGGGCTTCTGGGTCACAGCCTCGCGGCGGCGGGGGTGGACTACAACTATACGAACGATCCGCTCGATGCGTGGCTCACCGTCATCGTGATGGACGTCTGGCACTGGACAAGCCTTGTCGCCCTGCTCGCCTATGCCGGGCTGCGCTCGATCCCGCAGGCATATTATCAGGCCGCGCGCATCGATCAGGCGAGCCGCTGGAGCGTGTTTCGCTACATCGAATTGCCCAAGATGAAGGGGGTGCTGCTGATCGCGGTGCTCTTGCGCTTCATGGACAGCTTCATGATCTATACCGAGCCCTTCGTCGTCACCGGCGGCGGACCGGGCAACTCGACGACCTTCCTCTCGATCGACCTCGTCAAGATGGCGGTGGGACAGTTCGACCTCGGGCCGGCGGCGGCGTTCTCGATCATGTATTTCCTTGTCATCCTGCTCGTCTCATGGGTCTTTTACACGGTGATGACGAACCTCGACCGCGAGGAGGACCGCTGATGCGTGCCCGGTCGTCGATCATCGTCATGACCCTCTATCTGCTGTTCCTGATGCTGCCGATCTATTGGCTCGTGAACATGAGCCTCAAGACCAACAGCGAGATCACCTCGACCTTCACCCTCTGGCCGAAGGACCTGACCTTCGCCAACTACATCACGATCCTGACCGACCCGGCCTGGTACATGGGCTATGTCAACTCGATCACCTATGTCGTGATGAACACGGTCATCTCGATCACGGTGGCGCTGCCGGCGGCCTATGCCTTCTCGCGCTACCGCTTCCTCGGCGACAAGCACCTGTTCTTCTGGCTGCTCACGAACCGGATGGCGCCGCCCGCGGTCTTCGCGCTGCCGTTCTTCCAGCTCTATTCCTCGGTCGGGCTCTTCGACACGCACATCGCGGTGGCGCTCGCGCATTGCCTGTTCAACGTGCCGCTCGCGGTCTGGATCCTCGAGGGCTTCATGCGCGGCGTGCCCAAGGAGATCGACGAGACGGCCTATATCGACGGCTATTCCTTCCCGCGCTTCTTCGTGAAGATCTTCATGCCGCTCATCGCCTCGGGGATCGGGGTGGCGGCGTTCTTCTGCTTCATGTTCAGCTGGGTCGAGCTGCTGCTCTCGCGCACGCTGACCTCGGTCAACGCCAAGCCGATCGCGGCGACGATGACGCGCACGGTCTCGGCCTCGGGGATGGACTGGGGGGTGCTCGCGGCGGCGGGCGTGCTCACGATCATTCCCGGCGCGCTCGTCATCTGGTTCGTTCGCAACTACATCGCGCGCGGTTTCGCGCTGGGGAGGGTGTGATGGGCCGTCCGCTGCCAGCCATCGCCATGATCCTGCCGGGGGCACTTCTTCTTGGTGCGCTGGCGTTCATCCTGTGGGCGGCGCCGCGCCGCGATGGCGCGCTTGACTGGTTCTCGCCGATGATAAAGGGCGGCTGGATGGCCTGGACGCTGCCGGTCGCGCTGTTCTTCTGGATCATCGCCTGCCTGCTCGTGACCTTTACCCTGCTCGCCATCCGCTGGCCCGAGACGCCCCGCGTGGGCATCCTGCGGATCGAGACGACGCGGGGCGACAGGCTGTTCATCTCGCTCTTGGGCTCGGCCTTCATCTCGCTGGCCTGGCTCTTTTTCGCGGGACCGCCCCTCTGGGGGGCCCTTGCTCTTTGCCTCATCTATGCCGCGGCGGTGTTCCGCTGGGTCTAGGAGGAGCAAACCGTCCGGGGGCCGGAGCGATCCTGCCCCCGGGCACGCTGACTGGAACGTTGAAGATTTTTTGGGAGGAAACAGAATGAGACCAATCCGGACGTTGACCGCAATGGCGCTCGCGCTCGTTGCGACCGGCGCGATGCCGGCCTGGGCGGACATGAACGCCGCCAAGGCCTTTCTCGATGCCGAAATCGGCGATCTGTCGACGCTGAGCCGCGCCGACCAGGAAGCCGAGATGCAGTGGTTCATCGATGCCGCCAAGCCCTATGCCGGCATGGAGATCAAGGTCGTCTCCGAGACGATCACCACGCATGAATACGAGGCCAAGGTGCTCGCCCCGGCCTTCACCGCGATCACGGGCATCAAGATCACCCACGACCTGATCGGCGAGGGCGACGTCGTCGAGAAGCTGCAGACGCAGATGCAGACGGGCGAGAACGTCTATGACGCCTACATCAACGACTCGGACCTGATCGGCACCCACTGGCGCTATCAGCAGGCCCGCATCCTGTCGGACTGGATCGAGGGCGAGGGCAAGGCCGTCACCAACCCCAACCTCGACATCGCCGACTTCATCGGCCTGAAGTTCGTGACCGCGCCCGACGGCAAGGTCTATCAGCTGCCCGACCAGCAGTTCGCGAACCTCTACTGGTTCCGCTACGACTGGTTCAACCATCCGAAGTCGCAGGAAGACTTCAAGGCCAAGTACGGCTACGACCTCGGCGTGCCGCTCAACTGGTCGGCCTATGAGGACATCGCGGAGTTCTTCACCGGCCGCGACATGTCCTATGCCGACGGCCCGGCCTCGGGCGTCTATGGCAACATGGACTACGGCAAGAAGGACCCCTCGCTCGGCTGGCGCTACACCGACGCGTGGATGTCGATGGCCGGCATGGGCGACGTCGGCGAGCCGAACGGCCTGCCGGTCGACGAGTGGGGCATCCGGGTCGACGAGAACTCGCGCCCGGTCGGCTCCTGCGTGGCCCGCGGCGGCGCGACGAACGACGCGGCGGCCGTCTATGCCGTGACGAAGGCGATCGACTGGCTGCAGCGTTTCAGCCCGCCCGAAGCCCAGGGCATGACCTTCGGCGAGGCCGGTCCGGTCCCCGCCCAGGGCAACATCGCCCAGCAGATGTTCTGGTACACCGCCTTCACCGCCGACATGGTGAAGGAAGGCATCCCGGTGATGAACGCGGACGGCACGCCCAAGTGGCGCATGGCCCCCTCGCCGCACGGCTCCTACTGGCAGGACGGGATGAAGGTCGGCTATCAGGACGCGGGCTCGTGGACGCTGCTCAAGTCGACCCCGGTCGACCGCGCGCAGGCCGCCTGGCTCTACGCCCAGTTCGTGACCTCGAAGACCGTCGACGTGAAGAAGTCGCACGTCGGCCTGACCTTCATCCGCGAATCGACGGTGCAGCACCAGTCGTTCACCGATCGCGCCCCGAAGCTCGGCGGCCTGATCGAGTTCTACCGCTCGCCCGCCCGCGTCCAGTGGTCGCCGACGGGGACGAACGTGCCCGACTACCCCAAGCTCGCGCAGCTGTGGTGGCAGAACATCGGCGACGCCATGTCGGGCGCCAAGACCCCGCAGGAGGCGCTCGATGCCCTCTGCGCCGAGCAGGAGAAGGTCCTCGAGCGGCTTGAGCGCGCTGGCGTCCAGGGCGACATCGGCCCGAAGATGAACGAGCCGCAGGACCCGCAGGTCTGGCTCGACGCGCCCGGCGCCCCGGTCGCGAAGCTCGAGAACGAGAAGCCCGCCGGCGAGACGATCAGCTATGACGAGCTGATCAAGTCCTGGCAGAACTGATCCTTCGCACCAAGACTGCGGCGGGGCCCCCGGGGCCCCGCCGTTCCACATGAGGGGGGCAGCGATGGCCGCGCATATTCTGGCAATCGATCAGGGCACGACATCCTCGCGCGCGATCGTCTTCGACGCGGGCCTGCGCGTCCGGGCCGTCGCGCAGGAGGAGTTTCCCCAGCACTACCCCGCGCCGGGCCTTGTCGAGCATGACCCGGCCGACATCTGGGCCTCGGTCGCGGGCACCGCGCGCGCCGCGATCGAACGGGCGGGCATCGACGCCACCGCCATCGCCGCCATCGGCATCACCAACCAGCGCGAGACGACGCTGCTGTGGGACCGCCGCACGGGCGAGCCCATCCACCGCGCCATCGTCTGGCAGGACCGGCGCACCGCCCCCGTCTGCGCGCGCCTGCGCGCCGAGGGGCACGAGGCCATGGTCAGCGCCCGCACCGGGCTGCTGCTCGACCCCTATTTCTCGGCCACCAAGGTGGGCGCGATCCTCGATGCCGTGCCGGGTGCGCGCGCGCGGGCCGAACGGGGCGAGATCGCCTTTGGCACGGTCGATTGCTATCTGATCTGGAAGCTGACGGGCGGGCGCGTGCATGCGACGGATGCCACCAACGCCGCCCGCACCATGCTTTATGACATCGGACGCGGCGCGTGGGACGCCGATCTTTGCGCGCTCTTCGGCGTGCCGATGGCGATGCTGCCCGAGGTGCGCGACTGCGCCGCCGACTTCGGCCGCACCCGGGCCGACCTCTTCGGCCGCGAGATCCCGATCATGGGCGTCGCGGGCGACCAGCAGGCCGCGACCATCGGCCAGGCCTGCTTTGCGCCCGGCATGATGAAATCGACCTATGGCACGGGGTGCTTTGCGCTGCTCAACACCGGGGCCGACCGGGTGCCCTCGCGCAACCGGCTGCTCACGACCATCGCCTACCGGCTGGGCGGGCAGACGACCTATGCGCTCGAGGGGTCGATCTTCATCGCGGGCGCCGTGGTGCAATGGCTGCGCGACGGGTTGCGCATCATCCGCGCGGCGGCCGAGACGCAGGCGCTGGCCGAGGCCGCCGACCCCGCGCAGGAGGTCGTGCTCGTCCCCGCCTTCACCGGGCTTGGCGCCCCCTACTGGCGGCCCGACTGCCGCGGCGCCGTCTACGGGCTCACGCGCAACTCGGGCCCTGCCGAATTCGCGCGCGCCGCGCTCGAGAGCGTGGGCTACCAGACGCGCGACCTGCTCGAGGCGATGCAGGCCGACTGGGGCACGGCCGCGACCGGCGTCTTGCGCGTCGATGGCGGCATGACGGCGAGCGACTGGGCGATGCAGTTCCTGGCCGACATCCTCGGCGCGCCGGTCGACCGGCCGGTCGTGACCGAGACGACGGCGCTCGGCGCCGCCTGGCTTGCGGGCTCGCACGCGGGCGTCTGCCCCGACGCCGCGGGCTTCGCGCAGGCCTGGGCGCTCGAACGCCGCTTCGACCCGGCGATGGAGCCCGACCGGCGCGCCGCGAAATACGCCCGCTGGCAGCGCGCGGTCGCGGCCACGATGTCGCTGTGAGCTTTGCCATCATCCCGCCCGGGCGGGTTCACCTCGGCCCGGGCGAGGCCCGCCGGGCGCCGGCCCTCGCGGCCGCGATCGGGGCGCGCGGGATCGTCGTGCACGGGGCGAGCGGGGCCCGCGCGGCCTGGCTTCTCGATGCGCTTTCGCGCGAGGGGGCGGCGGTGCTGGCGCTTGGCTGCCCGTCCGAGCCGACGCTTGCGATGCTCGAGGCAGCGCTTGGCGCCGCGCGCCCGCACCGGGCCGACTGGGTCGTCGCGATCGGCGGCGGCGCGGCGCTCGATCTCGGCAAGGCGCTGGCGGCGCTGATCCCCGCCACGGGTGGGCCGCTCGAGCATCTAGAGGTCGTGGGCCGCGGCACGCCGCTTGGCGCCGATCCGCTCCCGCTCATCGCGATTCCGACGACCGCCGGAACCGGGTCCGAGGCCACCCGCAACGCCGTCATCGGCCTGCCCGACCATGGCCGCAAGGTCAGCCTGCGGGATGACCGGATGATGCCGCGGGTCGCACTGGTCGATCCCGAGCTGATGGCGGGCTGCCCGCCCGAGGTAACGCTCGCATCGGGCCTCGATGCGATCACGCAGTTGATCGAGCCGCTGATCGGCCGCCGCGCCACCCCCTTCAGCGACGCGCTTGCCCGCGCCGCCCTCGGCCCCGCACTCGGGGCGCTGAAGCGCCTGACCGAGGCCGAGGACGCGGCTGCGCGCGCAACCATGGCCTGGGCCGCACTCGCGGGCGGGATCGCGCTGACGAACGGGGGCCTGGGGGCGGTGCACGGGCTTGCGGGCGTCATCGGCGGGCGGACCGGCGCCGCGCATGGTGCGATCTGCGGCGCGCTCCTCGGCCCCGTGCTCGCGATGAACCGCGCCCTCGCGGGGCCCGCGACGGCGGCGCGCATCACCGAGGTCTGCGCCCTGATCGCCGACACCCTCGGCGGCAGCGCCGCGGATGCACCCTGCACCATCGCGGAATGGGCGCGCGCGCGGGGCCTGCCCGACCTCGCGGCCCTCGGGCTTCGTGCGTCGGATCATGCGGGCGTGGCGCGAGAATCGCTCGGCGCATCGTCGATGCAGGGCAATCCTGTGCTGCCGGACGAGGCGTCTCTGCTGGCCGCAATTTCAGCTGCCTGAAGGGCCGACAGCGCTTGACCTCGCGGCGGGATCGGGCGCAGATGGTGCCGCCGAGGGCGCCACCGAAGGGTCACGAACCCGTCGCAAGGCTCCCCGCGCGTGGTGGCACGGGAGGGACATGCCCATGAAAAAATCTGGATTTCTGGCAGCTTTGCCGGCGGTGGCGGCGGTTGGTGTCGCTGCTTTCGTCGCGACGTCCGCGATGGCCGAGGAGCCGAAGGAGCGGCCCGTTTCCTATGGTGCCGATCAGGCGGCGCGGGGCGAGAAGAAGTATCTGAGCGAGTGCGAGGAATGCCACGGCGACGACCTCAAGGGCGGGTTGAACGGGGGCGCATCTCTTGCCGGAAGCGCCTTCAACGAGAAGTGGGGCGACGGGATGCAGGCCTCGGTGCTGTTCGCCTATCTCGCGAACGAGATGCCGCCCGACAACGCCGGGCGATTCTCGTCCAAGGCCTATGCCGAGATCATGGCCTATATCCTGATGCGCAACGGGTATCCCGAAGGTGAGTCCCTGCCCGACGACATCGATACGCTCGATTACCTGATCATGCAGCGCTAGCGCGCGTGGCAGGGGGCTGACGCGCGGATGTGGCTGTCCGAACTGACCCTTCAGGCGATCGGCTTTCATCTTGCGGGCCTCGTTGTCCTCGTGACGCTGCAAGGGGCGGCCCTTGCCGCGGTCGCACGCGCGCTTGGCGATCCGGGGCCGGTGCAGGACGGACGCCTGGTGCTCGCGCCCGCCCCCCATCTCGATCCGGCGGGCAGCGTGGCGTGGGTGCTGTTCGGGCTGGGTTGGGGAAGGGCGCTTGCGATCGATCCTGCCCGTTTCGGCCATCCGTGGGGCGGCGCGGGGGCCATCGTGGCGGCGGGTTTCGCGCTGCCGTTCCTGCTCGCGGTTCTGTGTGGCGCGCTCGTGCCCGCGGTGCTCGGCGTCGTGTCGGGGACGGCGGGCCTCGCGCTCGGGGCGCTGCTGCGCTCGCTCGGCGATCAGGCGATCTGGTTCGCGCTCATCAGCCTCGTGCCGGTGCCGCCGCTCGTGGCCGGTGTCCTGTCGGCTGCGGCGGGGGTGGCGCTGTCGCGCAACCTGCGGCGCGCGCTGATCGTTCTGCTGCTTGGCCTTGTCGCGAGCGGGGTCGCGCGCGATCTGCTGGCGCCCGCGCATGGCACGCTCCGCGCGCTCGCGGGCGTCGGCTAGCGGCCCAGCGGCGGGGCGCCGTAGCGTGCAAGGATGGCGTCGATGGCGCCCTCGCGCGCGAGGTCGCCGAAGGCATGCTCGATCGCGCGCTTGAGCGTGAGGTCCCCTTTCCACAGCCCGAACACGAGATCGTGGCGCTCGAGCTCGGCATCGACGGGTGCCGACCACCAGCCCATCCGCGCCGCGATGTCGCCCGCCATCATGGCCTCGGTGACGACGCCCGCGACCCTGCCGGCGGCCAGCTCGGCCATCGCGTCCTCTGGCCGGCGCAGGACGCGCACCCGCACACCGGTGGCGCGCAGATGCGCCGAGAGGCCGAGCCGGTCGAGGCCTGAGATCATCACGAGCGTTCCGATCTCCGCCCCCTCGCGCAACGGCAGGGGGCGGGGGGCCACGATGGCCCAGCCCGTTTCGGCATAGGCGGGCCCCGTCTCGAGGAACGAACGCGTCAGCGGCGTCGCCACCACCCCGCCCGCGAGCATCTGGCAACGACCGCGCGTCACTGCCCAGTTGCGCGGGTTGAAGTCGCGCCCGATCGCGTCATTCGGCTGAATGACCAGCCCGACGCCCATCCGGTCGGCGACCGCGCGCAGGATCTCGATGTCTATCCCCGGTCTTGCGGGATCGGCGGTGACGAGCGGGGGATATTGTGTCGGCACACAGACCCGGATCGCGCCCGCCGCCATCACCTCGCGCAGCGCGGTATCGGGCGGCAGCAGGTTCAGCGCGGCCAGCAGCCCGACCACCACCCCGATCCCGCCGAGGTCGCGCGCCCACCGGCGCAGGGCGGGGGGCGGTGCCATCACAGCTTGCGGAAGTCGTTGAGCGCGATCGCGAACAACACCGCCGCCGCGATCGCGGTGATCGAGATCCCGAGCGCGGGATCGAATTGCGTGTAACCGATCAGGATCCCCCGCAGCGCGTCGATCGCATAGGTGAGCGGGTTCCATTCGACCACGGTGACGAGCCATTCGGGATAGACGACGCGCGTCTGCGCCCCGGTCAGCGCAGGGTTGAGCGGGAAGATCGAGCTCGAGGTGAAATAGAGCGGCAGGATCACCGCGTTCGAGAACACCCCGAACCCCTCGAAGCTGCGGATGCGGTTCGCGATCACGACCCCGAGCGATGTCAGCGCGAAGGCGAGCAGCGCCATGAGGCCGAGCGCGCGCGCCACGTCGTCCCATGTCAGGGGCACATCGGCAAATCGCGCGAGCATCAGCACGAGGCAGCCGTGCATCACCGCGACCGTCGCCCCGCCCAGCACCTTGCCGAGCAGGATCGTCCCGCGCGACAGCGGCGAGACGAGCACCTCGCGCAGAAAGCCGAACTCGCGGTCCCAGATCACGGAAACCGCCGACTGCACCGAAGTGTAGATGATGTTGAGCGCGACGACCGCCGGAAAGATGAACTGCAGATAGGTGAAGGGGACGACGAAGGTGACCTCGCCGTAGACCTCGCCGCGGAAATAGGGGTTGAGGCCGATGCCGAGGATCAGCACCCACAGGATCGGCCGGCTGACCCCGCCGACCAGCTGCCCGCGGTCGCGGATCGCGCGCTTCACCTCGCGCAGCCAGATGCCATAGAGGCCGCCGAGCTGGACCATGATCGCCGAGCGCCGCCCGGGAGCCTTGGGCTCTGCACTCATCGTGTGTGCTCTCCTCCGCGTCGGCCGAAGGCGCGCGTGCGTTCGCGCATCGAGGCGGCCTGATCGCGCAACTCCTTGCCTGTCAGCGACAGGAACACCGTCTCGAGGCTCGGCACCTCGACCGAGAGCGCGCGCAACCGTGTGCCGTACCCCGCGAGCACCGCCTCGAGCAGCGCCTCGTCCGCGTGCAGCACGATCTCTCCCCCCTCGGGTGCGCGCACGAGACGTGCGCCGTGCCGCTCCAGGATCTCCTGCCTGCACGCGTCGTCGCGCGGCACGAGGCGCAGCACCTGCCCGCCATGGGCGCGCTTCAGCGCATCGGGCGCATCGAGCGCAAGCACCTTGCCCTGATCGATGATGCAGACCCGGTCGCAGCCCTCGACCTCTTCGATGTAATGGGTCGTGACAAGGACTGTCAGCTCGCGCGTCGCGCGCAGGGCCGCGATGTGCTGCCATATCCGACCGCGCGTCTGGGCGTCGAGCCCGACGGTCGGTTCGTCCAACAGCAGGATCTCTGAGTCGTGGATGAGCGCCCGCGCGATCTCGAGCCGGCGCTTCATGCCCGCCGAAAGGGTCCGCACGGGCCGGTCGGCCCAGTCGGACAATTCGACAAGCGCCAGCATCTCCTCGATCCGGCGACGCCGCAGCGCGCGCGGCACGCCGAAGACAAGGCCATGCAATTCAAGGTTCTCGTGCACCGTCAGCCGGTCGTCGAGGCTCGGCTCCTGAAAGACGATGCCGAGCCTGCGCCGCGCCGCGAGGGGATGGCGCACGACATCGTCGCCGCCGATCAGGGCGCGGCCACCATCGGGGCGCAGGATGGTGCACAGGATGTGCATCAACGTCGTCTTGCCCGCCCCGTTGGGACCAAGAAGCGCGAATACCTCGCGCGCGCCCACCTCGAATCCGATCCCGTCGAGCGCGAGCGTGCGGCCATAGCGCTTGGTCAACGCCTCGATCAGGATCGCGGGGCCGGATGTCATTGCACCACCTCGGCTGGAAAGTCGAAACGGGCGAGGATCCCGGCGATCGTGCCGTCGGCGCTGAGGGCGGCGATCGCCTCGTCGATGGCGGTGCGCAGGAACGTCTCGTCCGACAGCAGGACCGCGCCCACCGGCACCGCGGTGGCCGCGAGGGGGGCCGGGCCGATCCGGCGCAGGGTCGGGGGGATGCCCCCCGCGCGCTGGAGCGACCAGAGCGTCGGCCCCCAGACCAGCGCCGCATCGACCCGCCCGGCCGTCACCGCCTCGAGGGCCTGCTCGTTGCTGCCCATCGGAAACAGCGGCCAGCGGTCCGCCGCCGCCACCGAGGCGCGATAGAAGACCAGCCCGAGAAAGGCCGTTGTGCCCATCTTGGCCCCGATCGGACGGTCGCGCGCGAGATCTCCGAGCGATCCGAGAGCGGGATCGAGGGTCACGAAATCATAGCGCGCCGCGTAATAGGGCCGCGTGAGCGTGAGCCAGTCCTGATACCCCTCGGGGATGAGCTTGAAACCAAGGAAGACATCGCAATGCTTAAGCATCGTTTCATAGATCATCGTGATGTCTTCGATGATCGTGTCGCGCCGCTCAACATAGGGGCGTGGTTCGAGCAGCAGCGCGAGCGCGATCGCCTCGCCTATCGCAGCCGAAACCTCATGGTCGGGATCGCGCCCGTCGATGCAATATCGAAGCTGCGATTCATCGAGCCGCCTGCCGTAGTTCCATTGTTCCTTGGCATAGGGCACATCGAAGAACTCCGGTTCCTGCGCGTGCGACGCCATCGGCATGCCGAAGCCCGTACAGACCGCGGCCACCGCCAGCACGGGCGCGAGGCAGCGCCATATTCCTGATCCGTGCCCCATCGCCCGCCCTCTCAGTGTGGCGGGGCGGAGTGGCCCAAACCACCTCCGCCCCGCCGGGGTCTTGCAGCCGTTGCGCCGGATCAGTCAGGCAGCG
This sequence comes from uncultured Gemmobacter sp., assembly GCA_964472135.1. Classification (GTDB taxonomy): domain Bacteria; phylum Pseudomonadota; class Alphaproteobacteria; order Rhodobacterales; family Rhodobacteraceae; genus JAUREX01. Next base: position 13,205 of record CAYYJB010000035.1, read on the forward strand.
CGAAGACGAACAGCGTGATCGGGTTGTTCGTCGGCAGCTTCACCTCGGGGGTCAGCGAGGCAAGACGGCCGAGACCCGACGCGAAGTTCGCCGTGATCGCGACATACTGCTTGCCGCCCGAGGTGTAGGTGATCGGGAAGGACTCGAGCGAGTTGCTGAGCTTGGGGCTGCGCCACAGGATGTCGCCCGTCTCGTCGTCGAAGGCGAGGAAGTGACGATCGAGGCTGCCCGCGAAGACCACGCCCCCGGCCGTCGGCAGGGTCGAGCTCGTGATCGGCGGGCGCTGGCGATAGGACCAGAGCGTCGAGAGGTCCGTCAGGCGCACCGCATCGACCCGGCCCACCTTGCCGTCGCCGTCAGGGACGTTGACGCGCGCGAAGGTCGCGCGGCCGCCGCCCGTATAGCGCTCGCCCTGATCGAGGGGCTGCGGCGTGGTGTTCGAGCAGAACTCGGCCAGCGGCAGATACATCGTCTGCGTCCGCGGGCTGTAGGAAACCGCCTGCCATGCCTTGCCGCCGGGGTCCGCCGGGCAGTTGAAGGTCGTCTCGCCGATGCGCGGGATCGCCTCGGGGTTGATCGTCTTGGCACCCGTCGCCGGATCGATCGAGAGAACGACGTTCTGCGGCACCGTCTCGCGGTGCCAGAGCCACTCGGCGGTGGTCCGGTCGATCGATTCGATGATGCCCGTCTTGCCGACGGTCACGACCTGCTTGCGGTCCTGCCCGTTCACCGGCAGGTCGACGAGGATGCGCTCGTAGACATAGTCGAGATCGAGCGAGTCGTTCGGCAGATACTGGTGATACCACTTGAGCTCGCCGGTCTTGGGCACGATCGCGAGGGTCGCGTTCGTGTAGAGCGCATCGTTGGTGACGTTCGGATCCGCGCTCTTGGGCAGAAGGCCGTTCATCTCGGCGATCCAGGGATAGGGCTGGCCGACACCCGCGAGGATAAGGTTCTGCTCGGTGTCATAAGAGCCCGCGATCCACGCCGAACCGCCATAGCGCGCCTCGAGGGGGATGCCGTTCCAGCTGTTGCCCTCGGGCGTGTCGCCCCGCGCGATCGTGTGGACGCGCCAGAGTTCGGCGCCCGTCTCGACATCATGGCCGGTGAAGAAGCACCCGCCCGGCTGGCCGCCGCCGCAGCCCGTGGCGCCCTGGATCACGACGCCATCGGCGACGATCGGGCCGCTCGAGAAGGCGAATTTCTGGGCGTGGTCGGCGACTTCCTGTTCCCAGATCAGCTGGCCCGTCTTTGTGTCGATGGCAAGAAGATGTGCATCGCGCGTCGCTACGATCAGCTTGTTGCCATAGATCGCCTTGTTGCGCACGCCGTTCGGGTTGACGCCCTCGGGCAGTTCATGGCGGTATTCCCAGATCAGTTCGCCCGTCGCGCCATTGAGCGCCTGGATGGTGTGATCCGAGTTCTGGATGTAGATCACGCCGTCATGCGCGAGCGGCGTTTCCTGCGTCCGCCCGCCGGGGGTCATGGCCCAGGCCCAGGACAATTGCAGATCCTTGACGTTGTCCTTGTTGATCTGGTCGAGCGGGCTGTAGCCCCAGCCGTCATAGGTGCGCCGCCACATCAGCCAGTCGCCATCGGGCGGATTGCGCAGCATCTCGTCGGTGACTGGCGTGACCTGATCGATGACGTTCGACTGCGCGAATGCAGCCGGTGTCGACATCATGGACAACGCGGCCACGGCTATCGCAAAGATCGCGGCACGGTCCTGTCTAGCATTCATTTGGGATCCCTCCTCCCTAAGATATTGAAGTCACTGGATTGGACGGTTTTTCTTTTACCTTTCGGCCAGGGCGGGACGCCGAGGCGATACTTCCAGCGTGTCGACGCTACGACGCGCCCCATTCGAAATCAAGGATGTCGCAGCGTGCGCCATGCCCTGGCGCCGCGGGTCTGACCGCATCGATATGCGCGCGTTATCATGGTTTTGGCCCGAGCAGCGCGATCCGCCGTCCCGTCCGGACGGGGCGCCACCGGCTGCGTCGGATTGCGGCAATTTGCCGCCCTACGTGCAAACGCGCGGCGCGAGACCGGCTCAGTCCTCGGCGAGAAGCCCGAGATAGGTGGCGACGAATGCCTCCGAGCGCACGAAAACGGCCGCCATCGCGCCACCCTCGCCGCTCGGGCCCGCCCCGACCTGCACCGCGATGATCGTGGCCCCGCCTTCAGCTGGGCCAGCGATCAGAAGCGGCGCTCCCGAGAGGCCGGGGTTGACGGGAGGGATGCACCCCGTCCGCGCGAGGTGCGCCGCGTCGGGCAGGACGCGCCCTTCATAGGGCAGCAGCCCACACGGCTGGGCCGATACGAGCGCCTCGTTGCCCGCCGCGTTGTCGAGCCTGCCCATCGCGTCGTGGCGGCGCAGAAAGCCCGCGATCCGCCCCGCGCCCTCGGCGGGGGCCTCGGCCGAGGGGACGATCACGGGGATGCGCGCCGGATCGACCGCGAGAGGTCGGCTCAGACGCAGGAAGATCCAGTCCTCGCCGACGGCGCTCGGGTCGGGAAACCGATCCGCCTTGCGAAAGCCGATGATGGTGAAGATCGGGCCGGGCCGGGTCGGATCGGGGCGGAACACCAGTTGCTCGAGCGGATACATCGGGCCGAAATGCGCCGGCGTCCAGGGCGGGGCCTCGGGGATCTTGCGATGCACGCAATGCGCCGCCGTCAGGATCCAGCGCGGGTGCACCACCACGGCCGAGCACACATCTGCATCGTTGACGATGCTCGGTTGCGCCTCGAAGGCCGCAAGCTTGCCCAGATAGGGCGCGAGCCACACGAGCGGGTCGGTATCCAGCGGCACGAAGCCCGCCACCTCGGCCGCGCCCCTGTCTGGCATCGGACCGGCGAGGGCGCATGCCAACACCGTCGCGCAGACCAACGAGGTGCGTCTCATGACAGTCGGCCGCCCGCCATGTCTCCGTCCCCCCGGTCGCTCGGATCGCAGCGACGGGGAACCTAGCGCGCGGGCGCGTCAAGGCAAAGCGGCCACCATTCCGCGCCCGATAGCCCATCTCGCCCGCCATCCGAAGTGCAGGCGCATCGGCAGCGCGGCGCACCGTTCCCGATGATCGTTGGTCCGCTGCCCTCCGAGCCTCGATGCACTGCGCGAGTGCAAGACATCCGGCCAGCCCGGTGCAAACCGGCCGGCGTCCGACGCGGCGGCAGCAGCGCCGGGCGGCGGTGCCGACTGGGGCGCTCACGGGAAAACCCGGATCAATCAAGCCAACTCTATTGTCCGTCGCGCCGCTTTGCGGCATCGACATCCTGAAGGATCGCGACGGCAAACGTGGCGTTCGGCACGACCGGTGCCGCACCGCCCTAACCGAGGCATGAATTGGGAAAGCTTCTGCTGATCATCATCGACGGGGTGCCGTGGCGCAACTGGCGGCGGCTGTTTGGCAACCTCGAGGGCTGGGTCGAGGCGGGCGAGGCGCGTCTGTTCCGGATGCGCTCCGTCCTGCCCTCGACCTCGGCCTCGTGCTATGCCTCGATCCACACGGGCGTCGCGCCGCAGATGCATGGCGTCTGGGGCAACGAGGCGGTGCGCCGGCTCGACCTGCCCGACATCTTCTCCGCCGTGGCGGCCGCCGGGGGGCGGAGCGGGGCCGTCACCCACAGCTTCTGGTCGGAGCTTTTCAACCGCGCCCCCTTCGATCCGGTGCGCGATCTCGAATACGACGAACCCGCCGGGCCCATCCACCACGGCCGCTTTCACACGATGCAGGGCTATGGCCGCGCCAACCAGATGACGCCCGCCGACGCCGATCTGTTCGCGACCCTCACCATGCTATGCGCGCGGCACGGCATCGACTACGGCATCCTGCACAGCTGCACCCTCGACAGCATGGGGCATCGTTTTCACCACGACTGCGTCGAGATGGATGACGCCTGCCAGGCGCTCGACGCGACCCTCGCGCCCTATGTCGCGCGCTGGCGGAATGCGGGCTATGAGGTGATCGTGACGGCCGACCACGGGCAGGACGGCCGCGGCCACCACGGCGGCACGGGCGAGTTGCAGCAGGATTTCGCGCTCTATTACTTCGGCCCCGCCGCGCCCGCGGGCACGGATGAGGTGATCGACCAGCGCGCGCTTGCGCCGACCATCCTCGGCCGGCTCGGGGTGCCGGTGCCCGCGACGATGACGCACACGCCCTTCCTGCGCGGTTGAACCCGCGCGCGGAACGCGCCAGTCTGCCGCGACCTACGCCACCGCTTCGGCCGGGGGAGCGCATGCAAACCGCGAGACGCCCGTGACAAGGCCCCTGCCGGTCCTGCTGGCGCTCGGGCTCGGCGTTCTGGGCGGGGTGGCCTTCTACCTCGCGCATCTGCCGCTGCCGTGGATGCTGGGCGCGCTCTGCCTTGCGATGGTCGCGGCCGTCGCGGGGGCGCCGGTCGCCTTTCCCGCCCGGCTCCGGCCGCCGACGGTGGCGGTGATCGGGGTGATGCTCGGCTCGGGGTTCACGCCCGAACTGCTCGCGCTCGGCGGGCGATGGGCGGTCTCGCTCGGGGTGCTCGCGCTCTATGTCGTGGTCGTTGGGGTGGTGGTGGTGCCCTTCTACCGCGTCTTCGCGCGCACCGACTGGCAGACGGCCTATCTCGCCGGCCTGCCCGGCGGGCTGAACGAGATGGTCGAGCTTGGCGAGGAAAAGCGCGCCGATGTCCGCGTCATCATCCTTGCCCATTCGCTGCGCATCGTCGTCACCATCGCCTGCATCGCGCTGTGGTTCAGGGTGATCGAGGGGCGCGCCGTCGGCGCCCTGCCGCCGGTCGGGGCGGCGCCGATCACGCTGCACGACGCGGCCCTGCTGATCGGCTGCGCGGTCCTTGGCATGATCGGCGGGCGCTGGCTGCGCCTTCCGGCGGCCGCCTTCCTCGGCCCGCTGATCCTCTCGGCCGCGCTTCACCTCGGGGGCGTGACCGAATCGGCGCCGCCCGCGCCGCTCGTGATCGCGGCGCAGATCATCCTCGGGACGGGTCTGGGCTGCCGCTTCGTGGGCGTGCGGCCCGGCGTGCTCGGGCGCGCGGCGGTGCTTGCCATCGGCTCGACCGTCGTGACGCTCCTGATCGCGGGGGTTTTCGCGCTGGTGCTGTGGGCGCTCCTCGGGGTGCCGGCGGGGCAGGGGATGCTCGCCTTCGCGCCCGGGGGCGTGACCGAGATGGGCCTCGTCGCGCTGGCGATCGATGCCGATGTGGCCTTCGTCGCGCTGCATCACATCGTGCGCATCCTGATCGTGGTGGTCCTCGCAAGGCCGCTTCTCGCGCTCCTCGCGGCCCGGTTCGGGAACTGAGCGCGGGCCGGCCGTCATCAAAGCTTCATTGGACATCGCTTCAGGCATCGAATATTCCTGAAACATGGAAATGAAAGATGCCGCCCTCGCCTTTGCCACGCTCGGCCATCCCGGCCGGCTCGCGGTCCTGCGCCTGCTCATGCGCTTTGCGCCCAGGGGCGTGCGGCCGACCGAGATCGCGGGCGCGCTCGGGCTGAAGCAGAACACCCTCTCGCACCATCTGGCCGATCTCGTGGCCGCGGGGCTCGTCGCTGCCCGGCGCGAGGGGCGTTCGCTCTATTATTGCGTCGATCTCGATACGGCCGAGGCGCTGATCGGCTACCTCGCGCTCGATTTGGGCCGTGCCCGGCCCGACCTGCTCGCCCCCATTCTCGCCACCCGGAGGGAGTTCGCCATGCGCGACACCGATTTCGACGTCCTCTTCATCTGCACGGGCAATTCCGCCCGTTCGATCTTTGCCGAGGCGCTGTTGCGCGATCTGGGGCGCGGCAAGTTCCAGGCGTTCTCGGCCGGCGTGCGCCCCAACACCGCGCTGAACCCCTTCGCGCTCGAGGTGCTGCGGCGCAACGGGCACGATGTCTCGGCGCTGCGCTCCAAGCATCTGTCCGAATTCCAGCAACCGGGCGCGATCGTGATGGATTTCGTCTTTACCGTCTGCGACACGGCCGCCGCCGAGGAATGCCTGCCCTGGCCGGGCCAGCCCATCACCGGCCATTGGGGCATGCCCGACCCGGTGAAGGCGACGGGAACGGATGCCGAAAGGGCGCTCGTCTTCGCCCAGACCTATGCCGGCCTGCGCCGGCGGATCGCGGCCTTTGTCGAACTTCCCTTCGACAGCCTGAGCCGGCTGTCGCTGCAGGCGCGCGTCGATGCCATCGGCACCGGCGCCGAGGGGGTCTAGGCCATGCCCCGCATCGCGCTGAACGGCCTCGGCCGGATCGGAAAACTCGTGCTGCGCGACCTCATCGACACCGGCGCGGGCGGCGAGATCGTGCTCGTGAACGACCCCGAGGGCGATGCCGCGCAGCACGCGCTGCTCATGGAGTTCGACAGCGTGCACGGCCGCTGGGCGACGCCGGTCGCGGCGGCCGAGGGGGCGCTCGTGATCGCGGGCCGGGCCATCGCCCTCGCGCGGGAACGCACGATCGAGGCGCTGCCGCTCGCGGCCCTCGGCGTCGATGTCGTCATCGACTGCACGGGCGTCTTCAAGACGGCGGCGAAGGTCGCGCCCTATTTCGCGGCCGGGGTCGCGAAGGTCATCGTCAGCGCACCGGTCAAGGACGGCGGCGCGCTGAACCTCGTCTATGGCGTCAACCACCACCTCTACAATGGCACGCAGCCGCTCCTGACGGCCGCCTCCTGCACCACGAACTGCCTCGCCCCGGTGGTGAAGGTCATCCACGAGGGCCTCGGAATCCGCCACGGCATGATCACGACGATCCACGACGTGACGAATACCCAGACGATCGTCGACCGGCCCGCCAAGGACATGCGCCGCGCGCGCTCGGCGCTTCTGAACCTCATCCCCACGACGACCGGGAGCGCGACGGCGATCACCCTCATCTATCCCGAACTCAAGGGGCGGCTGAACGGCCATGCGGTGCGGGTGCCGCTGCTCAATGCCTCGCTGACCGACGCGGTGTTCGAGCTCGAGCGCGCGACGACGGCGGATGAGGTGAACGCCCTCTTCGCCGCCGCCGCCGAGGGGCCGCTTCGCGGCATCCTGGGCTTCGAGGCGCGCCCGCTCGTCTCGGGCGATTTCCGGGGCGACCGGCGCTCGGCCATCGTGGACGGGCCTTCGACGATGGTGGTCAACGGCACGCAGCTCAAGGTCTATGCGTGGTATGACAACGAATGGGGCTATGCCTGCCGCATGGCCGACATCGTGCGGATGGTTGCGGGGCGGATGTGACGGCTGGCTCGCCGCTGCGCGCCTACGGGGCGGTGACGGCCGCCTATTGGGCCTTCATGCTGACCGACGGCGCGCTTCGGATGCTGGTGCTTTTGCACTTCAACGCGCTCGGCTTCTCGCCCGTCGAACTCGCCTGGCTGTTTCTCCTATACGAACTCGCGGGCATCGCGACGAACCTTGCCGCGGGCTGGCTGGCGGCGCGCTTCGGACTGGCGGCGACGCTCTATGGCGGGCTCGCGCTCCAGATCGGCGCGCTGGTGGCGCTCGCGCAGCTCGATCCGGCGTGGGGGATCGCGGCGTCGGTGGCCTTCGTGATGGCGGTGCAGGGGGTGTCGGGGGTCGCGAAGGACCTTGCCAAGATGTCGTCGAAATCGGCGGTGAAGCTGCTCGCGCCCGAGGGGGCGCTTTTCGGCTGGGTCGCGCGCCTCACGGGGTCGAAGAACGCGATCAAGGGGCTCGGCTTCTTCATCGGCGCGGCGATGCTCGCGCTCGCGGGGTTCGAGGCGGCGCTTTGGGGGATGGCGGCGGTGCTGGCCGCGATCCTCGTCGCCGTGGTGCTCTTCCTGCCCGAGGGGCTGCCGGGGCGGATGAAGGGCGAAGAGGCCTGGAGCGGCTGGCGGTCGCGCGATGGGCGGATCAACCGGCTCTCGCTCGCGCGGCTCTTTCTCTTCGGGGCGCGCGACGTGTGGTTCGTCGTGGGCATCCCGATCTATTTCCAGGCGGTGCTGTCGGACGGCACGGCCGAGGGCCGGCGCGAGGCCTTCTTTCTGGTGGGCGGATTCATGGCGCTCTGGATCATCGCCTATGGCGGGGTGCAGGCGCTCGCCCCCCGCATCCTCGGCGCGAAGGGCCAGCCCGAGGCCGAGACGGTCCGCCAAGCCGTGCGCTGGTCGGGCGCGCTGGTGCCGATCCCGCTTGCGCTTGCGCTTGCCGCCTGGCTCGCGGACGGCCCCGCGCCGTGGCTGACGGCCACGCTGGTGGCGGGGCTCCTGCTGTTCGGGGCCGTCTTTGCCATCAATTCGGCGGTCCATTCCTACCTCATCCTCGCCTTCGGGGATGCCGGGCGGATCACCCGCGACGTGGGGTTCTATTACATGGCGAACGCGGCGGGGCGGCTGGTGGGCACGCTCCTGTCGGGGCTGAGCTATCAGGCGGGCGGGCTGCCCCTTTGCCTCGCGACGGCAGGCGCGATGGCGCTCGCGGGCTGGATCGGGGCACGCAGGCTGCGCGCGGACGGCGCGCGATAGCGCCTGAGGCCACAGAATAACCACATTTCTGGGCGAGAACACGCGCGCCGCGACATCCATTGCGCGAGTCGCCCGGCCAGAAGGGCCATCATCGTTGTTGTCCTTTCAGGGGTCCGGCATCGCCGGGGTGATCGTCATGTCCATCGCATCAGGCAAGGAAACGCGCGGGCTCCTCCGGTGGTCGGTTCACGTCATCCTTCTTGGGTGGCTCGCGCTTGCCTGCGTCCTGACCGGGCCGGAGGCGCGCGCCGAGGAGGCCCCGCAAGGATCGGTGCCGCTTCCCCCCGCCAGTCTGCGCCTGCAGGAAGAGATGCGCGCGATCGGGGCGGGCATGAACGCCGGGCAGACTGGTGTCGCGCTCGAAGGGGTGGTGCGGGGACGGATGCGCGATGCGATCCTCGATGCGCTCGACCCGCATCTGCCTATGCCGCTGGCAGGCAAGCGCGATGCCGATGGCGCCCCGGCGTTCGCGATCGCGCGCGAGATCGCGCACCGCTTGCAGGTTCGTGGTGCAAGCGAGATGCGCGCGGCCGTCGCGCGGATGGCCGAGGGCGATCCGACGGCGCTCGACGGTGTCGACCGGCGGCTGATCGATGGCGTCGGACGCGACGCCGTCGACAGCGCTATCGCGGCGCTTCGGGCCCGAGACCCTTTCGGTCTGGCCCATCTCGAGATCACCTTCGACCTGCGCGCGAACCGCAGGCCAAGCTATTCGGTCCTCGCGGTCAAGCCGCTGCGCGACGATCCGCAGCGCGGCGAGGTCGTCTTCCTTCAGGGCAGCGTCGCCCGCGGTGCCGACGAGACCACGGTCAATCTCGGCCTAGCCTATCGGCGCCTCTTCGCGGGCGGGCTCTGGCTCGGCGGTGGCAACGTCTTCTTCGACCATGCCACCGGCCACGCCCTCAGCCGCGCGAGCATCGGCCTCGACCTCATGTCGGACCGCTTCACCCTGACGGCCAACCGCTATTTCGGCCTTGGCGGCTGGCGTGCGGGGCGTCCGGGCTACGAGACGCGAGCCCTCTCGGGCCATGATCTCGAACTCTCGGGCACGCTGCCGGGCACGCGGCATCTGTCGCTCTCGGGGCGCGTCTACGGCTGGGATGGCGCGCGTCCGATCAGCGGGCGCGAGGTCGCGCTGACCTATGCGCCCGGTCCCTTCCTCGATGCCCGGATCGGCTATGCCGACGAGGGCGCCGGCGCGAGCGGGCTGCGCGCCTCGTTCGCGGCCCGCTATGTCTTCGGCGTGCCGATCGAGGCTCAGCTGCACAACCCCGACTTCGCGCGCGGCGACGTCTGGGATCGGCGGTTCGAAAAGGTCCGGCGCGAGAACGAGATGCGCAGCGAGGAACGCATCGCCCCGCCGGTCGCTGGCACCATCGTCGAGACGACGGGCGTCAACCTGATCCTCTCCGAAGCCGGCGCGGTGCCCGCCGCCGTGGGCGGCGCCCTGCCGCTGCCCGCCACGATCCGGGTCTCGGCCGATCCGGGCGCGATCCTGCGGGTGCGCTTCGGCGATGGTGCCATCCTGACGCTCGGCGCCGGCAGCGAGGTGCGCAGCGAGGCCGGCACCCTGACGCTCCTGGCGGGCGCGATGCAGTATACCTCGGGCGGCACCACGCGGGTCGTGATGGTCCCCGGCGGGCAGATCGACCTCCTTGGCACCGACATCGATGTCGCGACATCGGCGGGCGAGACGCGGGTGCGCGTCCGCTCGGGCTCGATCCGCGCCACCGCGGGCCAGTCGGCAATCGTCATCACTCCGCGCGAGGTCGCGCGCCTCGACGCGGCGGGTGCCATCGCGATCCCGCCCGGGGATCCCACCGCGATCGACCACGGCGTGCTGATCGGCAGCAAGATCGACAGCGTGGCCGAGCCCATGGCCGCCGCGCGCATGTCGCCCTATCCGAGCAACCCGCCGAGCCTTGCTGCCGCGGCCATGATCGAGGGCGAGGTGCTGCGCTTCGCGCTCGACTTCTCGCAGCCGGTTGCCGTCAGCGGAACGCCGGGCCTGCGGCTCAGGATCGGGCAAACCGACCGCCTCGCGCCCTATGCGGCCGGAGGCGGATCGGAACGCCTGTTCTTCGATTATGTCATCGCGGCCGGCGATGCCGGCGCGACCGAGGTGCAGGCACTCAGCCTCGATGTCACCTCTGGGGACCTGGGCAGCCCCGAGCTGCCCGCCGTCCTGACCTTCGCCCCTGTCACCCTCAGCCTCGGCGGCACCCTCAGGCGCGCGGATGACGTTGCGCCCGGTGGTCACGCCTTGGCGTTCGGCGCGGGCTTCGAGGCGGTGAACGCCGCCGAGGCCGGGTCGGTCACGCTGACGATGACGGGCGCCGAGGTCGGGGCGACCTATGCGCTGACGCTGACGAGCTCGGGCGGGGGGACCGCGCTCACCCGAAGCGGGACGGTCTCGGCGCCGCAAGAGGAGTTCGCGGACCTCGACCTCACCGGGCTGGGCGACGGCACGCTGACGGCGCGGCTCGTGCTCACCGACGAAGCCGGCAACACCGCCCCCGCGAC
>CAYYJB010000036.1:0-3193 GCA_964472135.1 uncultured Gemmobacter sp.
CCACAGGAAGGCATCGCGCACCGGGATCAGCACCCAGGTGATGAGGAACCAGCGCAGCCAGTCCGTCACCGGGCTGATCGCGCGGATGAAGAGGTCGACCACCCAGTCGATGGGCTTGGCCATGCTCAGCGCCTGGCCGCGCGCGACCTCGAAGAAATAGGGGTGCAGCATCGAGGCGACCGAGGCCAGCACGACAAGCCCCGCCCAGATGAGAAGGAGCCGGTGGCGCGCGGCCCAGCCCTGATCCCCCTCGAAATGCTCGGGCTTCTTCAGCGCCCAGGCCTTCGACAGCCGGTCGAGCATGATCGCGACGAGGACGATGGTGATCCCGATCTCGACCGCAAGCCCGATCTTCAGCGCCTGGAGCAGTTGCAGAAGCTTCTGCCCGAGCCCTGGCATCCCGATGAAAGAGGCGAGCACGACCATCGCGAGGCACTGCATGATGACCTGGTTAACGCCGATCAGCAGCTCGGTCCGGGCCGCCGGGATGCGCACCCGCGTCATCAGTTGCCAGCGCGTCGCGCCGCTCATCTTGCCGCTCTCGATCACCTCGGGCGAAACCTTGCGCAGCCCGAGCAGCGTCATGCGGATCATCGGCGGGACCGAGAAGATGATGGTGACGATGGCGCCGGCCTTGGGCCCCACCCCGATGAAGACGACGACCGGGATCATGTAGGCGAAATGCGGCAGCGACTGCGCGATGTTGAGGATCGGGTTCAGCACCTTCTCGACCCGCCGCGACCGCCAGGCGAGGACGCCGAACAGGATCCCGAGCCCGACCGAGACGGGCGCCGCCACGACGATGACCGAGAGCGTCTCCATCGCCCATTTCCACTGGCCCATCACCGCGATCCAGACGAAGGTCCCGCCCGAGAGCACGGCAAGCCTGAGCCCCCCCAGCGCATAGCCCACCACGCCGGCGGTGACGGCAACGACCGTCCAGGGCAGCGGCCCGACGCGCGGCCAGCGCGACTTGCCGTAAAGGAGGTTGGCGGTGACATCGAGGCACCATTCCACCGCCGCCGCGAAGCCGCGCGTCAGCGTCATCAGGCCAAGCTCGTTCTGGGCGAAGGCGAAGGCCGCGTTGATCCAGTCGGCAAAGGGAACGATCATCCATTCGGGCGGCCGCACGAGGCCCGCGGGCAGCGCGAAGCGCGCCGCCGCCAGCAGCACGGCCGCCGCGAGGAGCCCCTGCGCGAGGCGCGTCTGCGCCGCTGTCACGACGCGTCGCCGAGCAGGAGGCCCAGCGCCTTCTCGCGGTCGAGCGCGCCGACCGTGCGGCCCGCGGCATCGGCCACCGGGATGAAGGGCCGCGTGTCGGCGACGATCCGGCGGGCGTGTTCGCGCAGCGTGCCGCCGGCGGGCAGTGCGGCGCCCTCGGCGCCCGTACCCGCCGCGGGTTCGGCCAGCGCCCCGAGGTGGACCACGCGCGAGCGGTCGACGGCCGAGGTGAACTTCGCGACATACTCGCTCGCCGGGGCCATGACGATGCGGTCGGGGGTGTCGCACTGTTCGACCGCGCCATCCTTCATGATGGCGATCCGGTCGGCGAGGCGCAGCGCCTCGTCGAAATCATGGGTGATGAAGACGATGGTCTTGGCCATCATCCCCTTGAGGCGGATGAACTCGTCCTGCATCTCGCGCCGGATGAGGGGGTCGAGCGCCGAGAAGGGTTCGTCGAGAAACCAGATGTCGGGCTCGACCGCGAGCGAGCGCGCGATGCCCACGCGCTGCTGCTGGCCGCCCGAAAGCTCGTGCGGGAAATAGCTCTCGCGTCCCCCGAGACCGACGAGCTGGAGCATCTCCATCGCGCGCGGGGTGCGGGTGGCGCGGTCCTGGCCGCGCATCTCGAGCGGGAAGGCCACGTTGTCGAGCACCGTGCGATGCGGCAGCAGGCCGAAGCTCTGGAACACCATGCCCATCTTGCGCCGCCGCAGGTCGATGAGCTGCGCCTCGGTCATGCGGCCGATGTCGGCGCCCTCGATCTCGACCGTGCCGGCGGTGACGTCGATCAGCCGCGACAGGCAGCGCACGAGGGTCGACTTGCCCGACCCCGACAGCCCCATGACGACGAGCATCTCGCCCCGCGGGATCTCGATCGTCACGTCGCGCACGGCGGCGATGTGGCCGCTCGCGGCCCAGTCGGCGGCCGAGGCCGTGGCCATGCCCGCGACCGCGCGTTCGGGCTCGGGGCCGTAGACCTTCCAGACGTTGCGGCAGGCGATCACGGCTTGGGCGGCGCTCACGCGGGGACCTCGCAGGGTTGAGGCCCGCCCGGAGAACTCCGGGCGGGCCGTTCGGGACGGATGTCAGACCAGCGCGATCACTGGGTCCAGGGCTTCCAGAGAGCTTCGTTCGCTTCGAGCCATGCGGTCGCGGCCTCTTCGGGTTCCATCCCGTCGATGTCGACAAGCTTGGCCATCTCGGCGATCTGCGGGTTGGTGAAGTTCACCTTCTGCAGCATCGCGTAGGCGCCCGGCCACTTGTCCTTCATGCCGTCCCAGGCGGCGATCTTGAGATAGCCGTCCGCCGGGTTGCCGCAATCATAGACGCGGTCGGGGAAGGGACCGACGGCCGGATCCTTGTCGCAGCCATCCTCCCAGGTCGGGAATTCGACGAACTCGCCCGGCCAGACGGCTTCGGCGAAGTTCGGCGTCCAGTTGAACAGCACGATCGGCGTCTTGTCCTTCTCGGCGGCCGCGATCTCGGCCCAGAGTGCCGCGGCCGAACCCGCGTTCACCACCGTGAAGTTCATCCCGAGCGCCTCGACCTTCTCGGCGTCATGCTTGAGCCAGTCCACCGGACCGCCGAGGAAACGGCCCTTGGCGCCCGTCTCGGGCGTGGCAAAGAGCGCGGCGCAATCGTTCAGCGCCTTCCAGTCGGGCAGGCCGGGGCAGGCTTCCTTGGTCCACATCGGATACCACCAGTCCTCGCGGGTGATGGCGTTGTGGGTCGTGACATCGTGCAGGCCGCCCTTTTCGAGCGCGGCGCGGAACGAGGCCCCGAAGGCGCCTTCCCAGACCTCGAGTTCGAGCGTGACGTCACCGAGGCGGACCGATTCATAGACGGCCTGGCTGTCGGTCGAGACATATTCGACCGAGTTGCCCATCGATTCGAAGATCTGGCCGACGACATGGCTCATCACGATCTGGCTCGACCAGTTGTGGGTCGGGATGATGATCGGATCGCTCGA
>CAYYJB010000036.1:3293-23435 GCA_964472135.1 uncultured Gemmobacter sp.
GAGCTGCTCGCGCGCGTCAAGAACCTCCTGCGGCGGACGGCGGCGATCCGCCAGCTTGCGCGGCGCGTCGTGCATTTCGAGGGCTTCACCTTCGATACCGCCGCGCGCCACCTGACGGCCGCCGACGGTTCGGTCGTGTCGCTGACGCGCGGGGAATACGAGCTGATGCGCGCCTTCGTCGGCAATCCCGGCGTCGTGCTCGACCGCGATCGGCTGCTTGCCGCGATGACGCATCGCCGCCACGAGACGAGCACCCGCACCGTCGATGTCATGGTCAAGCGGCTGCGCGCCAAGCTCGGCGACGACCCGCGCGCGCCGCGCATCTTCGGCACCTCGCACGGCGAGGGCTATGTCTTCACTGCGCCGCTTGCATGAGGGGGCGGGGCGGCAGGACGGTGCCGAAGCTTGCCCCGATCGCGCGCCAGACGCCGCGCGCGGCCGTCCCGACCGCGGGTGCTGCAAGAAGGATCGCCCCACCATCGCCCGCCCGCGCCGCCCGTTCGAGCCGCTCGAGCGCCGCGTGGAGATCCGAAAAGCCGAGCGTGCCCGCCGCCCCGCGCAGGTGATGGGCCACCCGGGCGAGCGTCGCGTGATCGCCCGCCGCGAGCGCCGCGCCGATCCCCTCGGTCGCGGCCGCGATCTCGGCCTGCATCATGGCCGCAAGGTCGGCGGTCCGCTCGGCCCCGAGGTCGGCGGCGGTCGCGGCAAGGGCGGCCGCGACCGAGGCGCGCAGCGCCGCGATGCGGCCGAATGCGGCGGCGAGATCCTCGGGCGCGAGCGGCTTCGGCACGACCTCGTCCATCCCTGCGGCGAGGCAGGCGGCGATGTCGTGGTCGTGGATATGGGCCGAGATTCCGATGACGGGCACCTGCGCGCGCCCGGGCGCCGCGCCCTGCCGGATCGCCCGAGTCGCCTCGATGCCCGAGATGCCGGGCAGGTTCACATCCATCAGCACCGCGTCGAATTCCGCGCCGAGGGCGCGCGCGACCGCCTCCTCGCCCGTCGCGACCGTCTCGAAGCCATGACCCATGGCGTCGAGATAGGCCTCGATCACGCCGGTGTTGATCGGGTTGTCCTCGACGACCAGTAGCCGCAGCGGCGGCCCGGCCGGCGCGGCGGGCGTTGCCGGCACCGGGTCGGGTGCGGGATCGCGGGCGGGATCGAAGGCGAGGCTGATCGTGAACTCCGACCCCTCGCCCGGCGCGCTCCGCAGCGCGATGCGCGCCCCGATCGCCTCGGCGAGCCGGCGCGAGATCGCAAGGCCGAGCCCCGTGCCGCCATAGGTGCGCGCGGTCTGGGCGTCCTCCTGCTCGAAGGCGGCGAAGATGCGCTCCTGCGCGGCGGGCGCGATGCCCTTGCCCGTGTCGCGCACCGCGATGGTGAAGCCCTGCCGCCCCTCGGTGGCCGGGGCGCGCGTGGCGCTGACGACGACCTCGCCGCGGTCGGTGAACTTCACCGCGTTCGACACGAGGTTGAACACGATCTGCCGAAGCTTGCCCGCATCGCCGCGCAGCCTCGGCGGTGCGGGATCGGGCGGCAGATAGCGCAGCGCGAGGCCCTTCTCCTCGGCCACCGCCGACATGATGAGGACGACCTCGCGCAAGAGCGCGTTGAGGTCGAAGTCGCTGTCCTGCCGGGTATGGGTCAGCCCGTCGAGCTTGGCGTAATCCAGAAGGCCGTTGAGGATCGTCATCAAACCCTTGCCCGAGGCGAGCGAGGCATCGAGCGCCGCGCGCTGGCGGTCGGTCAGCGCATCGCGCGACAGGCCGCGCAGCATGCCCAGAACGCCGTTCATCGGCGTTCGGATCTCGTGGCTCATCATCGCGAGGAATTCGGACTTGGCGCGGTCGGCGGCCTCGGCGCGCTGGCGGGCGGCGGCATGGGCCGCGACCTCGCCGCGCAGCTTCTCGGTCTGCTCGTCGACAAGGCGCTGCAATTCGCTCCGGTGGGCCTGAAGCTCGGCGAGGTTGCGCGCCCGCTCCTCCTCGAGCCGGCGGTTGGCGAGCGCCTGCTGGCGGAACACCTCGACCGAGCCCTCCATCCGCGCGATCTCGTCCTCGCCCCTGGGCAGCACGGGCGGGCCGATCTGGCCGCGCGCGAGCCGGGTCATCGTGGCCGAGAGCGCATCGAGACGCCGCACGACGTTGCCGCGCACATAGAACCACATCACCGCGAGCGAGAGCGCGAGCGCCAGCGCCGAGGCCCAGACATAGAGCAGGCGCGTCGCGCCGATCATCGCCTGGGCATCCGCCCCGAGCGCCACCGCGCGGCCCTGGATCGCATCGGCGAGTGCCGCGGCCTCGACATCGAGGCGGGCGGCGGCGACGACGAGCCCGCCCTGCGCCTGCGCGATCCGCGATTCGAGATCGAGGATCCCGCGCGAAAGCCCGAAGAGGTCGGGCGCATCGGGCGGACCCGCGCGTGCCGGCGCGATGACGTCGAGCAGCGCCAGCGCCCGCGCGGCCCGGCTCGGATCCTTCACCGACAGGATGCGCCGGCGCACGATGGTGACGCGCCCGTTCAGATCCGTCGCGAGGGCCGCGAGATCGGCCTCGGTCCGCGCCGTCGCGATCTGGCTGATGAGCAGCCCCACCTCGGCCACATGCGAGCGCATCTCGAACATGAGGCCCTGCTGGAAGAGATCGACCTCGATCAGCTTGTCGAGGGCGGCAAGCCGCGCCTCACTCGCGCCCGCGCCCTCCTCCTCGATCTCGTAGAGGTTCGAGATGACGGCGGCGGTGCTCATCTCGGCATTGGCGACGAGGGTGTCGGCGATCTCGAGCAGCTCGGCGGTGGCGCCGAGCCCCGCGCGCACCTGCGCCTCGCGCCGGGCGATCAGCGCGAGGCGCTGGCGCACGAGCGTGTCGAGCAGCCCGATCGACTGGCGCACCGCCTCGGCGGCCTCCGAGAGCGCATCGGGTGCCGCGTTGCCCGCGGCCTCGGCGCGCGCCAGCCGTGCGCGCAGCGCATCGACCTGCGCGAACAGGAAAGCCGCGCGTTCGCGGCGCGCCGCATCGTCGGCGACGGCCGCGAGCTCGGGCGCCACCGCGACGACCCGGCTCGTCTCCTCGGCGACACCGCGCACCTCGGCAATCGAGGGGATCGCCTCGCTGAAGACCTCGGACTGGGTGCGCGCGACCTCGCGCAGCTCGAACCAGCCGAGCACCCCGATCACCGCCGGCAGGCCGGCAATGACGAGAAAGGCGGCCAGAAGCCGTCCGCCGAGACTGGACTTGCCCTGCGCGATCCGCAAACTGCGCCCCCATGGACCCGAGCACACCCCACAGGCTAGACCGCAACCGCCCCCCCGCGGCAAGCCCCCTTCGCGCGCTGGCCCTCATCGCGGCGGTGCTCGGCGCCGCGTCGCCCGCCGCGGGCGGCGAGGCGGGGGGGCAGGTCTGGCCCCTGATGGCGCCCGAGGTGGCCTTCGACGAGGCAAGCGCGCTGCGGCGGCTCGATTACCGCCCGCTCGGGCGGGCGGCGCAGCCTTGGCGGCTCTGCGTGCTCTATCCCCACCTCAAGGACGCCTATTGGCTCAGCGTGAACTACGGCATGGTCGAGGAGGCGCGCCGGCTCGGCGTGTCGTTCGTGCTTTATGAGGCGGGGGGCTACCCGAACCTCGCGCGCCAGATCGACCAGCTCGGCCGCTGTCGCGCGTCGCGGCCCGACGCGGTGATCCTCGGCACCGTGTCCTTCGAGGGGCTCACGCCCGAGGTCGAGGCGACGGCGCGCGAGATGCCGGTGATCGCGGCCGTCAACGACATCGACGACCGGGGGATCGCGGCGAAATCGGCGGTGTCGTGGCACGAGATGGGCGCGGCCGCCGGGCGCGTCATCGCCGAGCGCCACCCCCGGGGCAGCGCGCCCGTGCGGCTCGCCTGGTTTCCGGGGCCCGAGGGGGCGGGCTGGGTGCGCTTTGTCGAGGCGGGTTTCCGCGAGGCGCTCGGCGCAAGCTCGGCCGAGATCGTGGCCACGCGCAACGGCGATACCGGGCTCGAGCAGCAGGTGCTGCTGGTCGAGGATGTGCTCGATGCCCATCCCGACATCGACTACATCGTCGGCAGCGGGCCGACGGCCGAGGCGGCGGTGTCGATCCTGCGGGCGCGCGGCCTCGACGGGCAGATCGGCATCGTATCGACTTACATGACGCATGCGGTCTATCGCGGCATCCGGCGGGGCCGGATCCTGGCCGCGCCGACCGATTTCGCGGTGATGCAGGGGCGGCTCGCGATCGAGCTGGCGGTGCGCGCGCTCGAGGGGCGGCTCGAGGTTGCCCACGCCGGGCCCGAGATCCGCACCATCACGCCGGACAACATCGCGGCCATCGGCCCCGCCGAATCGCTCGCGCCGGCCTCTTTCGCGCCGGTGTTCGAGATATCGGCGGAGTAGGCGGCGATGCTGCGCGCGGTCGCGGCGGCGTCGATGCTGGCCCTGTCGCTCGGGTCGCTGCACGGGTTTTCGGTGCTGGTCCCGGCGCTCGAGGCCGCGACCGGGGCAGGGCGCGCGGCGGTGGGCGCGATCTATGGCAGCGCGACCTTCGCGCTGATGCTGGGCGTGCTCGCGAGCCCCGCGCTGATCGCCCGCGTGCCGGCACGCGCGCTGATCGTGCTCGCGGGCGGGGGGGCGGCGGCGGGGCCCTTGGTGGCGCTCGGGGGCGGCTACTGGGCCGCGCTCGGGGGGCTCGGCGCGCTCTTCGGCTTTTGCAACGGGGTGGGCTATGCCGCGGCGCTGCGCATCGCGGCGGGCACCGGTGCGACCGCTACGCGGGCGGGCGCCGGGATCGGGATCGCGACGGGGTTCTATTGCGCCGGGGCGAGCGTCCTTGCCATCGCCGCCGAACCGCTGCCCGAGGGCCTCGGGCCGCGGCTGTGGCTTCTTGCCGCGATCTGCGCGGCGGGGGCGGCGGGGGCAGCGGCGCTGATGCCCGGGGGCGGGGTGCGGGGCGCGGTGGCGCAGGGGGGCGGCCGGCTTGACCCGGCAGAGGTGCGGGGCGGCTGGCGGCTCTGGGCGCTCTACCTTGCGGGGGTGCTCGCGGGGCTCATGGTCTTCGGCCATGCCGGGCCGATCATGGCCGCGGCCGGGGGCGCGGCGGCCGCAGGGGCGGCGGCGGTGTCGGTCGGGAGCCTCGCGGGGAGCATCGCGGCCGGGCCCCTCGCCGGGCGGGCGGGGCCGTGGCGGGGGATGGCGGCGGCGCTCGCCCTCATCGCGGCGGGGGCGTGGCTTGCGATAGCGGGGACGGCGGCGACGACGCTCGGCGGGCTCGCGCTGGCCGGGGTGGGGTATGGCGCCCTCATCACCGCGGTCCCGGTCGGGGTGGAGCGGCTGGCGCGGCCCGCCGTGGCGCCGCGGCTCTTCGCGCGCGTCTTCACGGCGTGGGGTATCGGCGGGCTCGTGGGCCCCGTCGCGGGCGGGGCGCTGCAGGGCCTTGCGGGCGGATACGCGCTGCCGCTCGGCGCGGCGGGGGTGCTGGCGGCGGTGGCGGCGGGGCTTGCGCTGCCCCGCCGCGGCGGCCCGTCATGACTGCGGGCGGGTCTTCTTCGGGTCGTAGTGCGAGAGCGGCACGATCCGCGCCGGCAGCCGCTTCTGCTGGCCGTCGAGCTTGCCTATCTCGAGCGCGGTGCCGACCTCGGCATGGGCGACATCGACGCGGGCAAGCGCGATGTTGCGGCCGAGCACCGGCGAGCGGACCGAGGAGGTAACCTCGCCCACCTGCGCGCGGCCGATGTGCAGGCAGTCGCCGTGGCCCACATCGACATTCGCCTCGATCTCGAGCCCGACGAAGCGGCGCAGCGGGTTCTCCTTGCGGCGGATCAGCGCATCGCGGCCGACGAAATCATCCGTCTTTGACTTTAGCGGGACGGTAAAGCCGATGCCGGCCTCGAACGGGTCGGTCTGGTCCGAGAAATCATAGCCCGCGAAGATGAGCCCGGCCTCGATCCGCACCATGTCGAGCGCCTGCAACCCCATCGGGCGCAAGCCCCGCGGCGTGCCGGCCGTCCAGACGGCATCCCAGACCGCGCCCGCGTCCTTGGGGTGGCAGAAGATCTCGAAGCCGAGCTCGCCCGTGTAGCCCGTGCGCGACACGACGACGGGCACGCCCGACGGCCCGCCGATGCGCCCCACGGTAAAGCGGAACCAGCCGAGTTCGGCGATCGCGGGCTGGTGCGGCGCGGTCCAGGCGATCTCGGCCAGGATGGCGCGGCTTTCGGGGCCCTGCACGGCGATGTTGTGCAGCTGGTCGGTCGAGGAGCGCACCATCACCTTGAGGCCGAGCTTCTCGGCCCACTCGCGCATCCACACCCCGCCGTAGTCGTCGCCCCCGATCCAGCGGAAATTGTCGCGCCCGAGGCGAAAGAGCGTCCCGTCGTCGATCATGCCGCCGTGCTCGTAGCACATGGCGGAATAGACGACCTGCCCCTGCGAGAGCTTCTTGACGTCGCGCGTCAGCACCCATTGCATCAGCGCCTCGGCGTCGGGGCCCGTCACCTCCCACTTGCGCAGGGGCGACAGGTCGATGACCGCGGCCTTTTCGCGGCAGGCCCAGTATTCCTCGATGGCGCCGTTGGCCGAATAGACCTGAGGCAGCCAGTAGCCCTTGTATTCGACGACATGGCGGGTGAGCGCGCCGGTGCGGGCGGCAAAGGCGGTGTCCTTCGTCATCTTCGGCTCCGAATCCGGGGTGGGGCGCCACGCGACGGCGCGGCTGAAACGCTCGGCGCCCGAATAGGTGCGCACATGGATGTCCGACAGATACCAGCCGTTCGCGGGCGAGGTATCGTCGGGGCAGGCGGAGTTGACGCAGACGATGTCGGTCAGCGCGCGCATCAGCACATAATCGCCCGGCCGGCTCCAGGGTTCGTCGGAGACGAGCGTGCCGTGCGCGTCGATCCCGGTGTTGAAGAAGAGGTTGACCGCCATCCAGCCCGGCCGCGGATCCACCCCCCGGCCGGCGAGCGCGCCGTTGAAGTTGTCCGAGCAGTTCGCATGCCCCGGATAGCCGATGTCGTCGTAGTATTTCGACGCGCAGGCCATCGCGAAGGCATCGTGCCGCCCGACCGTGTCCTGCACCACCTCGACGAGCGGCACCCAGTCCTGATCGTAGTATTTCGAATGCAGCCCCGGCATCGAATAGGCCCGCCCCATCAGGGTGCGGCTGGTCGTGACATCGAGCGCGTGCTGGATCCCGCGGTCGAGCTTGCGGGCATCGAAGCACTGGAAGTCGGTGCACTGGCGGCCGTCGACATCGATGATCTGGATATACTCGCCTGCCCGGACGAGATAGCTCTCGGCGGTGGCCGATTTCACCCGCAGGTCGAGCACCGGATCGGCGAGCGGGTCGGGCAGGTCGAAGCTGCCGACCATCCGCGGGTTCGCCCGCTCGATCAGGAGCGTGAGGGGGGTGGCGGTGTCCTGCGCATCGGGCGACATCGGCAGGCCGGGCGCCGCTAGGATGAGCCACCCGGCGTCATGGGCGAGCATGCTCGCGCGCGCGCCCGGCGGCGTGTCCGGGCCAAAGAGGCGCAGCGCGCCGGCGCGGCCGAGGTCGATCCCGCGCGCGCCGATCCCGCGCCGCAGCCGGCCGAGCCCCTCGCCCGCGGCCTCGCCCGCGGCGAGCATGGCCTTCAGCCCCTCGGCGGCGGCGTTCGCCGCCTCGCCGAGGATCGCGGCATCGATCCGGCCATCGAGCGCGGCGGCGACGATCTCGGCCGGCTGGCCGCCCTCGTCGTTGACGACCGTCAGGCGGTCGCCCGCGGCGATTCGCACCAGCGCCGCGCCCCCCCCTGCGACGACGTGGCGCTCCTGCCCGTGGTGGCGGACGAGGTTGCGCGGCGTCAGGATCCTGCTCGGGCGTGGCGGGCCTGCGGAAACGCTGGGGTAGGGGTGATCGAGCATGGTATCCTCAACGGACTGTCTGGGCGAGGTGGCTTGCGCGGGATTTCATCCAAGGTAAAAGATGTTGAGTGCGAAGAATAGCACACCCCCGTTCCGGCGCAAGCGCCAGAGGAGTGATCGCCCATGCTGTCGCTGACATTCGGGCTGGCGGCGGCCCTCGCCTGGGCCTGCCACGATCTGCTCGTGCGCAAGCTCGCGCAAGGGAGCACGATCCTGCCCATGCTTCTGGTCGTCCTTGTCGGGGGCAGCGTCGGGCTTGCGCTGCCGGCGCTGGTCGCGGGGGGGTGGGGCGCGTTGACGGGCGCGGCCTTCGGCTGGGCGGTGCTCGCCGGGGGGGCCTATGTCGCGGGGGCGGGGGGGCTCTATCAGGCGCTCGGGCGGGCGCCGTTGCGGCTGGTCGCGCCGATCCTCGGCTCTTATCCGATGCTCTCGCTCGGGATCGCGGCGCTCGGGGGCAAGGCCGTCGGGCCGCTCGAATGGGCCGCCGTCGCGTGCATCGTCGCGGGGATCGGGTGGGTTGCCCTCGGCAGCCGCGAGGATGCCTCGGGCACGATCCGGGGGCGCCCGGCGGTCGCGCTCGGCTGGGCGGCGATCGGGGCGGTAGGCTTTGCCGCGACCTTCGCGCTCGGGCAGGAGGCCGCGCGCAGCGGTGCCGTCTTCCCCGCCATGGTTGTCACCCGCCTGACCGCCACCGCGCTGGTCCTCGGGCTCTGTCTGGCGACCGGGCCGCTTGCGCCGGTGCCGGGCACCGCGCGCATCCTCGTGATGATGGGTTGCCTCGATGCGGTGGCGCTCGGCCTCGTGACGGCGGCGGCGGGGCTGGCGCATCCGGAGTATGCGGCCGTCGCCTCGGCACTCTTTGGCGTGCTCTCGATCGTGCTCGCCCGCCAGTTCCTGCAAGAGACCGTCACGCCCCGCCAGTGGGGCGGGATCGCGGCCGTCTTTGGCGGCATAGGCGTGCTGTCGCTGCAGGGCTGAACGGGGCTATTCCGCCGCGCTGAGCAGCGGCGCCGGCGCCCGCCGAAGCCGCATCGCCTGCGTCAGGCGACGTTCGTCGCGGGGGTTGACGCCGAAGATCTCGGTGTAGTGGCGGATCATCGGGCTTGTCGTCATGTAGCCGACCGAGGCCGCGATCTCGCGCAGGGAGTCGTTCGAATGCAGCACCCGCTGCCGCGCCTTGGCCAGACGCAGATGGTGATAGAACTGCAAGGGGCTCTGGCCGGTCTCGCGCCTGAAGACGCGCTCGAAGTGGCGGCGCGACAGGCCCACCGCTGCCGCGACATCGGGGATGCGCAGCGGATCCTCGACATGGCTCTCGAACAGCCCGATCGCCTCGCGGATCTGGGGTGTCAGCGTGTCGGCCGTCGATCCCGCATGCGCGACCGGCACCTTCTGGCTGGCGCCCTCGTCGCGCACGAAGGGATGCTGGAACCAGCAGGCGACCTCGGTCATGCAGTCGCGGCCGAGCCTCTCGTCGATGAGGCGCAGCATGAAGTCGAAGACCGCCCCGGCGCCCGCAACGGTATTGCGCCGCCTGTCGCGCAGGATCACCGCCTGCGAGACCTCGACCTCGGGAAATTCGGCCCGGAACGCCGCGTCGTAGCACCAGTGGACCGAGCACGCACGCCCCGCCATCAGCCCCGACCGCGCGAGCGGAAAGATCCCGCCCGAAAACGCGCCGAGCGTCAGGCCGCGCCGGTCGAGCCAGCGCAGCCGCGCGGGGCTGCGGCGCGGATCGGCGAATTCGGCCGTCGGCGGGGCGAGGAGATAGAGGTGATCGAGTTCCTCGGCCTCCTGCAGCGTCGCGTGGGGCTGAAAGCCGATCCCGGCCGAGCAGGTGACGGCGGCGGGCGTCTCGGCCACGAGCTGCCAGTCGAACTCGCGCCGGCCCGCGATCTCGTTCGCGGCCCGCAGGGGCTCGATGGCCGAGGTAAGGCAGGCCATGGGAAAGCCCGGGAACATCAGGAAGCCCAGGCGCAGGGGGGCCGCGTGTGCCATCACTCCTCGGGCCACCACCCGGGCGAGGTCGGCGCGCCGTCGTCGTGGCGCGCGAGCCAGGCCGCCATCATGTCGCGGTTGCGCAAGAAGCCCTTGTAGGCCGCGAGGTCGGGGTGGATGTCGCGCACCACCCGGTGCAGCCGGCGGGCCCATTTCGGCACGCTCGCGAGTTCGTCGAAGCTTGCGAGATAGCAGCGGATGTCGAAGGCGATCGCGTTCGAGCGCGGCAGCCGATAGAGCGATTGCAGCTCGACCCGCAGATGCATGAGACGGCCCATGTTCTCGGGCGTCAGCGTCGTGCGCATCGGGCCCCATTTGGGATAGGTCTCGGGCGCGGTATCGAGCAGTGGGTTGACCGTCATGGTCCAGTTGAAGCGCCGCACCGGCGCCCCGTGCTGGAGCTTGAGCAGGAATTTCAGCGCCCGGTCGAACACGCCCAGATCATGCGCGATCGGCACCGGCGCGTGCCATTCGTGAAAGTTCATGCCGACGTCGAAATCCACCGACCAGTCGGCCTGCGAGGTCGCGATGCCCGCATCCATCCACAGCGTGCCGTCGCGCTCGTCCTGAAGCGTCCAGTCGCCCTGCGTCTGGCGGGTGATGTATTCGAACGGCCCGTAGGGCAGGGTCGATTCGTCCATGAAGGTAAAACTCTGGTCGATCCCGAGCGGGCGGTTGATCCAGCGCCAGCGGTTGCCCGCGCGTTCGAGCGTGAACCAGTGCGGATAGTCGCGCGCCTTCGTCTCCATGATGAATTCGAGCAGATCCCATCCTGCCAGCGTCATGTGCGGCAGCGACTGGCAGCGCAGCGGATCCTCGGCCAGCACCTTGGCGCGGTCGATCATCTCGGCGACATAATGCTCGTCCACGTCGAGGATGTGCTCGAAGGCGGTGCCCTTCCGGCCCGGCACATGGGGTTCCATGTTGACCGAGTACATGTAGTCGTCGCGGTCGAAGGGGAAGGGAAAGCGGCGGATCAGATGGGGCGAGTTGCGATAGGTGAAATCGCCCCTGAAGGTTTCGTCCCTGAAGAAGTCGCTGAATTCGCCCGGCTTGAAGTCAAGGCTCATCTCGGTCTCCTATCGGTCAATCACGAGGGCGCGCCCCTCGAAGCGCGAGACGCAGGGCATGATCTTGCGCCCCTCCGCCTGCTCGGCGGGGCTGAGCCAGTGGTCGCGGTGCACGATCTTGCCGTCGCAGCGCAGCACCGCCGTCTCGCACTGGCCGCAGGCGCCGCCGCGGCACAGATAGGGCGCATCGACCCCTGCCGCCTCGATCGCCTCGAGGAGCGATTGCGCGGGCCCGACGGTGATCGTCTTGCCCGAGGCCGCAAGCTCGACGCTGAAGGGCTGGCCGGTGCCGGGGGCGAGGAATTCCTCGCTGTGCAGCGCGAGGCGCGGCCAGCCCATCGCCTCGGCCGTCTCGAGCACCCAGCGGATCATCGGCTTCGGCCCGCAGACATAGAGATGCGTGCCGATCGGTTGCGTGGCGAGCAGCCGACCGAGGTCGATCCGGTCGCCCCGGTCGTCGAAATAGCAGTGCACCCGGTCGGGATGGGCCGCCGTCAGGCGGTCCATGTAGGTGCCGAGGGCGGCGTTGCGGACGGCGTAGTGCAGCTCGAACCGCCCGCCCGTGCGCGCAAGCTGCGCGATCTGCGCGACGAAGGGGGTGATGCCGATCCCGCCCGCGATCATCAGATGCTTGCGCGCCCGCGTGTCGAGGGAAAAGAGGTTGACGGGGTGCGAGATCACCATCTCCTGCCCCGGCCGGACGTGGCGGTGCATGAAGAGCGATCCGCCCCGCCCCTGATCGTCGCGCCGCACCGAGATCTCGTAGCCCGAGGTGTCGGCGGGGTCGGACATCAGCGAATAGGGGTTCATGCGGCGCGTGCCGTGGTCGTCCATCTCGACGACCGTATGCGCCCCACCCGAAAAGGCCGGCAAGAGCCCCCCGTCGCGCGCCACGAAGCGAAAGCGCGTGACGAGTTCGTTGACCGGCACGACCTCGGCCACCCGGACCGCAAGCTTGGCAACCCCGCTCATCCGAAGCGCACCTCGGGCGGGGGCACCTTGCCCGGATCCTCGGCGTCGATGTTGACGCCCTGAAAGGCCGCGATCCGCCGCGAATAATGGTCGCGCACAAAGAGGTTCAGCCCGCAATGGCTGCAGCGGAAGGGATCGGTCGCGACGTTCTCGGTGATGCCCTTGCAATGCACGCATTGCACGCGCCTGACGGTTGATCCGCGATGCTCCTTCTGGATCGCGCCGACGGGAAAGCCCGTGGCCATGATCTCGCGCTCGGCCTGGCCGATCAGGCCCTCGGTCCCGGCCAGATAGAACTGCGTGCCCATGTGGGCGTCCGCCAGCACCCGTTGCAGGCGCGGCAGCAGGGCGGGGATGGTCGGGGCGCGGAAGAATTGCGCCGCCCCGAGCGCGCCGAGGCGATCCGACAGATCGGTGCCGTTCGGGCCGGGGCAATAGATCACATGCGCCGCGCCGAGGAGGGCGGCCGCATCGGGCGCGCGCGCGACCATCTCGGCCACGGCCTCGGCCCCCTCGCCATCGGCGACGATGAGGTGGAGCCGCCCGACACGGGGTTCGAGCGGGGCATAGACGGGTCTGCTGCGGATCGTGGGGGTGACGGGGGTCAGTGTCATCTCTGGCATCCGTTTGGTCGATGGCCGGACGGGGCGCGCGCGCGCCCCGCCCGGCCCTGACGGGTCAGCCCTGCGCGGTGCGACGCTTCTTCTCGACGTCGTAGAAGGGCAGCGAATGGGTGGTCGCCTTGATCGGCCCGTGCGTGCCGCAGCGCACCTCGAGCGGGGTGCCGATATTGGCGCAATCGACGGGCAGGCGGGCGATGGCGACCGTCCAGCCGTTCAGCGGCGAGTGCATCGCCTGCGTCACGAGCCCGACCTTCTGCCCGTTGCGGAAGACCGGCGCGCCGTTGCCGGGCACGTTCTTGCCCTCGAGCTTCAGCCCCCAGATCTTGAACCGCTCCTTGCCCTTCAGCCGATAATGCTCCTCGGCGCCGCGGAAACCGACCTTGCCCGAAGAGACGGTGAAATCGAGGCCGAGTTCCCACAGCGTGTCGCCGGGGCCCTCGTTCTCGAAGGGATACATCTCGGAATTGTCGAAGGGATAGAAGAGCAGATAGCTTTCGGTCCTGAGCAGGTCGAGCGTGGTGAAGCGGCAGGGGATGATGCCCATCGCGCGCCCCTCGTCGAGGATGCGATCCCAGATCATCGGCGCGTCCTGCCCGCGGCAGAAGATCTCGTAGCCGCGCTCGCCCGTGTAGCCCGTGCGCGAGAGGGTGATCGGCTTGCCGAAAAGCGCGGTCGGCATGTGGCTCATGTAGGGGAGCGCGCGCACGCCGGGGATGTGCCGCTCGAGATAGTCGACCGCGAGCGGCCCCTGCAGCGACAGGTCGTGCAGGTTGTCGTCGAAGCGGATCGAGACGTCGCGCCCGGTCGCCGCCATCGTCAGCTGCTCGTGCCCCTGGCCCGAGCCGTGCACGACGGTAAAGCTGTTGGGCCCCATGCGGTAGATCACGCAGTCATCCACGAACTTGCCCGCGTCGTTCAGCATGCAGGCATAGATCGCCTTACCGGGCATGAGCCGTTCCATGTTGCGCGTCGTCGCGCGCTCGATCACATGGCTGGCCGCCGGGCCGGTGATATGGACCTTCTTGAGGCCCGAGACATCCATCAGGCCCGCCTTGGTGCGGATCGCCATGTATTCGGCATCCGGGTCGCCGTCGTAGGACCAGGCGGTGCCCATGCCCGACCAGTCCTCGAGATTCGAGCCAAGCGCGCGGTGGCGATCCGCAAGTGTCGAAAAACGCCAGGAATTGGTCATTTCATCCCCCTGTCATGGGCCATCCGTTGCCGGCAGTCTCGACCGTCGCCGGCACAAAATCAACCCTCTTGTTCAACTTCTTTTCCCATGGGGGAATAACCCCTCCGGGAGGACCGTCACCGCACCTTGCCAAACCGCCCCGGTCCACGCAAGCGCGGCACGCGCGCGCAGCAAGCGAAGGGGCGGCGCCCTGCGGCGCCGCCCCGACGTCATCGGTGCAATGCCCGTCCGGGCACCCTCAGCCCGGCAGCACGAAGAACCAGTTCGACCACAGCACGATCACCGCGCCGAGCGCGAGCGCGAGATAGGGCAGCATGCCCGCGCGCCGCTCGCCCGTCTCGCCTGGCTTGAGGCCGAGCTCGGCCAGCGCCTCGGGCGGAAAGCGCCCGCCGTCGACGACATAGTGGCGATACCAGAACACTGGCAGGATGAAGGCCGCAAAGATCAGCCCCGCCCAGAGCGCGTTCGAATAGCCCCACACCTTCGCGCCCGCCCCGAGGAAGAGCGCGTTGACGAAAGCGAGCACCGTGTTGATGCCGATCAGCACCGTGGGCGCCTTCCACGGCCGGTGGATGTGGGGCGAATCGATCCGGTGGATCCAGCCCGCGTTGAGGTTGAGGAAGTTGAAGAGGATGTAGCCCACGTTCGAGATCGCGAGAACGTAGAAATACCCCCCCACATCCGAGGCGAGCGCGAGCAGGAAGAGGTTGAAGCCGAGATCGGTCCACATCGCGTTCGTGGGCGCGCCGTGCTCATTGACGCGGCTCAGATAGTTGGGCAGCCAGCCGTCGCGCGAGCCCTGATAGAGCGTGCGCGACGATCCCGCCATCGCCGTCATGATGGCAAGGAAGAGCGCCATGATCATCAGGATGACGAAGATCTGCGCGATGACGTTAGAGGAACTGACCATCGCGCCCAGCGCCGCCCCGATCCCGGTCCCGTCCACGATGCCCGGATCGAGCATCGCCGAGGCCCCGTAGAAGCCCTGGAAGGCGAAGGGGATGAGGAAGAAGAACACGACGCAGAGCAGACCCGAATAGAAGATCGCGCGGAAGGTGTCGGTCTTGGGATCCTTCAGCTCGCGCGTGTAGCAGACCGCCGTCTCGAAGCCGTAGGTCGACCAGGCGGCGATGTAGAGACCGCCGAGGAAGAGCGTCCAGCCGCCGATGTCCCAGCTCCCGTTCTCGCCGGAATAGGCGGCGGTCGGGGGCACGATGTCGGTGACGTTCATCCAGTCGATCGAGCCGGTCAGGATCGGCACGATCCCGACGAGGAAGAGCGGCACGAGCACGATGACCGCAAGCGTCTTCTGCGCGCGCGCCGTCTGCGCGATGCCGCGGTGCTGGATGGCGAAGATGATGAACATCAGCACCGCGCCGATCACGAAGGTCGAGTTGAAGTGCAGCAGGCCGAGCCCCGGCACCGGGATCGCGAAGGCCTCCCACACCCGGAAGGGGGGCGTCAGCGCGGCGATGGCGTCGGCATTGGCGACGGCCGCGATCGCGTCGGCCTCGCTCGTGCCCGCGTTGGCGGCGATGTAATCGACGACCGACTGCGTCGCGGCGGTGTATTGCGCGGCGTTCGCGGCCACCCAGTCGATCACCGCCTGGCTCTCGGCGGTCGGGATCGGAAAGAGCGCGTTCAGGATGTAGCCCGCCGCGATCGCGCAGCCGAGCGAGAGGACGGGCGACCAGGCGAACCAGTTGCACCACACCGAGAGCGGCGCGATGGCCTTGCCGTAGCGCAGCCAGGCCGTCGCGCCATAGACCGAGGCGCCGCCCGACTTGTTGCCGAACATCCCCGCGATCTCGGCATAGGTGAAGGATTGCAGGAAGCCCATGCACATGGAGATGATCCAGACGACGAAGGCCGCCTGGCCGGCCACGCCGGCGATCCCGCCGATCGAGAACAGCACGAGCGGCGGCACGCCGGCGGCGACCCAGAACGCGCCGCGCCAGTCCAGCGCGCGCTTGAGCTCGCCGGACGTTGTATCAGATGACATTTCGGTTCTCCCCTGTCGTTTTCGGACGGCGCCGCGCCTCTCGGGCGTTCTGGCGTCGCGTTCCCCTGTTTGCCCGCACCGGGCGGCCGGACCGGGCCGGAACGGGATGTCGCGTCTGCGTTGCGAGGGTTCGGACCGACGGGCCTCGCCCTGGCTCTGCCCGATCAGGCGGCGTTTGCCCGCCGGGTTGCACAACAATTACGCAGACCCCTGCCGCGTCAATGGGGATCTTGGGGTGACGGGAAAGAATGTTTCGCCCTGCGACATGGAAACGCCGACCGGCTTTCACCGGTCGGCGTCAGGTCGTGCAGGCCGGGGCCAGCGGCCCCGCCGAGGGCTATTTCAGCTTGCCATAGGCGCCGTGCTCATGCCGCGCGCCAACCACGAGCGCCCCGACGCAGAGCACCACGGCGACGAGGAGCCATATGCCCTCGCTGCCGCTGCCGGCGTAATAGGCGCCCGCGCCCTCCCAGACGGTGATGGGTGAACCGATCATCTTGCTTACTCCCTTCCGAGGATCACTGCGCGGCGCCCGAGGGGCTGTGCGCCCCGCCGAGCACTTCCGGATAGGCCACTGCCGGCACCTTGGCGCGGTCGAGCCCCATGATCTCGGCCTCGCGCGGGACCCGCAAGAGGCCGATCATCTTCACGATCAGCGACACGACATAACCCGAGCCCAGACCGACCACGATCATGACCACCGCCCCGACGATCTGCCCCATGAGCGAGGTCGTCGCCGCCCCCTCGACGTTCAGCGCCGGATAGCCCGAGGCGAAGATCCCGACCGCCAGCACGCCCCAGATGCCGAGCACCCCATGGAGCGCGACCGCGCCCACCGCATCGTCGATCCCCATCCGCTCGACCATGCGCGAGGCGATGGGCATGATGATGCCGCCGGCGAAGGCGATCGCGAAGGCCATCGGCGGCCAGTAGAGGTCGAGCCCCGCCGCGACCGAGATGATCCCGCCGAGCGCGCCCGACATCATCCAGAACGGATCGCGCGTCGCGATCCAGGCCGCGATGCCGCCGCCTGCGAAACCCATCAGGATATTGAAGGTCAGCGCCGAGAGCGTGAGCGGCGTGCCGTAGATCGAGGCATAGGCCGAGGACGACCACGACCAGGCCTCGCCCGGGAAGATCACGCAGGCCATGAGGAAGCCCCAGAAGCCCGCGATGATGAGCATGAGGCCCACGACCGTCGCCGGCAGCGAATGGCCCGGGATCGAGTTGGCGCTGCCGTCCGCGTTGAACTTGCCGATCCGCGGCCCGAGGTTGATCAGCACCCCGAGGGTGAAGAAGCCCGCGATCGCGTGCACGACGCCCGAGGCGCCGAAATCGTGATAGCCGAAAGAGGTGACAAGCCAGCCGTCCGCGTGCCAGCCCCAGGCCGCGCCGAGGATCCACACGAAGGAGCCGAGCGCGATGGCAAGGATGGTGAAGCCCACGATCTGGATCCGCTCGATGAGCGCGCCGGACATGATCGAGGCGGTCGTCGCCGCGAACATCGCGAAGGCGCCGAAGAACACCCCCGTCGCGCTGTCGCCGAGGTTCGGACCCATCGCCTGGCCGATCGGGCTTGCCGCGGCGTTGGCGTATTCGACCCCGGATACGCCCATCGGGCCCGCGGTCAGGGACAGGCCGGTCGGGAAGGCCCAATAGATCCACCATCCGGCGAAATAGAAGGTCGGGATGATGAAGGCGAATGCGAGGATGTTCTTGATGCCTGCCGCGAGCGCGTTCTTGGCGCGCGAGGCGCCCATCTCGTAGGACAGGAACCCGGCATGGATCAGCACCATGAGCGGGATGGTCAGGTAGTAGAAAACCTCGGCCGTGCTGCGGTTCAGCGCCGCCGCAGCGTCCTTGAGGGTCGCCACCTCGGCCGCGAGGGCCGCGATCTGTTCTTCCATTCGGTGTGTCTCCCTGTTGACGGCGCGTATCGGGCGTCGACCGCGCTTCTTTTGGGCGACTGAGACACGGGACCGTGAACGGCGCAACCGATTTGCACCAAGGTGGCGCAACGGCTTCGGGAAACGCATGCAAATTGGGCGCCCCGCCCGGAAATTGGGCGGGGCGTGCCTAAATCAGTTGCGCAGATAGCTCTCCATCGTGTCCTCGAGCGCGTCCTTCCACGGCGTGTGGTGGACGGGCGCCATCGTGCCGGTGATGACCGACCGATAGGCGTTGTCGCGGAACGACATGATGCCCTGCTTCTTGTGGTCCTTCCATTCGTAGAAGGCCTCGCACGCGCCATCGACGTCGAAATCGGGGTAATCCGTCTCGGCGATCAGCTCCTTCACGTAATCGCCCTGATAGTGGATCGCGTCATGCGCGTCCTGCCCGGCATCCTCGCCCGCGACGCGGTCGGCGACATCCTGAAGCAGCACGGCCTTGTCGGCGGGGATGGCGATGCGCCCCATGATCGCATCGCGCACCCACCAGGCCTGCGCGTCGAACATGTTGAAGGTGAACCACTGATCCTGCATCCCGAGATAGAACAGCCGCGGATTGTGCACCCACGCCACCCCCTTGTAGAGGTCCGCCGTCGCGAGGCGGTTGGCGGTGCGCAGCCGCAGATCGTCGGGCAGGAAGGGGAAGTGGTGCTTGTAGCCCGTGCACAGGATGATCGCATCGACCTTGCGCGAGGTGCCGTCGGCGAAATGGGCGGTCGTCTCGTCCACCCGCTCGAGCTTCGGCACCTCCTGCCAGTTCGACGGCCAGCCATAGCCCATCGGCGCGTGGCGATAGGCGACCGTGATCGACTTCGCGCCGTATTTCCAGCACTGTGAGCCGATGTCCTCGGCCGAATAGGACGAGCCGAGGATCAGCAGATCCTTGCCCGCGAACTCGCGCGCGTCGCGGAAGTCGTGGGCATGCAGCACCCTGCCGTTGAAGCGGTCGAAGCCCGGGTATTCGGGCACGTTCGGCACCGAGAAGTGGCCCGAGGCGACGACGACATGGTCGAATTCCTCCTCATACATCCGGTCGGCCGCGAGGTCGTGGACGGTGACGACGAAGAGGTTGCGCGCGGCATCGAAGCGCACCATCCGCACCGTGGTCGAAAAGCGGATCCAGTCGCGCACGCCGGCCTTCTTCACCCGCCCCTCGATATAGTCGAACAGCACTGCCCGCGGCGGGTATGAGGCGATCTGCTTGCCGAAATGCTCCTCGAAGGAATAGTCGGCGAACTCGAGCCCCTCCTTGGGCCCGTTCGACCACAGATAGCGATACATCGAGCAATGCACCGGCTCTCCGTACTGGTCGAGCCCGGTCCGCCAGGTGTAGTTCCACAGGCCGCCCCAGTTCGACTGCTTCTCGAAGCAGACGACCTCGGGGATCTCGGCCCCCTTTTCGGCCGCCGACTGAAAGGCACGCAACTGCGCCAGCCCCGACGGACCCGCCCCGATCACCGCCACCCGCTTCTTCATCCGATCCTCCGCACCTGTCCAGAATTCCGCCGCCCCTGCGGCCTTGACGCGAACCCTAGGGGGAAGCGCGCCGCGCTGTCAAACCCCGCCAGGCGGGCGGTTGACGGCAGGGGCGCGGGCGCGCCATCATCGCGCGCATCCCGGAGGCTCCGCCATGAAACCGCTCGATCCCGCCGACCGCCGCGTCGCGAACATCCGCACCGCCCCCTTCGCGCCCTTCGTCTATCCCGACGGGGTGGCGCTCGGCGACGGTGTCCTGCAACTCGATGACAGCCTGCCCGCGGGCGAGGGCTTCCACGTCTATCGCATGCCGGCGGGGATGCGCACCCGCAGCCACCGCCACAACGGGCACGAGCAGTTCCTGATCCTCGAGGGCGAATTGCACGAGAGCGACGGCACCATCCTGCGCGCGGGCGACATGGTCTTTTACCGCGACGGGACCGAGCACAACTCCTTCACGCCGACGGGCTGCCTGCTCGCGGTCCACATCGCGCGCGCCGAGACGCCGCTGGAATAGCACTCCCCCACGGGCGCGGCCCCGGTGCCGGGGCCGCGCGGGCGCGTCAGATGTCGAGGGTCGTCTCGCTTTCCCAGCGCGAGAAATGGGCGCAATAGCTGTTCCATTCCTGATGCTTGAGCTTCAGATAGGCCGACGAGAACGCCTCTCCCATCATCGCCTTCAGCGTGCGGTCGCGGTCGTAGTCGCGCAGCGCGTCGAGCAGGTTCAGCGGCAATTTCGGCGCGCCCTTCACCTTGTGGCCCTCGGCATACATGTCGATGTCGTAGCGCCGCCCCGGATCGGCCTCGGTGCGGACCCCGTCGAGGCCGGCCGCGATGATGACGGCCTGCAGCAGATAGGGGTTCGCGGCGCCATCGGGCAGGCGCAGCTCGAACCGGCCCGGGCCCGGCACGCGCACCATGTGGGTGCGGTTGTTGCCCGTCCAGGTCACGGTGTTCGGGGCCCAGG